>CAYUDC010000265.1:0-1500 GCA_964443415.1 uncultured Chitinophaga sp. | reverse complement strand
TGTTAGTGGTGGCTTTAGCCTATATCTTGTTTCCTTCGGTTTGGAAGGAGTAGGGGTGGTGCCTATCGGCCAGGATGTTTAATGACATTTTTTATTTGAAGGGATTACTCCATTTAGTTTCTTTACTAACACTGTAATCTGTTAATGTTTTCAGAAAAGCTACTAATGCGGCTTTTTGGGAACTTGTAAAGTTTAATTTAACAGGATTTCCGTTCATATCGGTTAATGCAGGGGATAGATTGGGATGAGCTTTTATTCCGCTATTATAATGCTCCACCACTTGTTCCAAAGTAGCAAATCTACCATCGTGCATATAAGGTGCCGTAAGTTCAATACTTCTTAAACTGGTAGTTTTAAACCTTCCAACAAATATTGGATTAGTAAAAACGCTACCAGCTCCTAAATCAGTTGTAGAGGATAAGTCTAATCCGTTGTTTTGTGGTCCAGGGTTAGCGCTGATAAATGCTTCTGTAGTATGACACCCAAAACAAGCTCCACCGCCTTGAGCGATAGGGGCAAAAAACAGATTCTTTCCAATGTTTTCTTCATTTGTAAAATTTGGAAAGTTTGCGCCAGGGTTAGCCACCATAGCCCTACCTTGGTCATATTTACTTGAATAACTCACAATACTTCTCACAAATTGAGCCAATGCTTTAGATATTTTATCCGATGTAATTTCTGTTGAACCAAATGCATTCTGAAAAAGTTCGGGATAATAGGATTGTTCTTGAACTCTACTTACAACTTGTTCTAAAGTCATTCCCATTTCAACAGAATCCTGGAAAGGCATTAAAACTTGTTCTTCTAAAGTAGCGGCTCTTTCATCCCAAAAAAATCGTCCACGTTGATAAAATCTCGCATTGATTAAGGTCATAGAATGCCTACCCGTTTTTCCTCCATTAAATCCTAAACTTAAAATAGCATCATCCGAAAACCCTTTATCTTGTTTATGGCAAGAAGCACAAGAAATGGTTGCGTTTGCACTTAATTTTTTGTCGTAAAATAAAACTCTACCAAGTGTAGCACCCTCATTACTTATTGGATTTGTGGAAGGGGTATTATCAGTGCCATTGATAGAGGTAGGTAATGGACCACCAGCATTTGTGGTAAAATGACTTGGCAGATTAAGACTAGAATAGTCAAAAGGCGTTTGGGGTAGATTTAATACTCGCTCTTCATTTGGTTGAAAGGCATCTTCTTTATTACATGAAAGTAAACCAAAACCTACAATTAATAATGTAGCAATCATGATTGAATTATATCTTTTCATAGGTATAGAATGATTAGAATTTCTAATTAGACTTTAAAAATGTTTAAAGGTTTAATTCGGATTAAACTTTATTTTTAAATTGGCTGAAATCGGGCTGAAGAATGAATTGGGGTTTCAACCAGAGTTTGCAGAAGACCATTTTCATGGCTTGGCCTGCGGCCACCAAGAAACTCTAGCTGTTATAGCCAGTGCTTTCATCATTCAAAGTTTTAGTTTGCTTTCCATTTATA
>CAYUDC010000264.1:0-1513 GCA_964443415.1 uncultured Chitinophaga sp. | reverse complement strand
ATGTAAAGTATCACTTAGGATACAGCTCAGACATTACCACCAGCAATGGCAAAAAAGTACACTTGAGCTTAAGTCCAAACCCTTCTCACCTTGAAACAGTAAACCCAGTGGTAAAAGGTATTACCCGCGCCAAGATGGAGTTTAAACACCATAGCGACCACGATAAAATTGCGCCGATATTAATTCATGGAGATGCCTCGGTGGCAGGCCAAGGTATTGTGTATGAAGTTTTACAAATGGCGGGCTTAAAAGCCTATAATGTGGGTGGTTGTATTCATATTGTGGCCAATAATCAAATTGGCTTTACCACCAATTACACCGATGCCAGAACCTCTACTTATTGCACAGACGTTGCTAAAACAACGCTTTGCCCTGTGTTTCATGTAAACGCAGATGATGTAGAAGCGGTTATTTTTGCAGTGAAGTTGGCCATGGAATACCGCCAAGAATTTAACAGCGATGTATTTATAGACCTTTTAGGTTACAGAAAGTATGGCCACAACGAAGGTGATGAACCTAGGTTTACACAACCTGTGTTATATAAGGCCATTTCTACTCATCCTAATCCAAGGGAATTATACAATCAAAAACTATTGGCCACAGGCAGTGTAGAAGCAGCCTTGGCTAAAGAAATGGAAAGCTCCTTTAGAAAGCAATTACAAGAAAAGTTAGAAAGTGCCAAAGGAGCCGAACCTTCTAAACCTAAGAATTTCTTGCAAAACCTTTGGGATGGCTTTAGACAATCTAATCAAGACGACTTCTTAAAATCGGATGGAACAGCAGTTGGCAAAGAAGAATTGCTTGAATTAGCCAATTTACTTACCAATATTCCTGAAGGCTTTAAGGCCTTTAATAAAATAGAAAAATTGTTTAAAGACCGCAAAGGCATGATCGAGCAAAACAGCTACGATTGGGCCATGGGCGAGTTATTGGCTTATGCTACTTTAAGCAAAGAAGGTCACAATGTACGCATGACAGGTCAAGATGTAGAACGCGGAACCTTTAGTCACCGTCATGCCATTATCAAGCAAGAGGATTCAGAGAAAATCCATAATGTGTTTGATAGCTTAGGCGAGTTAAAGAAAGGAAAAGTAAAGTTCTATAATTCATTATTAAGTGAATATGCCGTACTTGGCTTTGAGTATGGTTATAGCATGGTTAGGCCAAACGATTTAACCATTTGGGAAGCCCAGTTTGGCGACTTTGCCAATGGTGCACAAATCATCATCGATCAATATCTGGCCAGTGCCGCCACCAAATGGAAAACCTTTAGCGGTTTAACTTTGCTATTACCACATGGCTACGAAGGCCAAGGACCAGAGCACTCATCAGCTCGTTTAGAAAGGTTCTTACAACTTTGCGCCAACTGGAATATGCAAGTTTGTAACATTACCACGCCTGCCAATTATTTTCACGCATTAAGACGCCAGGTAAAACATAAAGATATTAGATTGCCATTGGTAGTAATGACACCTAAGAGCTTATTACGTCATCCTGCATGCGTAAGTAAAAT
>CAYUDC010000263.1:0-1519 GCA_964443415.1 uncultured Chitinophaga sp. | reverse complement strand
ATTCAAAATATGAAGATCAAAGGTTCTAAAGAAAACGAGGTGTTTTTTACCTATACCCGATACACTTCTGTAAAAGGAAAAGCAGCCTATGAATTAGATGGCAAAATTAAAGAAGCCAAGGCTGCAGGCGATACTTCTGCGCAAAGAAGGTTAGAAGGAGAATATAGGAAAATTACTTCCGACCTTATGGAATACCGCAAGCAATTGATGGCCGAAAATCCAAATGTTTTGCTAAGCAAAATATTTAGGATTATGACGGATATTGAAATTCCAGATGCACCCAAAAACGAAAAAGGTGAAATCATTGATTCTAACTTCCAATACCAATATTACTACAAACATTACTTCGATAACTTTGATTGGGCGGATGAGCGTATCGTAAGAACACCTGTGTTTCATGCTAAACTAGAAGGATTTATGAAACGCCTTACCCCACAAATGCCAGATAGCATTATAAAATCTGCCGACATTGTATTAGGCAAAGCTGCTGCTGGAAGAGAGAACTTTAAATACTGTTTATTTTGGATCACCAACCATTACGAAACTTCTCAGTTTATGGGAATGGACAAGGTTTTTGTGCACATGGTAGATAACTACTACAGCAAAGGAAAAGCTTGGTGGGCCGATGAAACGGTGATTGCCAAAATGCAAGACAGAGCCAATAACTTAAGAAATAATCTTTTGGGCAATAAAGCTCCCAACCTTACCATGCTAGATACTTCGCATGTTTATCATAGCCTGTATAACATGAGGGCTAAATACACCATTGTGGTATTTTGGGATGCAGGTTGTGGAAAGTGTAAAGAAGAAATGCCTAAGCTAAAAAACATTTACGCCGAATACAACCCACCTGGCAGCCAGAAGCCTAACAAACCTGGAACATTACCAGCACCAAAATACTTCGACATTTATGGGGTAAGCTTAACTCCAAATGGCGAAGATTGGAAAAACTATGTGAGAGATAATAAACTACCTTGGTTAAATGTGTATGATCCAAATAACGAAACTGGTTTTAGAAGGCTTTACGATATCTATAGCACTCCAGTGATTTATGTATTAGATGAAAACAAGAAAATCATCGCTAAAAGAATCAGCGCAGAGCAAATCAAAGAGATTATCAAGGATTATGAACAACGCAACGGTAAATAATCATGCATAAACTGGATATTTTAGCCTTTGCGGCCCATCCTGATGATATAGAATTATCCTGCAGTGGCACCATCGTGACACACCTCAAAAAAGGATATAAGGTGGGCATCATAGACCTCACGCGTGGCGAATTGGGTACCCGTGGTTCGGTAGAACTTAGATTTGAAGAAGCAGCCAAAGCCTCCGCCATCCTGGGCATACATGTGAGAGAAAACCTTGGCTTTAGAGATGGCTTTTTTACCAGAGATGAACAACACCTGTTGAAAGTCATTCAGGTGATTAGAAAGTATCAACCAGATATTGTATTGGCCAATGCAGAATCAGACCGCCACATAGACCATGGACGCGCTGCCGAATTGGTGCACGATGC
>CAYUDC010000262.1:0-1528 GCA_964443415.1 uncultured Chitinophaga sp. | reverse complement strand
CCCCACGGACCCAAGTGTACCCGCAACGTCGCTGCCGCGCGGTTGCGAGCCTCGAATGCCAATGATATTGCTAGCTTTAATGAAGATAAATCTAGTTATCAATGTGTAGAAAGCAAATCAGAACACTTGCTGCAAGTAAACTACCCCTACGATTTATTTTCTAAAAATGGAGAAGCAATAGAGGCCGACTTCAACTTAATCACTCGTGGAAGAAAATCGCAACCTATTCCATCAGGCAATCAATTTGTTTCGCCAGAAAACATTTTTATCGAAGAAGGTGCTAAAGTGCAATTTTCTATTTTGAACGCCAGTACCGGCCCCATTTATATTGGAAAGAATGCCGAAATTATGGAAGGCTGCAAAATACGCGGCCCATTTGCCATGTGCGAGGATGCTGGTTTAAAAATGGATGCTAAAATCTATGGCCCAACCACCTTGGGGCCTCATTGTAAGGTAGGAGGCGAGGTTAACAATGCCATATTTTACGCCTACAGTAACAAAGGACATGATGGATTTGTGGGCAATGCTGTAATTGGCGAATGGGTGAACATGGGTGCTGATACCAATAACTCAAATCTAAAAAACACCTATGATGAGGTGAAATTATGGAGTTATAAAACAGAAAGATTCGAAAAGACAGGACTTACTTTTTGCGGACTGATGATGGCCGATCATGCCAAATGCGGCATTAATACTATGTTTAATACGGGCACGGTGGTAGGCGTTGGTGCCAATATTTTTGGTGCAGGATTTCCAAGAAATTTCATTCCAAGCTTTAGTTGGGGCGGTGCACAAGGATTTGACACTTTTGCTTTGGTTAAATTTTATAAAACTGCCGAAGCCATGTGCAAGCGTAGAAATGTGGCATTTACCGAAGAGGATAAGGCCATTTATAAGTACATTTTTGAACAAAGTAAAAAATACAGGTTTTGGGAAACCCAAAGCAATGACAACCCTTAATATTAAATCAAATGAGAAAGAAAATTATTGCCGGAAATTGGAAGATGAACAAAAATTTAGAAGAAGGCTTGGCCTTAGCTTCTGAAGTAGTTAACATGGTAAAAGACGAATACCATGGCAGCGCACAAGTGGTGCTCATTCCTCCATTTACCCATATTGCCTCGGTTTCTAAACTAAGCTCAGATGCCGTGAATGTAAGTACTGGCGCACAAAATTGTAGCAATCATCCGAGTGGAGCTTATACAGGAGAAATAAGCACAGACATGATTAAAAGCGCTGGAGCTTCTTATGTAATCATTGGCCATAGCGAACGCAGACAATACTTTGGCGAACACAATGATTGGTTGGCACGCAAAGTGGATGCAGTTTTAAATGCTGGTTTAAATCCAATCTATTGTTGCGGCGAAACCTTAGAAGAACGTGAAAGTAATACTCATTTTGCTGTTCTAGAGAAACAAATCAAAGAAGGTTTATTTCATTTGAATGCTAATCAAATGTCATCTGTGGTAATTGCCTATGAACCAGTTTGGGCAATAGGTACAGGCAAAACAGCAAGTACCGCACAAGC
>CAYUDC010000261.1:0-1538 GCA_964443415.1 uncultured Chitinophaga sp. | reverse complement strand
GTATATTTTCTTTTAAAAAAAAGCGGGGTTGCCAGTGGCAACCCCGCTTTTTTTTTAAAAGTTATATTGGGCTTGTATTCTCAGTAGCCTTCCCTTTTGAAGATTATCCTGCTTTTGAAAATCTTCGTATCTTCTTTCAGAAAAGGTATACATCAAAACAAGTTCAAATTGCTTTACTGGTTGCCATTCTACCCCAAGCTCGGCCTCACGCACATTATAAGCGCGAGCATCTCTTTCGTGCTTCTTACCACCATCATAATACTGTAGCCTTGTAAAAGGGAAAAATTTGTGCTTATGGTAATTCAATTGATAATTTAATAAAACATATCCACCCTCTAATGGTGCAACTTCAATCGAATCAGATTGTTTATTAAATCGTGGCCCTTCACCCACATTAAACTCTGCCTGAAACCCAAAAGGTTGCGGGTACAAAGTGATTGATCCTGCCACACGTCTATCTAAATAATTTAAATTGGCATTGGCCTTTACCCCCGTAGATAAATTTGACTTTGACAATACAAAGTTACCAGTATAGGCTTGTGCACCAATTTCTAAAATTTGCTTTTTAATCTCGAATGGATAGGTTAATCGTGTTACATAATGTAATTCATTATTTAACTCAGGATTGTTAGCGGTTTGACCGTTATAGGCACCAAAGGCAAAAACACCATAATCACCACTGCCTTTTAATCCTGAGCTTACCAAGTAAGAAAACATCTTTCTGGTTTTTTTAGGAGCCCAATAAAAAAAAGCACCGATATCACGCTCATTAGAAACTGCACTGTTTAAAGCATCATTTCTGTCAAGGGCCAAACGGTTCTGACTGGATTGCATGTTTTCAAAACCATAAGGTACCTTACTTTGGCCTAACCTAAACCTAAATTCATTATCCGCATCAATTCCTGCATCTACGTAAGCATCCCTCACCTGACCATAATGTAGTCGATCAGAACTCGGACTGCTGGCAAAATCTGGTTGAATGTAAAAGTAAACTTGTTTGCTTATTTGTCCAAAGAAGATAATCCTTAGTCGCCTCATAAAAAAACCACCATCTTTACCCCATGACCTATCACATTGCTCACAACCCAAGTTTTCATTAGTTTCGAATAATCGGTTGTACCTAATTTGAGAATAACCTCTTATAGAAAAAGTTTCGTTCCATGGTTTGGATACCTCACTTTTTGTTTGAAGTTTTAATTCTGGACCAGTTTTTAAACTATCCGTTTGAGCATTTACATCACTTTTTATCCAAAAAATTGATGCGAATAGGCATAGAAATGCCGTCTGGACAAAAACCCATTTACCCACTTGCGTGGTTTTTTTGTAATTCATAAAATGTTAGTTTATATGCATGGTTTCCAAACACTTAAACAACTTTTAATTGTTCTAATGTTAAGAAATCGGTGCAAGAATATTAAGTTATTGTTAACTCAATGTTAAGTCGAAACAATTCCCTTAAGTTTGCTCCGAAAATTTTTTAATTATGAGTTTAAACTCCATCATCCAGTTATTTACACCTAAAGACAAGGTGTTTTACT
>CAYUDC010000260.1:0-1556 GCA_964443415.1 uncultured Chitinophaga sp. | reverse complement strand
TTTCATGTGTTAGATTTAGCAAAAGAAGGTATCATTAAAAAAGTATATTGGCCAAGTTCTATTGCTGTATTCGGACCTACCACACCCCGAGTAAATACCCCACAATTTACAGTGATGGAGCCCAATACTATTTATGGCATTAGCAAACAAGCAGGCGAGAGGTATTGTGAGTATTACCATCAAAAATTTGGAGTAGATGTAAGAAGTATTCGTTATCCTGGATTAATTGGCTGGAAAAGCGCACCAGGTGGAGGTACTACCGATTATGCAGTGCATATTTACCACGAAGCCTTAAAAAACCAGCAATATGAGTGTTTTTTAAGCGCAGAAACTACCCTACCGATGATGTACATGGAAGATGCCATTAGAGCCACTATCAGTTTAATGGAGGCACCTGCAGAACAAGTTAAAATTAGGAGCTCTTATAATGTGGCTGGTATTAGCTTTAATCCAGAAGAAATTGCAGCAAGTATTCGTAAACACATTCCAAATTTTAGCATTTCTTACCAACCAGATTTTAGGCAAGCTATTGCAGACAGCTGGCCGCAATCTATTGACGATAGTCGCGCCCAACAAGATTGGGGCTGGAAACCAGCCTTTGATTTAGATAAAATGACCGCCGTAATGCTCGAAAATCTTAAGCCTTAAGAAAAGCTGGCTTAGCTTTGATGAACTTTTTATAGGTAGGACAGTGATGATGATGTGCACCTGGCAAATAGCCTGTGCTCATGAGAAATTCATTGACAATTTCCCCTCCAGTAAATTTGAATGTTTTTTTAAACAACTTCATCCATTCTTCCTTAGACTTAGGATGATTTTTATCTAACCAATTTTTAAAACTACCATGCTCTTTTTGAAGTGTTATAATCACTTGAGCATTGTAAACTGCAGCTTCCACTTTTAAGCGATTTCTTATGATACCAGCATCTGCCAATAGCCTAGCTATATCCTTTTCTTTGTAGGCCGCAACCTTTTTGATATGAAACTGATGATAGGCCTTTCTAAAGTTTTCTTGCTTGTTTAAAATAGTTGTCCAGCTAAGTCCTGCTTGGTTAATTTCTAAAACCAACCTACAAAAAAGTTCATCATCATTTTCAATCGGAAAGCCATAAGCAGTATCGTGGTAGATTTTATGAACATGTCCTTTTTCTAATGAGGCAGCAAACTCACAGTAATTGCTAGGCGCCACTATTGGTTTCGCCTCAGCAGCTGCTTTCTTCAACACCTTTTTTGCCGATACTTTTTTCTCTGGTAGGGCATCGGCCAAGGTCTTTTTAAACTGCACCATTTGGGTAATTAACTCGTAAGGTATGGGTTGATCCAAAGGAAACTGCACGGAGCCCTTTCCTTGTTTGTATTTACTTAATTCTTTGGCAAAGGCTGTATGCCCTTGTGGGGTAGCATAAAAGCCAATGTGATTTTTGTATCCAGCAAAATAAACCAAAGGCTTGCCCTTGTATTTATAAGCAGGCATGCCATAGTTCATGCTCTCTGCAGCCTCTGGCACCTCGGCTAATATTAAGCTTCTAATTTTTTTTAGTTCGGTTTGAACCGAA
>CAYUDC010000259.1:293-1607 GCA_964443415.1 uncultured Chitinophaga sp. | reverse complement strand
TTAAGACTTTGGCCGATCAGCCATTGGCATTTTCTATCAACGAAGAAAAAGGTACGGTAGAAATTAAATACGAAAGTGGTAGGTTTAAACTTACTGCCCAGCGCAGTGATGAGTTTCCTAAGGCACCTCAGTTAGAAGATGTAAACGCTTTTGAAATTCCTGCCAAGGTATTGCAAAAGGCAGTGGCAAAATCGGTGTTTGCTACCAGTTCAGACGAAATTAGATTAAACCTTACGGGTGTGTATCTTCAATTGTTTAAAAACAATGTCACCTTTGTGGCTACAGATGCTAACCGTTTGGTAAGGTTTACCAGAAACGATGTGAAGCCAGGTGCAGAAGATTCTTTGATTTTACCTAAGAAGGCCCTTAACCTTTTAAAATCTTCTTTACCTTCGGATGATACCATGGTAAAGGTTTCTTTTAACAAGCAAAATGCACAGTTTCAGTTTGGCGAGCAAAGCTTAACTTGTAGGTTAATAGACGAGAAATATCCTGATTACAAAGCGGTCATTCCAACCGAAAATCCTAATAAACTCACCGTAGACAGAACAGATTTCTTGATGGCTGTTAGACGTGTGTCTATCACTTCCAATAAATCAACCCATCAAATTCGTTTAAAAATGGCGGGCAGTGAGCTAACCATTAGCGCCGAGGATATTGATTTTGAAAACGAATCGGTTGAGAAAATGGCTTGTATCTACGAAGGAGAAGACATGGAAATTGGCTTTAACTCAAAATACTTGCTAGAGATGTTAAACAACATGGATGCTGCCACCATTGCGATTGAGTTATCACAACCTAACAGAGCCGGTGTAATTCTTCCAGCAGAGCAAGAAGCAGACGAAGATATCTTGATGCTGATTATGCCAATGATGCTTAACAGCTACTAGTTATTCACTGGTATTTTTGCTAATTGTAATCTATTATTAAAGCGCCTGATGATTTTTCTAAATTCATCAGGCGTATATGCATTAGCCTTTACCCTTCTAAAATAATTCATTGGGTCGCCACCCACAAAAATGCCCATAGAGTTTTGGTTGACATTGTAGGGTTTTCCAAGCTGAATAAAGTTCTTATCATATACATACAAACCATAACTTGGCTTCTTACTAATTTCTGAAATATCTTCGATAAACGAAGCAATAAAGTAATTGCCAGAGTCGGGTGCCGAGCCGCCCGGAATCTTGTTCATCATTTCATCTACATAAACATCCGTAAAATCTCCCTTTGCTACTTTGGGCGCATCGGTATTCATAAAGAATGCAATTTTAGAGAAGCTATAGTTGTTTCTAAATTCTTGTATTACCATTTTGT
>CAYUDC010000259.1:0-283 GCA_964443415.1 uncultured Chitinophaga sp. | reverse complement strand
CCTCTGCTAAATTTGTTAAGTTCTTTTACTTGGGTTTGCTCTTGTTCTACAATTTTATCTCTGATTTTTATACCACTCAACTTCAAGGCCACTTCAACTGTGCTAGGCCTTCCTTTATATCTTAGGGTATTAATTTGGTTAGTAAACCCATACACATAACGTAACTCGAGGCTGGCCACATTTCCAAGGCTTACATTAAGACCAGCCAAAGCTCCAAAATCTATATCTCCTGCTTGGTTTTGATTAAAGGCATCTCCATTTAAGATGATATAACTCCCATCTT
>CAYUDC010000258.1:0-1645 GCA_964443415.1 uncultured Chitinophaga sp. | reverse complement strand
TAGTTACCCATGATCCTGCCTTTGCTCAAGGTACCAATAGAATCATAGAAATGGAGGATGGGAATATTATTAAGCTAGGCTAGTTAAACCTTTGGTTTCTTTCTTAAAAACAGATAACTTAATCTAACATATACATACTTCTCTTGATAGTTATACCTGCTTTCTAACATGTCTCTAAAAGGAATATAACCGCCTTCTGTTTCAAGGATAATGCTTGGAATGATATAGTATTGTAAACGTAAAGTATAACCCATTCTCGTTTGCTCACCGCCAGTGCTGCCTAATCTGCTCTTATTTTGGTTTACCCCAGCATTTAAAAAGAATTTCTGTTTTTGGAGTTCGGCATTCAATAACACACCAAGCGTTTGAATGGTGTTGATGCTATTGCCAAAAAAATCCACCATGTTGCTTTGCCCATAATCTACATTTATAGAGAACCTGTCGGTGAAGTTTTCTGTTAAGCCAAATAAATAGTTTTCGAAGGTGTTGCCAGAATTATTCTGTATTAAATCTTTTCTCTCATTCTTGCTATAGAATGCCCTAAAATCATGTTTAATGTTCCAAAATCTGGTGCTATAAAACAGATATAAGGAGCTGGTGATTACTCGGTCTTTTACACTAGGCAATACACTGATGGTACTCATGCTATTTCTATTTTGTACTTGATAATTCAGCGACAAGGAAGGTAGTTTTGGTTTAATAGAAATCATCAAGCCTCCTGCCATCACTTCTGTTTGTAGGAGTGCCGGTAAACTTTGATTAAGATTATTAGAATAGTTTTGATAATTAAAGTTAAAATTCAATTTTCTTTTAAAAAGTCCAAATCGTTCGGTGAGGGTATAGCCCTTGTAATTTCTTCTTAGAAATGGATTTCCTAATGATTGATAAGCTCCACCATTGTGCCTGTATTCGGCCGTAAAATTTTGGTACCGATTATTGATCGAAAAGGTTCCATAATAGGCCAATACATCTGTAGTATTAAAAACAGTGGGCACAGTAGATGCATTGATAATGATGATGTTTTGATATTTGGCAGGGTCGAATCCAAGTTTAATGCCAAAGGTGGTATCCACCTGTAAGGGGTCGATCACGCCATAAGAAATGTCGTTGGTAACAACCGAAGTTGCTACACCACCGCTCATGGCCACACTTTTCTTGAATAATCTTATGACCAAGTCGGCACCAGCAGCAACATTGTCTTTTGGTAAAACGCCATTCTTAATAGAAGCGGTATCATCTTTGGCTTTAAAAGCATTGAGGCCTAATCTAAAATTGTCTTTTCTTCCAACCAACTCTAATCTTGTAGCAAGCATATTTCTTTGGTAGGTTCCTGGCTGGAGGTATTGACTATCATTGATAATATTGGTTGGAATAAATCCCTCTCCATTGGCATAGCTGGCAATATTGCCTTCAATGCTGTTGTTTAGGCTTCCCTGAAAATAGGTTATAGAACTTTTGCCTGCTTTTAGTTTCACGCCAACGCCTCGCATCCTAACACCACTTAAAATCAGCCTATCCATATTTGGGTTAATATCACCATAATCTATGTTAAGCCATTTATAATGTAAACCTACCTGAAAGAAATTTCGGGATTGCATGCCAAACCGATTGTCACTGGTGTTAAAATACCTAATGGGAATATGCA
>CAYUDC010000257.1:0-1648 GCA_964443415.1 uncultured Chitinophaga sp. | reverse complement strand
CCATCAAAGAATCTATCATTGGGCCCTTTGCGCAAATAGAATTTGCCATCCTACACAGGTCGTTGATTGGCAATGATGCCTTACTCAAAGGCATGAGTCAAAGCCTAAATATTGGCGATAGTACAGAGATTAATTTTGCTTGATCCAATGTCTCAGAATGCAGTTACGCAATTGCTACAGATTCAATATCCCATTATCCAAGGTGGTATGGTATGGTGCAGTGGTTGGAGGTTGGCATCGGCGGTAAGCAATGCAGGTGGCTTAGGCTTATTAGGAGCAGGCAGTATGACGCCAGAGTTACTCGAAGAGCATATCTTAAAGTGCAAGGCCGCCACGCAAAAGCCTTTTGGGGTAAATGTTCCGTTGATATACGGGCATGCTCAAAAGCACATAGAAGTGATACTAAAGCATGGGGTAAAAATAGTGTTTACCTCGGCAGGTAACCCGAGCTTATTTACCAAACAACTCAAAGACCATGGTTGCACCGTGGTGCATGTAATTGCCAATACCAAGTTTGCTTTAAAGGCGCAAGAGGCAGGGGTAGATGCTTTGGTGGCAGAAGGCTTTGAGGCGGGTGGCCATAACGGCAAAGAAGAAACCACCACCTTTTGTTTGATACCTCAAATAGCAGACATTACCCATTTGCCCTTGATAGCAGCAGGTGGCATATATGATGGTAGAAGCTGGCTTGCAGCCGAGGCCTTAGGCGCCAGCGGGATACAGGTGGGTACTAGGTTTGCGGCATGTGAAGAGTCTTCTGCGCACGAGCATTATAAAACAGCCATCCTACAAGCGCAAGAAGGGCAAACGCAGTTAACCCTCAAACAACTCACACCTGTGAGGATGTATAAGAATGCATTATTTACAGCGGTAGATGGGCTCATCCACCAAGGGAAAAGTGCAGAAGAAATTAAGGCCTTTATGGGCAAGGGCCGCTCGCGCATGGGGGTATTCGAAGGAAATATGGAAGAGGGCGAGTTAGAAATGGGCGCAGTAAGTGCCCTCGTTCACCAAAAAGAAACCGCCGCACAAATCATTCAACATTTGGTGGATACCTATGGGCAAGCGAGACAAAGGTTGGGGTAGGTGGCCATACAAGCATGATAAGCCTAGCTTCGAAATCCTTACCCCACCGCCTTCTTCACCTGTTCTATAAAGGCATCTATCTCTTGGGTGTTGTTATAAATATGGGTGCTTACCCTCACACTGTTTAAGCCATTCTCGTGCACTACCCTTATCCTTATTTTGTTATCTGCACAGGTTTTATAAAAATCATTAAAATCAACTCCCTTAATCCTAAACCCATTTACAGCTATTCTTGAGCGCTCTTCGGTGGGCGTTAGTAAGGTGATTTTATCGCCAAAGGCCAACAGCTTGTCTTGGGTGTATTTGCCTAAATAACTAATGCGTTTATAAATATTCTCTTGCCCAATGGTCTCAATAAATTGTATGGCAGCCTCCACGCCTTTATACAATCCCAAGGCCTGCGTGCCGCCATAATAACGATGGGCAGAGTTGGCAAAATCTCCTGTAGAAATGGGTTTAGTGGCCATGTTCCATTTGGCATTGTCGCTGCCTCCTCCCACAAACTTAGCTTGTAAGGTATTTTGAAAATCTTTCCTCACATATAAAAACCCTGTGCCTTTTG
>CAYUDC010000256.1:0-1658 GCA_964443415.1 uncultured Chitinophaga sp. | reverse complement strand
ATCTCTCAAAAGAATTTTGGTAATTACATTTATCCATCCCAAACTATTCAAATTAAAAAACACCTAAATGGAAACTACCTAATTTTTAAGCAAGTTGGAAGAGGATTAGATCTGGTGTTAATGGATACATTTGACACCCAGATTTGGACAAAGAGTTTCACAGGTGGTTTGTTGGAAGGCTATCAGCTAGAGGTAGCTCCACTTGGAGATATATACTTTTCTGCCATAAGTAGAAAAACCAGTTTTGTATTTCCGTATAAATCGGCTGTTGTCGACTCCATCTGCATTTTCCATTTAGATGGACTAGGACAATTAAAAGGGAGTGTTAAAAGAAGATCTGGTTTAGAAAAAACGGCACCTTTAGAAATTATTGCTTCTGATTCTTTCGCCATATTGTTTTTCCACCAAAATGATACCATTTATGCGATAAAAACGCGAAACAACGCTCAACTAGGTTTTGTAAATACCCAAATTATGTATCAAACAGCTAATGAAAGTGAGTGGAAAAACACCCTTGACAAAGATGCTTCAGAAGTATTGCTATTTGGTAGAAAATTTGCACCGCCGCGCATTTTAATTTTAAAGAAGCAAGCATTTATTTGCATAGACACTTTACCATTACCGCTTTTTAATCGGGTAGAGTATACAGAAAGAATTGATTCGAATAGGGCTATATTACTTGGTAAAAACTCATCATTAAACTCTTTATGTGCAGTTTTTAATTCTAAACAAATGAACTTTGAATGGTCTTACGCCGCACCAAGTACATTTCAAATTCATAAAACTATATTAGACCCAATTAAAAAACATGTTTATCTTGTTGGAAAAACAAATACCAACGACATCAGAATTCAGAAACACCGCTTATCAAATGGCAACCTCCTAAGTTCATATACCTTCAGTACAGGAAATTCATTACAGGAGACTCCCATTGATGTTGTTTTTAACGAGCTTCGAAATCGAATTTTGATAGTTGGTTCAGTAAATAAAAGTAGCCTTATCTCAGATATTTTTATCATGAGTATTGATACTTCATTAAAGTTCCCGATTACTTATACAAACTTAAACTCAGATGCAGGAGCTAACAAGGCTACCTGCGTCAATCAAATTTCAAAAAATAAGTTCATCGCAGGGGGATTTATCTCTCAACAAGGCAAGCAATATGGAGTTATTTTTAGTATTAAAGACTCTATCTTATGTGCACCTATCTTTACCAAAGACACTCTCATTCATTGTGGCACGCTATTTTGGAATGGAAACGAGCTTACAAAAAGTGGAACCTATACCTCTTGGTTTTACAGCATCAATGGCTGTGATAGCATTGTGGAACTTACGCTCACTATTTTGCCAAAACATACCATGGTGCAAATCGATTCGGCTTGCCATCCTATAGTTTGGAGAGGCAAAACACTCACCCTATCGGGTCATTATTTCGATACATTGACCTCCTCTTTAGGTTGTGATAGTATCATTCAACTTCAGTTAGTGATAGATTCTCTCCATACCAGCATTTCTAAAATAGGAGATACTCTAATAAGTAATCAAATCTCAGGAACATACCAATGGATAAATTGCGCCACCAATGCCTACATTCTAGGTGCAAATTCCAGGTCGTTTGTTCCTGCGCAAAACGGCAGTTACAAAGCCATTGTTTCTAA
>CAYUDC010000255.1:0-1663 GCA_964443415.1 uncultured Chitinophaga sp. | reverse complement strand
GTACATGTGCAAGATTTTACCGACCTGTTGCCTATACCAGAAGCGATGCGCGGCACCATTGCGGGCATGTATGTTCCTAAGTTAAAAAATAAAAGGGGCAAGGCCATTGGTTTTGATTACCTCACAAACCTTGGCATTAACACGGTTCATTTAATGCCTGTGCAAGAGATGTTGCATTGGCCCAAAGATGAGTGGGAAAAGGCATTTAAGAACGACCCTTATATGATAGAACAAGGGATTGCCACCGAGAATTACGATTGGGGATACAGAACCTCACACAGCTTTGCCATAGAAACCCGATATAGAACCAAAGGCACCGAAGCCGGGGAAGAAAGAGAACAATTTAAGCAGTTGGTAGAAGCATTTCATGCCAAAGGCATTGCTGTAATAGTTGACTTTGTGTTTAACCATACTGCAGAAAATATGGATGGCCGCGAGTACTTGTTCCATTTTAATGCCTTTGACAAACAGTATTATTACCGCACTAAAAACCTAGAGCATATCGGGGAATATGGCAACGAAACCAAAAGCGAAGAACGCTACATGGTGCAACGTTGGATCATAGATCAATGCAAACATTTTATTGAAGAGTTTGGCATTGATGGTTTTAGAATTGATTTGGCAGGGCAAACAGATAAACAAACCTTGTTGGCTTTAAAAGAAGCCTTACCTAAAGACATTATTATCTACGGCGAGCCGTGGATAGATAGTAACGACCCTAACTACAACAAAAATCCTGAGTGGCATTGGTATAAATCGGATGCACCTATTTGTTATTTTAATGATGATACCCGAAATACATACAAAGGCCCTGTTTTTGAGCTAAACTCTAAAGAAAAAGATAGAGGTTGGGCAGGCGGCAATAGTGCGCTAAGAGATGATGTTAAACGTGCCCTTACCTGCACATTCCCTACTCAAAAGAATATCAATAGCGCCATAAATTACCTTGATATTCATGATAACTTTGCACTGGCAGATCAGTTTGCCACCTATCAATTTGACGGTAGATTTGGGGTTGACGAGATTAACTATAAAATTGCTGCTACCTTATTGTTTACAACTCCTGGTCCACTCGTATTACATGGTGGCTCAGAGATGATGCGCAGCAAAGGCATGGCTCCATTGATGGAGGTAGAGAAAGAAATTCCAAGTGGTAAAATATACTTCCATGGCAAACGCGATACCTACAATATGCGCAATGCCAACCAATTTGTTTGGGAGAATGTTGGGTTGACCCAAATCAACAAAAAAATCAGTGACTTCTCTAAAGCGGTGCCATATACCAATGCCAATTATGATAATATGGTAAAGTATTGGAGCGCTTTAATGGAGCTCAGAAAACGCTATTTGTTGCCAATGGCATCTTTTCAATCGGGTGATGCTAACGCCAAACAACCCATAGATGCATTTGAGTTTTTTGAACCCAAAAACAAAGCTGCCTTAGGGTATATGATAGAGCAAAAAGTATTGGTATTGCTAAACACAGGCGAAGATGCTGAAGAACTAGAAGTAACGCTTCCTTCGGGCATTTGGAAGTTAGAAGGCAATGAAAATGCCATTGCTTTAGATGCAGGCTTTGGCAAATATTACGAGCAATTAAACGGAGGCAGAAGAAATTTAAAGCTGGCTCCTATGAGTATTCAGATATGGATTAGAAACTAAA
>CAYUDC010000254.1:0-1674 GCA_964443415.1 uncultured Chitinophaga sp. | reverse complement strand
AATAGGCATCATTTTATAAGTTCTGTAAAAGCATCCAATGCGCGTTTAGAAATTTATAATGCCAAAAAAATCTTGCAAACTTTAGATAAAGATAAAAGGGTTTTGGGCTATTCTAGGCGATATAGTACCCAGGTTTTTTTTAATACGGGAGCCTCTGATATATCTGGTTTTTTAAGTGGTATCGACCCTGATAAAGAGTTGCGATTTTTTCACTTTAGTGATTATGTTACTTCTGGCAATCCGATGGATGTATTGCAAGTACCTAATAGTATTATTTTAGGTAAACCTTTAGCCGAAACTATCATGGCAGAGATTGGAGACGTGGTACAGATTATTACACCTAATGGAGAGCGTTTTCAGTTAAAGGTAGTGGCACTTTATCAAAGTGGGTTGGCCGACTATGATAAAACACAAAGCTTTGCTTCTTTATCTACGGTGCAGAAAGTAACAGGCAAAGGCAATGCCTACATTACCGATATTCAGATTAAACTTAAAGACATACTCATGGCACCCCAAGTAGCCAAAGAATATAGTACTATTTTTGAGTTGGATGCCATCGATATTCAATCTGCTAACGCACAATTTGAAACTGGTACAAAGGTGCGAACCATTATTTCTTATGCAGTTGGAATAACCTTATTAATAGTGGCTGGATTTGGTATTTATAATATTCTTAACATGATGATTTATGAGAAAATGGATACCATTGCCATCCTTAAAGCTACTGGTTTTGCTGGGAAAGATGTTAAACGCATTTTCTTAATGATCTCTGTGATCATTGGCTTAGTGGGTTGTGCCGCTGGCATTATTTTTAGTCTTTTGCTTACCACGGCCATCAGTCATATTCCGTTTAACTCGGCTGCAGTGCCTACTGTTAAAACATTTCCGGTAGATATGAACCCCATCTACTTTGTAATAGCCTTGCTGTTTACCTTTGCCACTACTTGGTTTGCGGGATGGTTTCCTGCGCGTAAGGCGAGTAAAATTGATCCTGTTGTTATCATCAGAGGAAAGTAATATGATAGAGCCCATTTTAGTTGCCAAGGATATTAAAAAGAGTTTTACCGACCCTGTAGAAGTAGAAGTTTTGCATGGCATCAACTTCTCTTTGAATAAAGGTGAGTTTGCTTCTATTATTGGTAAATCGGGTTGTGGTAAATCTACCTTGCTCTACATTTTATCTACCATGGACACCGATTACAAGGGAGAACTTTTTATTGATGGTGCCCTAATGACCAACAAAAAGGAGAAGGAATTAGCAAGGGTTAGAAATGAGAAAATCGGATTTGTTTTTCAGTTCCACTATTTACTCAATGAATTTAGTGTCTTAAAAAATGTGATGTTGCCGGCCCTTAAACTCAATACACTTTCTACAGAAGAGATTATAGAGAACGCATTGAGTAAACTAGCCATTTTGGGCATCAAAGATTTGGCTGATAAGCCTGCCAATCAACTGTCGGGTGGGCAAAAGCAAAGGGTGGCCATTGCTAGAGCGCTGATAAATAATCCAGCCATTATCATGGCAGACGAACCCACAGGAAATTTAGATTCTCGTAATTCTAAAATTGTGTACGACACTTTTAAAGAACTTTCAGAGGTATTTCATCAAACCTTGCTGGTAGTTACCCATGATCCTGCCTTTGCTCAAGGTACCAATAGAATCATAGAAATGGA
>CAYUDC010000253.1:0-1696 GCA_964443415.1 uncultured Chitinophaga sp. | reverse complement strand
CAGAGGTTGACAATTTATTATTAGCGAATAATTTGGTGGCTGGTTTTTTAACAATAGAACAGGTAGAGGCAGAAGATGCTATATTGTTTTATAAAGAGGGTGATTCTAAAATTAGAATAGACGAAAAGGCCTTGTATGCACAAATGAAACGAGATGGGTTTAGTAAAATAATTGGTGAGTACAACCCCGAAAAAAAGGCTTTAGAAATATTGTTTTACATCCATAAACCTTAGCCGAATGTTTAAAAGAATATATATCTTCTGCGTTGTCTTATTTATTTTTAATGCTGTGCAAGGTCAAAATGATTTAGGGCAAATACAGAATTTGCAGGGGAATGGGCATATTACATTTAAAACCATGCAGCAATCAATTGGAAAATCACCCTATAATAAGTTCGATAGAATTTATATAAACTATCCTTCATTGGAGCCAAATAATCCAAAGGCAGCCATAAAGTCTCTCAATGATTTTATATTTAAAAAGGCATTTTTAGAAATGCAACATGAGGCTTTTAAATACGAATTTTTACCTTTTGCCTATGGTGCATTGGCAAGTGCATTGGGGGAAAATCATCCAGATAATCATGCCTACTATTCTGCAAACATGGGCATCCCAACCATTCAAGAGGTAGCTCCCAAAATCTTATTTCTTTCTGGTGATATTATGTGTTATCAGGTATTATATGAGTTTTACTTTGAGCCTCATTCTCACCATAAATTAGACGGTTTTACATTTGTAAAAACGTACTATTTGCAAGCTTCTACTGGCAAAGAAATTCCTTTTTTACAATTGTTTGAACCCACTCAACAAAAAGCACTTTTAACCCTTTTATCTAACGAATTGAACCAAATACTAGCTTCAAACAAGGATTATTTAACTGGCTATAAATGGAGCATGGCCGCGCAGTTGGGTGGATATAATGATAATGAATACGATGAGTATAATGAAGAAGATGAAGGCGAAGATGAGTCTGTTTCTTTGCAAAAGAAACCTATTGATAAACTAGTTTCCTTTACCAAGCAAGACCTAGAGTTAGCCTTTTTAAACTTAACTCCTTTTTCGGCACAAATTATATTGCCTCCTTTTAATAGCCAATTTGATGAAGCCAAACAATTGGGATTACTTTTGTCTATTCCCTTCCAATCTTTTATAAAATTTTTACCTTCTTCAAGCTTATTGGGTAATTGGTTCAGCCAGCAAAATGGCTCTAGTAAATTGTTAAATGATTTGAATGTATTACAAAAGCTAGAAAGCCATTTTTCGCAAACTATTAATCCACTGATGAATCAAAGCAGTTTTGTAAGGAGAGTGGCTAAGGGGGTAAAAACGCAATCTTTGTTTACGGTAGAATTAATGCAGGGCGATAGTAGCAAACTTAGGCTGCAACGAACTGCTTATTATGATACACAGGGTAGGCTTATTAAGTTGGTTTTTGGTGAAGGAAAAAATCCTGAGTACTGGGTCTATTTTGAATACGATAAAGGAGGCAATTTGTTGTCTGAGATTCGTTATGCTTACAATCAAATTGAGGAGCAAAAAACGTATGCTTACAATGATCAAAACTGCTTAGTGCAGGTTCAATCTGCTACTGGTAATGAGCTGCCCAATATAACCCAATATTTTTACCGAGATTCTTTTGTGTATGAATGTCCGCTTGTTGAAGTGTTTAACAGCATGGATATTTTTAAAGAGAGCA
>CAYUDC010000252.1:0-1703 GCA_964443415.1 uncultured Chitinophaga sp. | reverse complement strand
GCAAAAATTTAAAGTCTATATTTGTTACATGTTAAACTTGCAACACATCTGCCAACAGGCTTGCGCGGTAGCCAAAGAAGCCGGAGAATTTATTGCCACTGAAAGAAAAAACTTCGACCAAAACAAGGTAGAAGTTAAAAGCTTCAATCAGCTAGTGAGCTATGTAGATCAAGAGGCTGAAAGACTTTTGGTTAAAAAACTGAAAGAAATTTTACCTGAAGCGGGATTTATTACCGAAGAACAAACCATCGGTTCAGAACAAAAACCCTATATGTGGGTAATAGACCCTTTAGACGGCACCACTAATTTTATTCATAACCTGCCAGTATATAGTGTAAGCATCGGTTTGGTGCATCAAGACAAGTCGATTCTTGGGGTGGTGTACGAAATAAATCATCAAGAGTTATTTTATGCCTGGCAAGGTGGAGGTGCTTGGCTCAATGGAAATCCCATTAAGGTAAAAACCAATCCACACCTGGCTAATAGCTTACTTGCCACTGGGTTTCCGTACTATGATTTTAAAATCATGGAAAAATATCTTGAGACCTTAAAAGTACTCATGAAAAACTCACAAGGCATGAGGCGCATGGGCAGTGCCGCAGTTGACTTAGCCTACACTGCTTGTGGCAGGTTTGATGGTTTTTTTGAATATGGTTTAAGTCCGTGGGATGTAGCAGGTGGCGTTTGCTTAATTGAAGAAGCAGGTGGCATGGTAAGCGACTTTAAAGGCGGAAAAGACTACCTATTTGGAAGAACCATACTAGGCTCGAGCAAGGCAATCTATCCCGAATTTTTAAAGTGCCTTCAAGAAAATTTTAGTCTATAGCAAAGCAAGGCTTAACGCCTTGCTCCTTGCATTAATTGCATATAGGCTTCTCTGGCAGCCATAAATTGAGGATACTCTTTTAACGCTTTCTCCCAATAATCTTTGGCACCCATTAAATCTCTGTTTTGAGCCAAGGTATAGGCCTTTAGGTGATAAACAGCCGAACGAATAGGCACTTTTTGTTTTTCTGTTTCAGACAACATAAAGTCTACACTGTCTGTGCTGTTTGCCATTTGATCTTCTAAACTTTTAATGCCCTTTTTAGCATTGTCTAAGTCACCACCTTGCAATTGAATGGCTGTAAGTTGATATAAATAAGACAATTTCTTGGTGCTCACATATAACTTATTCATGATGTCTAGGGTTCCCTCAAAATCACCTTTGTTTTCTAGACAAAGCGCTTTCAATTGCATGAGCTTTTCGTTAGTTGGCTTGTCTTTTAAAGCCAAATCTGTATAATGTTCTGCAGCATCCATATTTCTAACCGCTACATACAATTCTGGCAACGAATCTAAATATTGTTTTTGGGTACTGTCTTTAACCAATAGCATTTGAATAGCAGCAATGGCCGTGTGGTAATCTTTTATTTGATAACTCTTACTTAAAACCTTTTCATAGTCGGAGGTATTGCTGCTATTAGAGGGTTTGCAAGCCACAATGATAGACATCACTGTAATAATTAAAACTAGTTTTCTCATATTTTAAATTGAATATAATCTTGATAAGTATTAGTGCACTCTTTTATGGTATCATGGATACTGGTAAACTCAAAACCCAAGGTATTCCTCACCTTCGAAGCATCATAGAAAGAAATATGATTTGCCGCCCTTGCTGTTTCTTTTGTAATGGGCAAGGCCCGCGAATAAAAAATGCGTAG
>CAYUDC010000251.1:0-1707 GCA_964443415.1 uncultured Chitinophaga sp. | reverse complement strand
TTAAGACTTTGGCCGATCAGCCATTGGCATTTTCTATCAACGAAGAAAAAGGTACAGTAGAAATTAAATACGAAAGCGGAAGGTTTAAACTTACTGCCCAGCGCAGTGATGAATTTCCTAAGGCTCCACAATTAGAAGATGTAAACGCTTTTGAAATTCCTGCTAAGGTATTGCAAAAGGCTGTGGCTAAATCGGTATTTGCTACCAGTTCAGACGAAATTAGATTAAACTTAACTGGGGTGTATCTTCAATTGTTTAAAAACAATGTCACCTTTGTGGCTACAGATGCCAATCGTTTGGTAAGGTTTACCAGAAATGATGTAAAGCCAGGTGCGGAAGATTCTTTGATTTTACCTAAGAAGGCCCTTAACTTGTTAAAATCTTCTTTGCCATCAGACGATACCATGGTAAAGGTTTCTTTTAACAGACAAAATGCACAATTCCAGTTTGGCGAACAAAGCTTAACTTGTAGGTTAATAGATGAGAAATACCCTGATTATAAAGCGGTGATTCCAACCGAAAACCCTAACAGGTTAACCGTAGACAGAACAGATTTCTTAATGGCTGTTAGACGTGTGTCTATCACTTCTAATAAATCAACCCATCAAATTCGTCTAAAAATGGCGGGCAGTGAGCTAACCATTAGCGCCGAGGATATTGATTTTGAAAACGAATCGGTTGAGAAAATGGCTTGTATCTACGAAGGAGAAGACATGGAAATTGGCTTTAACTCAAAATACTTGCTAGAGATGTTAAACAACATGGATGCTGCCACCATTGCGATTGAGTTATCACAACCTAACAGAGCCGGTGTAATTCTTCCAGCAGAGCAAGAAGCAGACGAAGATATCTTGATGCTGATTATGCCAATGATGCTTAACAGCTACTAGTTATTCACTGGTATTTTTGCTAATTGTAATCTATTATTAAAGCGCCTGATGATTTTTCTAAATTCATCAGGCGTATATGCATTAGCCTTTACCCTTCTAAAATAATTCATTGGGTCGCCACCCACAAAAATGCCCATAGAGTTTTGGTTGACATTGTAGGGTTTTCCAAGCTGAATAAAGTTCTTATCATATACATACAAACCATAACTAGGCTTCTTGCTAATTTCTGAAATGTCTTCTATAAACGAAGCAATAAAGTAATTGCCAGAGTCGGGTGCCGAGCCTCCCGGAATCTTATTCATCATATCATCTACCAATACATCTGTAAAATCACCTTTTGCCACTTTAGGTGCATCGGTATTCATAAAGAACGCAATTTTAGAGAAGTTATAGTTGTTTCTAAATTCTTGTATAACCATTTTATTGGTGAGCTCTTGCATTTTTGCCACTTGATCTGCTTCTTCCAGCATGCCTTTAGATTTTAGGTCGGCAATGAGTTTTTCATCTGGCGTTTCTAGCATAATGAGCAAGGTGCCTCTGCTAAATTTGTTAAGTTCTTTTACTTGGCTTTGCTCTTGCTCTACAATTTTATCTCTGATTTTTATTCCGCTTAACTTGAGTGCTACTTCTACGGTGCTAGGTCTTCCTTTATATCTAAGGGTACTAATTTGGTTGGTAAACCCGTATACATAGCGTAACTCTAAGCTGGCCACATTTCCAAGACTCACATTAAGACCAGCCAAGGCACCAAAATCTATGTCGCCTGCTTGGTTTTGATTAAAGGCATCTCCATTTAAGATGATATAACTCCCATCTT
>CAYUDC010000250.1:0-1736 GCA_964443415.1 uncultured Chitinophaga sp. | reverse complement strand
TACCCATCCATTTGGCAATACCTAATGCCATGTCTGAATACCCACTAAAATCGCAGTAAATAACCATAGCATAGCCATATACAGCAAATAAACATTCTATTTGAGTATAACGCAGGGGGTCGCTAAAAACAGTGTTTACCAGATGTACACTGAGGTAGTCTGAGATGACTATTTTTTTGAAACATCCTGTTAAGATTAGAAATAGTCCTTTGGCTATATCTTCCTTACTAAGTTCAATATTCTTTCTTATTTGCGGAATAAACTCTGCCGCCCTTACTATTGGTCCCATCATTAACTTTGGAAAATACGATAGAAAGAAAAGGTAATCCCAAAATCTTTTTACTGGCTTAAAAGCTCCTTTGTAAACATCTATTGTATAACTGATATTTTCGAAAGTGTAAAATGAAATTCCAACTGGTAAGAGTAAGTGTAATGGTTTAACATTGCCATCTAAAAGATCATTGTATATTTCAATAAAAAAATCTGTGTATTTAAAGTAAAACAGTAGACCAAGATTGAGGATCAAACTCACCACCAGCAGAGAATTTTTACGCTGTTTAACTCTGGTTAAATAAATGAATCTACTTAAATTAAAATCAACCACTGCTGATAGCAAAACCAATCCTACATACCAACCACAAGCTTTATAGAAAAAGTATAAAGAAAAGGTGCAAACAAGCAAAATACGGGCATTTGTTCTTTTCGAAAGCAATTGATAGCCTATGAAAAAGAACAACAGAAAGTACAAGAAAAACGAGCTGTTAAACAGCAGAGGCTTATCTGCTTGAAAGCTTAATTCGGATAAAATAAGGTTAAAATCAATCATGGCTTTGGGTAGCTATTTTATTCTGACATTACTTTTTCTATGGCGTTATTAAGGAGCTTGCCTTGCATCAAGTATCCTTTCTTCGAGAAATGTATGCGTCTGGCATCTGTTAAGCCTGCATTAGACCATAACCTCATCGAGTTTTTTCCACCCATTACTTCATAAAAATCCCAATAACCGCATTGATATTTTTGTGCTTGGGCTTTTAGAATGCTATTAATAAGGCTGATGTTTTTGTTCTCTTGAAACCTAGATTTGCCGCGTGCTATTCTTGCTTTATGTTGAACAGCTGGCGCTGAGGTAATTATTACATCTGCTTCTGGATGTTGACTCTTTAGCACAGAAAAGAAACTATCCAATGTATTGTTAAACTCATTTGGGTCGAACCGAGAAAAATGAAAAGCTTCATTTGTACCTAATGAAACAATGATAAGCGAAGGTTTAAGTTGACTCAATTGATTAAAAAAGTAGCTACTTCTTAAATAATGTTTGTACTCGGCCCCATTTACACCTACGCTGTTAAGGATGATGCCAGGGGAGCTGCTTTCAAGGTAAAGTCCATATATTGTTGAAGAAAATCCATTGCTATTTGTTTGGTGTTCAACTGAAAAATTTCTTACACCAAAAGGCAAATAGAAAATAGAAATCATATCACTACTGGCGCTATCATAACGTAAAATAGGAGTGTTTACTTCTCTAAGTTTAATTTGGTAAACGAAGTTGCTATCTTTAATGGAAGCATGAAAAATAGTAATCTTATTTATTGTTTGATTTCTTACTGTGTCTTTCTGTCTAAACTCTAAAGTAGCCTTAATAGATTTGCAATAAATGGTATGCCCAGTTAAGCCTGTGGGCAAGTTGTTTTTTTGGGTGGCATTTCTTTTACCTATCCATTTTTCTGCAGAGGTAA
>CAYUDC010000249.1:0-1743 GCA_964443415.1 uncultured Chitinophaga sp. | reverse complement strand
ATCTCTGGCAAAGCTTTTACAAGCCATATTAAAGCGTTGGCCAGATGTTGAGTTTATAAGCGCTGGTAAACTGGGTAAAATTATTGGATCAAAGGAGAAATAAATGAAGTATATCTGGAGAATAGTATATTTAGGTTATTATTTTAAAAAGCTCAACAAAAGCTTGTTAAAGAAGTTTATCCAATATTTAAGGCAGACGCAGCAAATGAATGTGGTGAGTATCTGGTTGAATGTTTTTTATCATTCTATTAGATACAATATTTCAATTCTAGAATACTTTCAATTTAGATTTTTCGAGAAGAAGCACAGCGAAAAACTAGAATGGGCTGGTACAGGTCATATGTATGAATATCAGTTGAAAATGAATCCGCTTGGTGCAAGGGAAATTTTAGATGATAAAAGGCAATTTTACCATCAGTATAAAGCGTTTTTTGTACATAAAGTGGGTGATATAGATTCTTTAACAAAGGAACCTAATTTAGCCAAAGAAATATTGTCAACCCCATCTAGAAAATTGGTTTTTAAAGTGGCAGATGGTAAATGTGGTGCCGATGTTGAAATTAGGAAATGTGAGGAATTTGATGAACAAAGTTTAATAGATTATCTCAAAGAAAGTTCTTTCGACTTAGTAGAAGAGTTTATTATTCAACATCCAGATATGAATGCTTTGTCGCCAAGCGCAGTGAATACGGTTAGAATATTTACCCAATTAACAGCTAACAATGAAGTAGAGATTTTAGGTTGTAGACAAAGAATTTCTGTAAATTCAAAAGTCGATAACATGGCTGCAGGAAATTTGGCAGCACCCATTGATGAATTAACAGGATTTATAAACGGTCCTGGTGTTTACAGTGACATCACTAAATCTGATGAAACCATTCACCCAATAACCCATGTGAAAATTGTTGGTTTTAAAGTGCCTTTTTGGGAACAAACAATGGACATGGTTAAAAGGGCTGCTCTTAAACATCCACAAAATCGCTCCAGTGGATGGGATATTGTTATTACAGAAAAGGGACCCGGATTAATTGAAGGTAATCATGATTGGTGTAAGCTTTTATGGCAATTGCCTGCAAAACGTGGACTTAAATCGCTATTGAAATTAAGTTGATATGTATAGGTTATTTGGCAAAAGAATTTTAGATATAATTGTTTCTTTGATAGTATTAACACTACTATCTCCAGTTTTGCTAATTACATGGTTAGTCTTAATTATAATAAATGAAGGTAAACCATTTTTCTTTCAAGAAAGGCCAGGCAAAGATGAAAAGCCTTTTAAAGTTATTAAGTTTAAATCAATGACGGATAAAAAGGATGTCGATGGGAAACTATTACCTGATAACATTCGATTGACCCCTTTTGGGAAGTTTATAAGGAGTACATCCATTGACGAACTTCCACAATTGTTTAATGTTTTGTTGGGTTCAATGAGTTTGGTAGGGCCTCGTCCTTTATTGTTTAAATATATTCCGCTTTATAATGAAACTCAAAAGAGAAGGCATAATGTTAGACCCGGTATCACTGGGTTAGCCCAAGTGAGCGGCAGAAATTCTATTCCTTGGAAAGAAAAATTTAGATTTGATGTGGAATATGTAGAAAATTTAAGTTTTTGGTTAGATTTAACCATTCTTTGGAAAACCTTTTTAAAGGTCATTATTCGAGAAGGAGTAAATCAAAGTGATGAAAGGCCCATGATGCCATTTGATGGAACAAATTAAAATATGAAAATATTAATGACAGGAG
>CAYUDC010000248.1:0-1785 GCA_964443415.1 uncultured Chitinophaga sp. | reverse complement strand
AATGGATGCTGGGCTTGAACCTAAACGCCAATTTACAGAAGGCATTTTTATTTGACCTAAGAATGATATATAGTTTATATCAATAGGTTAAACATCGCTTAAGTTAGAATATTCGTATTTTTTATGAAAGATAAATCAGACATCGAAACTTGGGTTGATAAATACACACCCAAACTATTGCAATGGGCTATGCAGAAGTTGGGTGATAAAGACTTGGCCATGGATTTTGTGCAGGATACTTTTTTGGTTGCCTTTGAAAAGTTTGATTCGTTTAAAGGAAACAGCCAAGCACTTACTTGGTTGTTTGGGATTTTAAATAATAAAATCAATGATCACTTTAAAAAATCATCTAGGCTAGGGCTGCAACCTTTGGCAGCAGAAAGCTATGCAGATGAGTTATTTAATGAGGAAGGACATTGGGCAAAGAATCAACAGTTTTCTGATTGGAAAGATGAGCAGCATTTATTAGACAATCCCGATTTTCTAAAAATTTATGAGCTTTGCATGGGACATTTGCCCACCCATTGGCGTGATGCTTTGTTGCAGAAATATATTTTTGAAAAGGATTCAAAAGAAATTTGTCAGGTTTTAAATATTACAGATACCAATTATTGGCAAATTATTCATAGGGCTAAGTTATTAATGAGAAATTGTTTAGAAAAAAGTTGGAGAGCATAGATATGGGAGTGATGATAAGTTGTAAGGAAGCTACTTTGATGATTGAAAAAAATCATGAACGACCAATTGGAATTGCCGATAATGTTAAATTGGCCTACCACCTAGCTATTTGTAAGGCCTGCTCTCTTTATAGAAAACAAAGCAAAGTGATTGAGAAGGTGCTTAAGTATAAAGCAGAAAGCGTGCTTTCGCCGGAGGAGGTAAGTACCTTTAAGAAACACCTTAAAGATAAATTGTCGGGTTCTAAGTAGCCCCTAATTTTTTATTTTATTTAAATAAAGCCTTAAAATGATGGAGTAGAATTTTGCGCTATTTTATGGCTAATAGAATTTTAAATCGCTTATTATCTGTCGTTAAAGTAAAAAGCTGATGCCTTTGTAAAATATAGTGTAAGGAATTTATCCTTTTAAAGACCAATGTTTAAACATTTTAATCATGAGAGTCTTTTATGCTTTATTTATAGTCTTACTAGTCATTTCAAGCTCGGCCCAAGCTCAAACCACCTTGGCACAGCGTAAGGCTGTTTTTAACATTGATAAGTATGGTGTGGCCATTCAAGGCTACGATCCAGTAAGTTATTTTAGTGGCACAGCCCAAAAGGGCAATCCCAATATATTTTACTTTTTTAAAGGGATTAGGTATGAGTTTATTTCTGAGCAACACAAAGCACAGTTTATGGCTCATCCAGAGAATTACGAACCACAATATGGAGGCTGGTGCGCTTATGCCATGGGTGCTACTGGCGAGAAGGTTGAAATAGATCCTACCAAGTTTAAAATACACGATGGTAAGTTATACCTATTTTATTATAGTGTTATCAATAACACCTTAAATAAGTGGAACCAGCAAGAGGCTGCTTTAAAACCAAAAGCCGACCAGAATTGGAAGAAATTAAATCAAGCAAAATGAAAACAATACAATTGATTCTTATTGGTATGATAGCCTCGCTAACTGCCAAAGCACAGGTTCCTAAAAAAATTATAGTTGAGCATTTTACGAACACCTATTGTAGTATTTGTGCCAGCAGAAATCCGGGTTTTTTTACTAATTTAAGTAGCCAGCAAGATGTCCTGCAGCTCTCCATTCATCCAAGTGCACCTTACAGTC
>CAYUDC010000247.1:0-1825 GCA_964443415.1 uncultured Chitinophaga sp. | reverse complement strand
TAAACTGCGAGAGGTAATTTTCGAAGGTTGGAAACACATTGATATGGTCCCAAGCAATGCCTGTGATAATGCCAATATCGGCTTGGTAGACATGAAATTTGGGTCTTAAATCGATGGCAGAGGTAAGGTATTCGTCGCCTTCAAAAACGGCAATTTTAGATTCATTAGAAAATCCCACCATGGTATCAAATCCCTCGAGTTGCGAACCTACCAAATAATCAAAGGCCATTTGATGGTATTTGAGTACATGCAAAATCATGGCAGTAGTGGTTGTTTTACCGTGGCTACCGCCAACTACTACCCTGAGTTTGTTTTTGGTTTGCTCGTACATGTATTCTGGGAAAGAATATATTTTCAATCCTAGTTCTTTGGCTTTTTGAAGTTCAGGATTATCATTTCTGGCGTGCATGCCTAAAATGATGGCATCTAGGTCTGATGTGATAAGGTTTGGCTGCCATCCCATTTGAGTAGGGAGTAGGCCGTTTTGTTGCAATCGAGATTTAGCGGGTTCGTATATTTCGTCGTCGGTACCTGTAACGGTAAAACCTTTTTTATGCAGGGCAATCGCCATGTTATGCATCACGGCTCCGCCAATGGATATAAAGTGTATTCTCATGTATTAATTCAGTCTAAAATCTATAGGCAATGTAAACTTCACATTGACAGGTTTGCCATTTTGCCTGCCGGGTTTCCAAGCGGGCATGCGTTTTAGTACACGGATGGTTTCATCAATAAATGCTTGTGGCACCTTGTTAATTACTTCAATGTTATTGATGCGTCCTCTGCCATCTACCACAAAAGAAGCAAATACTTTGGCCTCTATTTTTTGTTTTCGCATGTCTAATGGGTAGCGCACATTTTTATTGATAAAACGATAGAGGGCTTCGGTGCCACCTGGAAATTCGGGCATTTGCTCAACAAAGGTAAATATCTCTTTATTGTTTGGGTCTCTTTCTGCTCCTCTTCCTTGGCTATATCCCAACAAAGGAAAACTAAACAGTATCATTAAAAGTAGCTTTTTCATGTCTCTGGTTTTATAAGTTAGTTTAATTGAAATCTGATAGGCAAAGTATATCTTACAGAAACATTTTTACCTTTATTTGAGCCAGGAATCCATCTTGGCATGCCTTTGATAACACGAATGGTTTCATCTGCAAACTCCTTTGGAACCTTGTTTACAATTCTAATGTCTTTGATGTTTCCTTCTTTATCTACTACAAAAGTTGCAACTACTTTCGCCTCTAATCCTTTTTTTCTCATTCTTTGAGGATACTCTACACTATTAGCAAGATATTCATACATCGCTTCGGTTCCTCTTGGATATTCAGGCATTTTTTCTGCAAATGTTAATACTTGTTCGTCTTTCTCATCTTTGTTTACTTGCTGCGCCATGGCCATCATGGGAAGGCTACACAGCATGATGAATAGTAGTTTTTTCATGTCTATGTTTTTATAAGTTAATTTAATTGAAATTTGATGGGTAAGGTAAATTTAACTCGCACGATTTCTCCTTCTGCTTTACCAGGTGTCCATTGAGGCATAGATTTGATGACGCGCAGGGCCTCGTCGCTAAGCATTTCATCTGGGCTATAAACTACCTTGATGTCTTCTAAATTTCCTTCTTTGCTAACCACAAATTCTAGTATCACTTTCCCTTCAATATTATTTTCTCTTGCCTTTTCTGGGTATTGAATGCTTTTACTTAAGAATGTATATAAGGCCTCTTCACCGCCTGTAAATACTGGTGATTCGAATCGTGGGAAATAGGTAGTGTCTTTTCCATCAAGGGTAAAGCATTGCTTTTCTTCTTTTTCTCCATCTACAT
>CAYUDC010000246.1:0-1835 GCA_964443415.1 uncultured Chitinophaga sp. | reverse complement strand
TAAGAAGGCTCTTGCTAAAACTTCCCGAGTTAGAAAGAGAGCTTATTTGTTTATTCGAATTATCTGGATTTTCATATTCAGAAATAGCACAATTGATGGATCTGAGTGAAGGTCAAGTGAAGGCTAAATTATATCATGCAAGGCAGCAATTAAAAACCTTTATAAAGCAGGATCAAACAAAGTATCAGCTACACTTAAAAGTAGGAGAGAAAATACATGGAAATTAAATCACCAGAAGATAAAGTGTTAGACGAAATGTTTGGTAGGTTTCGGGCTGAACCAATTGCCTTTGAAGCAGAGGAGGCTTTGGCATTTGCAAAAAAGAAGAAAGGCAATGGCGTACCTTTTTTTGAAAGTACTTGGTTTAAATTAATATCGGTATTAATCGTTTCTTCATTTGTTCTGGTATTGACTTGGAAACCTAATGTGGATGAAAAAGAAGGTGGGCCGTCTGTAAAAAGTAGTAAGAAACATCACAGTGCAAAATTATTGAGCGATTCCTTAAGCTCAGAAAATAAGGTTGTGTCTGGGGTTTCGTTAAGTAAACCAACTAATAAACAGCATCCAACGTCTTTGGGTCAACCCGAAAATAGAACCAAATTATTTGGCAGTACTAACCCAACACCTTGGCCAGTATTTACTGAAGTCTCAACAGAGTTTGAAGCATTAGAGCTAAGCATTGATGAATTAAATAAATTGCACATCTATACCGATTATTGCGAATTGTATTATACCAGTTTAAAAGATAGCATTTTTATACATAGGAACATGTTATCTAAAGCACCATTATCATGCTTTTTTTATTTACACATTGATAAGCCGGGTGGTGGATACACAAACACTTGCCACGCTAGGTTCAAAGAAAGTCAATTAGACTCCCTAGCGCAGTTTCTATTACCTGCCTATCCCATGCTTATTGAGCAAAGAATAGATGCTGTAGAGAATAAAAGAGGGAAGGATGTTAAAGTGGGTGATAAAAGGCAGTTTCTATTAGACTATCAAGTAACTGTAACCAATGAAGATGTTTATCTTAAATATTTTAAAGAGCTATTAGTTCCTGTGGAAATAAAACTCATTGGCAAGGCAAATATATATGGTAAAACAGATCAAACCGTTACCTTTTGGTATAAACCCAATGGGTATTTTTTAAATGCTTTGTCAGATGCAAACCAAGCTAAAGTTAAGCGCAGTTTTGCGCATTTTAAAGAAGAAACATATAGGCAGCGACTTTTGCATTTTAATGATTCGGTTAATAGAACTACAGACTTGCTAAAGATTGATCCAACATTGTTTGATAGTTTAATAAAACAAGCACTTATCCTTGATAAGAAGCAGTTAAAAGCTCTGGGTATTCGAGTTAGAAGCAACAAGTTTATCTATAAACACAAAGGTGCAAATAATACCTTGAAGCTTTATATAGGCGAAAACACCACTTATGTTAATACGCATGGAAATGATGGTTCTAGCACAGAAAAAAGTACAGGTAGAGCGATGTTTTATTCTGGCGAGAATATTTCGAGCTTGATATTGTTGGATAAATCTATTCTTTCCCAACAGCTTACACGTACCTATTGGAATGAAAAAGAGCAATTATTTAGAAGTCATTATGCAAACTTGGTTCCAATCAAAATAAGTATTAGGGGTAAGAAAGGCAAACAAAGAAATGAATATCTTTGGTTTAGGAGAGACTTTATGCTTTAAATTTCTTATGTGTAATCAAACTTCTTGTTTGATTTAACCAAAGCAAGGCTGCACCAAAGGCTATGCCCAAGGTGGCACCTGCCATCACATCATATATGGTATGAACACCGAGCGCCATGCGCGAAATGCCTACA
>CAYUDC010000245.1:0-1853 GCA_964443415.1 uncultured Chitinophaga sp. | reverse complement strand
GTTTATTATCTTTATTAAATGGGTGATATTGCCATCGTTGGCTTTGGGAATTGGGGTAGCCATATCGGGTGAATTCTTGATGAAGCTCTCCGAAGATAAAGGTGCATTTTCTATGATGATGATTTTGCAAGTAATTATTCAAATAGTTAGTTACTTTTTATTTATTCCCTTCTTTTATTTTAGCTACAAATGGAGGGCAGATGTGGTGTATGGCTATTATGATTTTGAAGTGAAATCGGAATTCTGGCCCTCGGTTAAATTTATTGCCACCCAATTGTTTTTAACCATCATTACTTTGGGTTTTTATTTCCCGATGGCCTTTAGCAAAATGGCCGAAAGGTTTATTGGCGAAACTGTGGCAGATAGTGCCACCGGAATTTACACCTTTGAGTACCATGCAGATCATACAAAAGATTACCAATTTTATTTGGTGCAGATGCTACTGATAGTGGTTACCTTAGGCTTTTACTACCCTTGGGCCATGAGTAAAATTGGGGCATATGTGGCAGGCAAAACAGCTTTGGTGTATGCACCAGTGGTGTATGGCGAGGAGCCGCCAATTGACGAAATTATATAAAATTGCGTCAGTGTATTGACGGAATTTTATATAATTGCGTCAGTATATTGACGGAATTTCATATTTTTGTGGTTCATTCGCAAAAAAATGTACATAGAAAGAGCCATAGAGCAGCAGGTTTTTAAATACTTATCTCCTGGAAAAGTGGTATTAATTTTAGGGGCGAGAAGGATTGGTAAAACGCTATTGCTTAAGAAAGTGATAGAGAAGATGCCACACGAACAAATTTTAAAGCTGAATGGGGAGGATGCTACGACGGTAGAAATTTTAAAAACTCGTTCTGTTGAAAATTATCAGCGACTGTTAAAAAACTATTCTTTATTAATCATCGACGAAGCCCAACATGTGCCAGAAATTGGCATGGTGCTTAAGTTCATTGTAGATGAAATATCAGGTATCAAAATTTTAGTCACAGGCTCATCTATGTTTGATTTAAACAATAAGATGGGAGAGCCGTTAACAGGAAGAAAAATAACCTTACAAATGTTTCCATTTTCTCAAATGGAGTATGCCACAAAGGAAAGTTTGGTTCAAACTTTAGCAAATTTAGAGGAGCGTTTAGTATATGGTTCTTATCCAGAGTTACTGCAAATAGAAAACGCCATGGATAAAAGAAGGTATCTAAATGAATTGGTGAATGATTACCTATTAAAAGACATCTTGATGCTAGATGGCTTAAGAAATGCGCATAAAATGTTAGACCTACTTAGGTTAATAGCATTTCAATTGGGTAAAGAAGTATCATTAGAAGAATTAGGTAGGCAATTAGGATTAAGCAAAAACACCGTAGAAAAGTACCTCGATTTGTTGAGTAAAGTGTTTGTGGTATATAGGTTAGGAGGTTTTAGTAGGAACCTAAGAAATGAGTTGGTAAAAAGCAGTAAATGGTATTTTTATGATAATGGCATTAGAAATGCTTTGATTGCCAACTTTTCGGTATTGGCCTTGCGAAATGACGTGGGAGATTTATGGGAAAATTACTGTTTATCTGAGCGCTTAAAATATCAGTCGTATCAACAAATTCCAGCCAACAACTACTTTTGGAGAACCTATCAGCAGCAGGAAATTGATTGGATAGAAGAAATTGATCAGAAACTTTATGCCTATGAAATAAAATGGAATCCATCTAAAACTGTCAAGGCTCCAAAAACTTGGAGTAATGCCTACCCTGAAGCTGAATTTGCTGTGATACATCCCAAAAACTACTTAGATTGGCTTGGTCTTTAGATAAATATTTGTTTTATAAATGAAAATGAATACCTTCGCAGCCCCTTTA
>CAYUDC010000244.1:0-1940 GCA_964443415.1 uncultured Chitinophaga sp. | reverse complement strand
TAATTTAGACGAAAATAAAGAAGGTGATTTAGATTTGCAGCAAATGATTAAATGCTTAACAAATAAATGGCTATGCTTGGTATGCTTGCTTGCTACTTTTTTGCTCTGCATGGGTTTTATTTATTCAGACAAATCGAAGCCATTTAAGGGTATGGCGCTTAGAACGGTAGAAGGAAAAATAGGCATGGTATCTAACCTTGATAAAAAAATTGGGTATGTTATTTTCTTTCTTTCGCCAGAATGCCCCTTGTGCCAAAGTTATTCTTTAACCATTAAAAATTTGCAACAAAAATACCAATCTAAAGGGGTGAGCTTTGTAGCAGTAGTGCCTGGTAAGGAGTATTCGATAGAAAAAATAATCACTTATAGAAATGGCTATGGGTTAAAAACGATGCCTTTTTACTTGGATACAAATTATGCCTTCTCAAAACAAATCAATGCTACCATTACACCTGAAGTATTTGTTTTGAACCAACAAAATCAGTTGGTATACAGTGGCAGAATAGACAATTGGGCTTATGAATTAGGTAAGAAAAGAAGTGTAATTACAGCACATGACTTAGATGATGTTTTAAATAAACTTGTCTATAAAAAACCTTTTAAGAGCTATCAAACTAAAGCAGTAGGATGTTTTATAAATTAAGATACTTTGTACCCTCTGCACTAGCAGGCTTATTGCTTGCAGTGGGAAGCTGTGCGGAAAATAAAACTATGCCTAAAGAAGGTGAGCCGGTATTATTTGCTGAACATATAGCCCCTATCATTCGAAGCAACTGCAGCAAATGTCATCATGAGGAAGGTGGGGCACCCTTTAACCTATACAACTATGATCAGATTGCACCCAAGGCAAAGTTAATTAAATATGTAACTGAAAATAGGATCATGCCGCCTTGGCCAGCCGACCCAAATTACAGACACTTTGCGGGAGAAACCTATTTAAGCGAAGAGGAAATAAAACTGATTGCCCGGTGGGCAGAGGAAGGCTGTGCACCTGGAGACACCTCCTCACTACCAGCATATACCCCTCCTAGTAAAAAGTTATTAGGATTTCCATCTAAAGTAATAAAAATACCTACCCCATTTAAAATAAAAGGTGATAATCAAGATAGGTTTTATGTGGTTAAATATCCTATTGAATTAGGTGCAGATACTTTTCTAAAAGCAGTTGAATTTGTGCCCCATCAAAAAAAGCTGGTACATCATATGAATGCGCATTTAATAAATTATGAGGATGGGTCAAAAACTAATTTACATGAATTGCCTTATTTTATAAGACAAGACCAGAGTGAAAGCGTTAGGATTCATCATGATTTAAAACTTACCAATGACAATGGCAGTTATCCGGCAATGACACCAAGCGTAAGCAATTACCTGCCAGGTTCTCAATTTAGCTTTTACCCAAATGGAATTGGTGGGTATCGCATACATAAAAAGGCGGCGCTTTACTTAAACGATATTCATTTTGGCCCAAGTGCCTTAGACGAGGTAGACTCGTCTTATTTTAGATTGTACTTTGATACGGAGGCTCCCAAACGACCTGTTTCTGAGTTTCAATTAGGCACATTGGGTGTTGCACCTGTAGTACCATCCTTGGTGGTTGAACCTAACAAAGTACAAACCTTTCATATACAATTTACGGTTCCCATAGACATTTCGGTGGTGAGTATCGTGCCTCATATGCACTTGATTGGGAAGAAATTTTTAGCCTATGCCATTAAGCCCAGTGGCGATACCATTAGAATTATTCATATTCCGCAATGGGATTTTAGATGGCAGTACTTTTATATGCCAAAAAAAATGCTGCCCATTCCAAGGGGCAGCACTATTTATGTGGAGGGCGTGTTTGATAACACCATGAACAATCCAAACAACCCATTTTCGCCACCCAGGCAGATTTCTGAAAAGAATGGCAGCATGAAAACAACAGATGAGATGTTTCA
>CAYUDC010000243.1:0-1943 GCA_964443415.1 uncultured Chitinophaga sp. | reverse complement strand
CTTACGAAATGCCTGACAATATAGAACCAGAAAAGGCTATTGAAGCGGTTATTTTGCACATGGTAGACCATAACATTCAAGAAATTAGTGGACATACCCAATTGCTGATTGCACCCGGATACAAAGTAAAAATTGCAGATGCTTTGGTTACCAATTTCCATCAACCAGGTAGTACACTCTTATTGCTAGTGGCCGCTTTTGTAGGGGATAATTGGACTAAAATCTATAATCACGCATTGATACACGATTATCGCTTTCTAAGTTTTGGGGATGCAAGTTTGTTGTTTAGAAAGTAAGTGTTAAAGCAGCATTTTCTTAAGCGATTCCATTTGTTCGGTATTTCCAAGAATGATGAGTTTCATTCCTTCTTGCAAGGGCAAATTAATATTAGGATTGACAATATAAGAGCCATCTGCCTGTTTTAGCCCAATGACATTGGCGCCTGTTACCTTTCTAATGTTTAAATCTACGATGCTTTTGCCGTTTAAATGTGCACTCAATGTTTCAACTGCAAATTCTTCTAACTGCACATCTGCGCCACCTTGCCCAGATAAAATATCTACAAATTCTTTCACATCCGGACGTAAAACCAAAGAAGCCATGTGCGCACCTCCTATTTTATCTGGCATAATGACATTGGATGCGCCTGCCCTTTTTAACTTGCTAAAGGAGGCACTATCCGAAGCCCTGCTGATGATGAGTAAATCTGGATTTAATCCCTTGGCTGTTAAAGTTACAAATACATTGTCTGCATCATTGGGTAGGGTAGAAATCAATGCCCGTGCCTTATTAATGCCCGCTGTAAGTAAAGACTCGTCTTTGGTGGCATCCTCGTTTAAAAAATACGGATGCTCAAAATTTAAATATTGCTCCAATAACTCCTTTTTACTTTCTAAAATTACATAAGGAATATTGTGCAGTTTTAGCATCTCGCAGGCAGACTGCCCATTTCTACCAAAACCACACACAATTACATGGTTGTTTAATGCTGCTATCTTTGCTTTCATTCTTTTGATTTTTATCTGATAAAAAAAGTTTCCTTCTATAAGAAAACGACTCACTAAAGTAATGGCGTAGGCAAAAATTCCTAAGTTGCCAATAATTAAAAAAATAGTAAACCATCTACCTGCATTGCTTAATGGAAAAATTTCACCGTATCCAATGGTGGATACCGTAATAATTGTCATGTACAAAGCATCCAAAAAACTAGCCTTTTCAATCATGATATACCCAATAACGCCAATGGTAATGGGTATCATAATGAGGCCAAAGGCCAGCCAAATCTTAGATCGTAAACTTAAACTATCCATCGATGGCAAGTTAAAGAAATTGAGATAACCTTTATTTAAGATTTTTGTCAGGTTTCGGTTTGAACCAAAATTTAATTTTGTGGTTCAATGTAATTGAAATTATATTTGCAGAATAATTCTTAACAAAGAATAATTATTAAATGAATTCCAACTTAACTGATATCAAAAAAACTCTTCAAGACTGTGGTATAAAAATCACCTTGCCAAGGGTGTATATTTATCAGACTTTGCTTGGCTTTCAACAACATCCAAGCGCCGAAGAGCTTTTTATCAAAGTAAATAAAAAGCACCCAGGCATTTCATTGGCAACCATTTATAAAACCTTGGAAGTTTTGGTTCAAAACAATATCATTAAAAAAGTAGTTACTGATGAAGATAAGGTGAGGTACGACCACCGCACCGACCAACACATTCATTTGTATTGCGAAAAGTCTAAGCAAATTTTGGATCACGAAGAACCAGAATTAGAAGCCTTGGTGATGAACTATTTTAAGAAGAAACAAATCCCTTCTTTTGATATCCATCAAATACAAATCAATATTAAAGGCGAATTACATTTATCCAAACAAAAAAGATAGAATTATGACCATGTTAGTAGGAAAAAAGGCACCTCATTTTAGTGCCGATGCCGTT
>CAYUDC010000242.1:0-1951 GCA_964443415.1 uncultured Chitinophaga sp. | reverse complement strand
AGATTTTCGCTTTTAGACAATTTGCCATCACCCAAACTTCCTTATCTTCGCGGCATGAAAATAGCAATCGGCTGCGATCACGCAGGTTTTGAGTACAAGGAAGCCATCAAAGCCCAATTAACCGCTTTGGGCCACGAGCTTAGCGATTTTGGCACCCATAGCACCGAATCTATGGATTACCCAGATACCACACACCCTACTGCCAGCGCTGTAGAGTCTAAAGAATGTGAGTTAGGTATCCTTATCTGTGGCAGTGCCAACGGTGTGGCCATGACAGCCAATAAACACCAAGGTATTCGTGCAGCCATCTGCTGGGAAGTAGAGCTAAGCAAACTGGCCCGCACACATAACGATGCTAACATGGTTTGCCTACCTGCTAGATTTATTTCTTTAGATTTGGCTAAAAACATCGTGGCTACTTTTATTAGCACCGATTTCGAAGGGGGGCGACATGCCAATCGTGTCAATAAAATTGCTTGTTAATACCGCATGATGGACTTAAAGTTGGCATTGAGCAGTGGAGATAAGCGCGCACTAGCGCGCGCCATCACACTTGTTGAGAACCAACATGATCAAGCTTTAGCATTATTACAGAATCTAGAATTTAATCAAGCTCCCTTAATTGGAGTTACTGGCCCTCCAGGTGCCGGAAAAAGCACCCTCATTAATGCCCTTTGCGGGTTTTGGCTTAACCAAGGCCTTAAGGTAGGCATAGTGGCGGTAGACCCTAGCTCGCCTTTTAACCAAGGTGCTCTCATGGGTGATAGGTTGCGCATGAGTGAACATTTTTTGCATCCTAACTTGTTTATTAGAAGCATGGCAAGTAGAGGAAACTTAGGTGGACTTTCCCCTAAGATTTTTGAAGTATGCGACTTGTTTAGGGCTTCTGGCTTTGATAAGATTATCATCGAGACAGTGGGAGTGGGTCAAAGCGAAGTAGAAATTGCTGGTCTTGCCGATACCACCGTTTTGGTTTTAGTACCCGAGGCTGGGGATGATATTCAGGCCATCAAAAGCGGTATCATGGAAATAGGTGAAGTGTATGTGGTCAATAAATCGGATAGAGAAGGTGCCGATGTGTTCTACAAAAACTTAGTTTTGTTGGCACATTCTCATGCTACCCATGAATGGGAAACACCTGTAGTAAAGACAGTAGCACAAAAAAATATCGGCATCGACAGTTTGGTTCAAGCCATAGAAAACCACCGTAAAGCGCCTATAAAACTAGAGCAAAAAGCGCAATTGCTAAGTGCAAGAGCCATCATGATGATTGCAGGCCTGCGCACCAGAGACATCGATACAAAAAAATTAAAAGACAATATTTTGGTTGGGTTGACCCAACCTGGATTTAACTTATATAAATTGGTGGCAAGTTTTGCCTAAGCTAAATTAGAACAACTATGAAAGTAAGCGGATTCTCTTATGTAAGAAATGGATTAACTTATAATTATCCCTTTATTCAAGCCATTAAATCTATATTACCTGTTTGCGATGAGTTTGTGATTGCCGTAGGCGATTCAACTGATGGAACCCGTGAAGCCATAGAGGCCATTGGAGATAAGAAAATCAGAATTATTGATACCATTTGGGACGAAACCAACCGCAAAAGTGGGAAAATATTTGGACAGCAAGCCAACATAGCCTTGCGCGAAACAACTGGCGATTGGGCTTTTCACATTCAAGCAGACGAGTGCATTCACGAAAACGATTTAAATCAAATTTATGATTTTATTAAAAGGGCTGATGGAAATGATAGGGTGGAAGGATTGCTTTTTAACTTCTTAAATTTTTATGGAAGTTATAAATACCTTAATGGCTCTAGGTATCAACATACACGTGAGATTAGGGTTATCAGAAATCATAGAAATATTTACTCTTACAAGGATTCTCAAGGTTTTAGAAGGTATCCTTCATTTGATGCCTACCTGCAAGAACACAAGGGTTTTAAACT
>CAYUDC010000241.1:0-1958 GCA_964443415.1 uncultured Chitinophaga sp. | reverse complement strand
TCATGTTTTTCAGTATTTTTGCCTTTATGCGCATTTTAAAAAGCACTTTGTTCATCGCCCTAAACCTTTTATTGGTTTCGGGCCTAAAATCTCAACATGTTGAGGTTGGATTGATGCTTGGAGCATCTAATTACCTCGGTGATCTTAGTAATGAAACCTTCTTAATGCAGGAAACAAAATTTGCAGCCTCCATTTATGGACGTTATAATTTCTTACCTCGCTTTGCTGCTAAAGGGTTTATAGGCTACGGAAGACTTTCTGGAGATGATAATAATTTTAAAGATGTTACCAGAAGCTATGCTGGGGTGGAAGACTTTAAGTTCAATTATTTTCGCAACCTGAACTTTAATACAGACATTTACGAGGCCTCCATTCATGGTGAGTTTAATCTGCTCAAAAATGATTTAAATTCTTATCAAACCCGCCCATTTATCCCTTATGTGTTTGCGGGGATAGGCTTGTTTCACTTTAATCCAAAAAGTACCTTTCAGGGCAAAGAAGTAGAATTACAGCCCTTGGGTACTGAAGGCCAAGGCTCTACCACATATAACGATGTTAAAAAATATTCTCTCACTTCGTTTTGTATCCCAGTTGGTTTGGGATTTAGGCAAAAAATAGGAGATGATTTCTTTGTTGGATTCGAAGCTGGATTAAGATTTACCACCACCAACTATATTGATGATGTGGGTGGTTTATACGGGTCTAATTCAGTTATTTTTGGTGCAACAGGCGCTACAGGTTTGTTAATGGCTGATAGAAGTTGGGAAAGACCAGAAGTTAATCCAAATCCAACCTTAGACGAACCCATCAGAAATGTTTTTGCTTTTCAAGAAAGTATGAAAAGAAGCGATAAGCAGAACTTTCAAAACGATATGTACTTTATGGCCGGCATCACCATATCCTATGTAATTAGGTTTAGAGGTCAGGGCTGTCCACAGTTTTAATTATTCATGAAAAGGTTTGCCACTTTACTCCTGTTTTCTTTCGGTTTGACCCAAACCCATGCTCAGCGAGTAGAATTTGGCATACAAGCAGGTGCTTGTAATTTCTGGGGAGACCTTGCCCCAAAAGTCGTTAGTTCAGAAACAAATTTTACCTCAGGAGCATTCCTTCGGGTCAACCTAAATCATACTTGGGCCATTAAAACTGAGTTTAACCGCTACCAATTATCGGGCAGCGACAAGAATTTTGCCTTTAATCAAAATAGAAATTTGAGTTTTTTTAGTCCAATTACAGAAGGGGCGGTGGTTTTTGAGTTTAATTACTCAAAGTATGGCCCATTTGTGCTCGATAAGAAGTTTACCTCTTATTTTTATGCAGGTTTGGGTGGATTCTTTTTTAATCCGCAAACTGTTTTAAATGGCAAAGTATATGAATTAAGAGATTATAGAACAGAAGAAGTTTCTTATAGTAAGTTTTCTATGGCAGTTCCATTTGGAATGGGTGTTAAATGGATGCTTAGCAAACGATTTGCTTTAGAAGGACAATTTGGGTTCAGAAAAACCTTTACAGATTATATAGACGATGTGAGCACCGTTTACCCAGACGTGCAGGCGAGGCTAGATGATAGCGGGCTGATCAACGCCACCCTCACCGACCGCTCTATTGAAAAGTATGGAATGCCTCAATATAGCAAAGGCTATAAAAGAGGAAATGCTAATTACAATGATTGGTATATGAGCGCAACCCTATCATTGGTCATGCGCTTAAATACCAGAATAAAGTGCGCAAGATTTTATTAAATTCGCAGCTTACCCTAGTTTGAAAATGAGTTTGAAGGAAAAGATAGATGAAAAAAAGCTACCCCAGCATATCGCCATTATCATGGATGGTAATGGGCGTTGGGCAAAAGGAAAGGGGAAACTCAGGATTTTTGGGCACCATAATGGTGTAACCACCGTAAAAACAATTACAGAAGCTTGCGCCAAAGTAGGGGTGAAGTATCTAACTTTATATGC
>CAYUDC010000240.1:0-1963 GCA_964443415.1 uncultured Chitinophaga sp. | reverse complement strand
GATATACAAGGTTAAGGTTACCACATAATCAGAGGTTACTGCTCCCACAAAAGCAGTTTTAAGAGATAAAATGATAAAGGCAATAAATACCATTCTAAACCACTGATGCGCCTGGTTTTTGCTTGGAGATACCACAAACCAAGTTAAGGTTGAGATAAAAAATAGGGCATTTCCAACATATATAGACGCAGAGGTGATTTGGTTCAAACCGAAAACTGCCTGTACATTAAACCACCAATTGTTATTGGCTAAAGGGCGATTAAAGTTGCCTAAACCTTTCACTAAAGGGAAATTTTCTGCCCAAAGAATATCCTGCAAGTGGTAATCTGCAATATCACCAGTGCCTGGTCTTAAAAGAATGGCAATCCAGCTAAACAAGGTAGCCGGAATAAGCCACCACAAATGAGGCTTTATCTGTTGTAAGCTGTGGTTAAAATATTGCAAGGCACTTTTCCATTGAACGATAATGAGCACCAATACCGTAAATAGGATAATCCATCGAATGCTAAAGAAAAAATGTAAAAGACTGGCCATAACGGCTATGACAGCCATACCCATCATATTGCTAAGGCCTGCTGGGAGGTACTCTTCTTCTTGATGAAGTTTAAATTGATATAACCTATACCAAATGAGTGCACCTAAGTAATGGGTACATATCCATGCAATGAGAAATAATAAGGCAACTAACAACATGAAGTAAAACTAGAAAATTTTACTTAAAGGTAATACCTAAATTTCTAAGTTGTCTTTTAACAAAATTCTTGAGGCCTTCTTTTAGGGGAGTAAGGGCTTTTTTTGCAGCGCTATCCGTAGGGCGAGCCTTAAATACAGTGTCATGGTATTTTGCAGCGTCTTCTCTTAGTGTGGTATAGTAATAGGCATAGAAGCTTTTTCTAGTAACACCTTCAGGCACTTGGATAGCAGCATATCCATGGTAGCTAATTTCATTAGTTTCGAAGATGAGGCAGCGGTTAAAGGCAGGGAATACCTTTTTATCGAGGTTGGTCATGTCTGCATTCCAAAGTTCGGTATGGCCACCATAAGATTCTTTCCAATCTTTATTAAAGAAAACCAAAAGATTCACGCGTCTATGTATGCCTCGGTCTGCGTGAATGTTAAAGTCTATATGAATATCTAAGAAACTACCATTGCCGCCTTGGTGTAATCCTCCTCCAAGGGCATCTGGCACACTAAAGAGCTCTGGAATGCCAGTTATCTTGCTCATGATTTGACACCATTCTGGGCTATGAAAAGCTTCACGGATTTTAGTGAATAGTTCTGGAAAGTCTTCAAAGTTTGAGCCTTCTGCTTTAAACTCATTAACGCCTTTGTATCGCTTGTTAAATACTTCTTCTTTAGGAAAAGAAACAAAAACCTCCTCCGCGATTTCGGGGAGGAGGATATTGTCTATTACAAGATGTTTATACGGTTTGGCTTCGTTAAATTCTTTGCCCATTTGGGCAAGCGAAGCTTCGTTGAAAAGTGCTGAATTAATTAGGTGGTTCATACTTGCGTTGTTCTGCACGCAATTTAGATTATTTCTAAATATGAAACACGTAAAAAATTAGGCTTTTGCTGCAAGGGCTTTTAGCATGGCCGAACCAATTTCTGCTGGCGACTCTACTACGTGCAAGCCACATTCGCGCATGATAGCCATTTTTGCGGCTGCTGTATCGTCTTTTCCGCCGATGATGGCACCTGCATGACCCATTCTGCGTCCGGCTGGGGCAGTTTGTCCGGCTATAAATCCTACAACAGGTTTTTTATTTCCATTGGCTTTAATCCAACGAGCAGCATCTGCTTCGTAGCTTCCACCAATTTCACCAATCATGATAATGGCATCTGTATGAGGGTCGTTCATTAACATTTCTACGGCATCTTTGGTAGGTGTGCCAATAATTGGGTCTCCACCAATACCAATGGCTGTAGAAATTCCAAGGCCAGCTTTTACCACTTGATCAGC
>CAYUDC010000239.1:0-1970 GCA_964443415.1 uncultured Chitinophaga sp. | reverse complement strand
CTTTTAAGAATACTAAAGGGTTTTAACCACTTATTTGTTTTTAATAAGTACTTAATTTGGGTCAAACCCTGACTATACCTTATTAGCAATATTTTTAGGCAGAAGAAATTTTTATGTGCGACCTTCACGGATGAAAATCTCACTCTCATGAACTCAAATAGTTATCAATCGCTTTACCAAGAAAGCCTTCAGCATCCGGTGCATTTTTGGAACAAGCAGGCCAACGCTTTGCATTGGTTTAAATTTCCTCATCAAACCCTAAGCAAAAACAAAGATGATTTGTATGAGTGGTTTGCCGATGGCGAGTTAAACACTTGCTATTTGGCTTTAGACCACCACATCAACAAAGGATATGGAAATGCCACGGCCCTCATTTATGATTCGCCAGTCACTAAAACCATTAAACATTATTCTTATAAAGACCTCCGGCATACAGTTGCAAAATTGGCGGGTGGCCTACGTTCTTTAGGAGTAGAGAAGGGAGACAGTGTGCTTATTTATATGCCAATGATCCCTCAGGCAGTGATGGCCATGTTGGCTTGCGCCCGCATTGGTGCAGTACATTCGGTAGTTTTTGGAGGCTTTGCACCGCACGAATTGGCCATTAGAATAGATGATGCCAAACCCAAGCTTATCATCAGTGCCTCTTATGGTGTGGAGTTTGACAAAGTGCTACCCTATAAGCCACTCCTGGATAAGGCCCTTCAGGAGGCCAGCCATCAGCCTCAAAATTTACTCATATATCAGCGACATGCCTTTATGGGCGTAGGTGTGTTAGATCTTCATGCGCCTTTTGAAATTGATTTCGAACAGCTCATACATCAATCGGCCGCGGTAGATTGCTTGCCTTTAAAAGGTTCAGACCCATTGTATATTTTATATACTTCTGGTACCACTGGCAAGCCCAAAGGCATCGTTAGAGACAATGGAGGCCATGCGGTAGCGCTTAAATTTAGCATGCAATATATTTACAATTGTATGCCGGGCGAGGTGTTTTGGGCAGCCTCCGATGTGGGTTGGGTGGTTGGTCATAGCTACATCACTTATGGTCCTTTGATACAAGGCTGTACGACCATACTGTACGAGGGTAAACCCATTAAAACACCCGATGCTGGTGCCTTTTGGCGTGTAGCCGAAATGCATAAAGTAAAGGTATTGTTTACGGCACCCACTGCCATCAGGGCTATTAAAAAAGAAGATGCCGAGGGTGTACTATTTAAGCAATATAATCTCCAACATTTAAGGCAATTGTTTTTAGCTGGAGAGCGTTGCGATCCTGCCACTTATCAATGGGCTTGTGAGTTGCTTCAAATACCTGTTATAGACCATTGGTGGCAAACAGAAAGTGGCTGGCCCATGCTGGCTATGATGACAGGTCTAGATGATGCTAGACCTAAATCTGGTAGCGCAGGCAAAGCTGTTTGTGGCTTTAATATTCAAATTTTAGATGAAACAGGTAAGCCTTTGCCAGATGGGAAAGAAGGATATGTGGCTATTAAATTACCCTTGCCTCCTGGCTGTTTGCAAACGCTTTGGCAAGATGCAGATGGTTTTAAAGCCAATTACCTTTCTACCTTCGAAGGATACTACATCTCGGGAGATGGAGGATTAAAAGACGCAGATGGATATTTTAACATCATGGGTAGGGTGGATGATGTGATAAATGTAAGTGGACATCGGCTGAGTACAGGTGAAATGGAAGAAATTATTAGTTATCATCCTGCAGTTGCCGAATGCGCAGTGATAGGGATAGAAGATGAACTGCGTGGGCAAAGACCCATTGGCTTAGTGGTTTTAAAAGATGGACAATTGATAGAAGCTGCGGCCTTGGAAGAAACGCTATGCCAAACAGTGCGTGACAAGATAGGAGCCATTGCCTACTTTAAAACAATACTAGTTGTAAAGCGATTGCCCAAAACACGCAGCGGTAAAATTCTTAGAAAAGTAATGCGGCAAATGGCAGATGGGAA
>CAYUDC010000238.1:0-2006 GCA_964443415.1 uncultured Chitinophaga sp. | reverse complement strand
TGCCTTGCAGCAAGTTTAGGAAGGTAGATTTTCCAACCCCATTTTTTCCAATGATACCAATGCGTTCGCCTGGCGTAAAGAGGTAGCTAAAGTCTTTTACGATGGGGAGTTCGCCATAGGATTTTTGCAGTTGATGCACTTCAAGGATTTTATTGCCCAATCGCTGCATCTGCATTTGAATCTCTACCTGCTTGTCATCTTTCTTAAAAGAGGCCTTTTCTTTAGTTTCGTAGTAGGCAGAAATTCTACTCTTGCTTTTGGTGGTTCTGGCTTTGGGTTGCCTGCGCATCCATTCAAGTTCTTTTTTGGCCAATTTTCTGGCCTCGTCTGCTTCTCTGGCTTGGTTGCTTTCTCTGATTTCTTTTTTCTCTAAAAAGTAGGCATAGTTACCACGATAGGTAAAAAGCTTTCCTAAGTCGAGCTCTATAATTTCGTTACAAACATTATCTAAGAAATAGCGGTCGTGGGTAACCAATAATAGGGTGGTGTCCATCACTTTTAGGTAGGCCTCTAACCACTCAATCATTTGTATGTCTAAGTGGTTGGTTGGCTCATCCATAATCAGCAAATCGGGGTTATGAATAAGCGCTTTAGCTAGGGCAAGGCGCTTTTTCTGTCCACCAGAAAGCGAGTTGGTTTTTTGCAGGAGATGGTGCTGCAGGTTAAGCTGGGTAAGAATGGTATGCACGCGGCTTTCAATATCCCAGGCATTGGCTTGGTCCATTTCTTCCATGCAGCGTTGCATTTCGGCTTGAACCGAAGGATTTTCGGGATCCTCTTCCATTTTCTCGAGGCTGAGTTCGTAACGGGCCACAATTTGCAGGAGCTGGTTGTCTGAGTAAAATACTGCATCCCAAACACTCAATTGCGGGTCGAACTCTGGCTCTTGTTCTAGGTAGGCCCATTTGATATTTTTATCGATGGTAACAGAGCCAGCATCTGGTTCATCTAGGCCGGTTAAGATTTTGATGAGGGAGGTTTTGCCGGTGCCATTTTTGGCAATCAGGGCAATACGTTCACCTTTGGCAATGCTCAGGTCTATTTTTTCGAAAAGGATGCGTTCGCCAAAACGCTTCATTAAATTCTCGGCACGAAGGTAAATCATGGCGGCGAAGATAGCTTCAAAAAAGGGGATTGCCTAAAATGCTGAGCTGTTGCTGATAAGTTTTGGTAAGTTTGTAAGCTTATTTTTACAGATTCAAATAAACCCAATTATCAATTAGATTTGCAGCTTCATTAACAATTATAAGTTTAACATTCTATGGCATCAGGTTTTTTTGCAATTTTAGATGATATCGCAGCTTTAATGGATGATGTAGCCGTTACATCTAAAATTGCCACACAAAAAACGGCAGGAATATTAGGAGATGATTTGGCGGTAAACGCAGAGAAGTCTACAGGCTTTGTTTCGTCGAGAGAGATACCAGTGTTGTGGGCTATTACCAAAGGCTCTTTTTTAAACAAGCTCATCATCGTTCCGATTGCCTTGGTATTAAACGCGTTTTTGCCAGCGGCTATTAAAGTAATTTTATTGTTGGGTGGCTTTTATTTGGCGTACGAAGGGGTGGAGAAAATCATTGAGTATTTTTTTCATTCACAAGAAGCCAAAGAGCATACACCAGGCGAGCCCTTGCAAGAAGATGCTACCTTAGAGAAGGCCAAGATTAAATCGGCTATCACTACCGATTTTATACTTTCTGTAGAAATTGTAATTATAGCTTTAAGCACAGTTTTAGACAGTAGTTTGCAACTTCAAATATTAACTGTATCGGTGGTTTCAATAATAGCTACAGTGGGCGTATATGGATTGGTGGCTTTAATTGTGCGCATGGATGATCTTGGGTTTATGCTGATAGCAAAGTCGAATAACAAGGGGATTTTAAGTAAGCTAGGCATTGGATTGGTAAAAACATTACCCCTCATTATTAAGTTTTTTGCAGTGGTAGGAACCATAGCCTTGTTATTGGTATCGGGTGGAATATTTTCTCATAACATCGAATACCTGC
>CAYUDC010000237.1:0-2007 GCA_964443415.1 uncultured Chitinophaga sp. | reverse complement strand
TCCCAACCCAGCTAACCAAGAGCTATTTGTTTCTGGATTAGAAAACTTTGAGGCCCTGTTGTTAGATGCCAATGGTCGCTTAGTTAAGCGTTTCGGGTTGAACCAACCGCTCAGCATATCAGAACTTGAAGATGGAATATATATTCTGAAATTGGAAGTAAATGAGCAAGAATTTTATCATAAGATTATTAAAGCACAATAGGCATTTTCTTTTGTTATAATTTTTTGGCTATATTTTTTTAGGTCTTTGTTTATTTTGCTCACTCAAACCTTTTCTTTTTGCCATGAAAAATAACCAAACCTACATCATTGTCTTGGCCTTGGCAGTAATGGGAATACTTGCTAAAGTGGTCCTAGTTTTTCCAGAGCTAAGCTTTAACTTTAATCAATGGGTGATGCTAGCCATCTATATAGTGTCGCCGTTTCAATTAGAATTATTTGAAACAGAAACATTACGATTTACTGTTGGCAGTGCTTTTAGAAACCTTAATTTGTTTGAGGCAGCGATGCTTCTTACCATGCTGCTGGGGGCCTTGTTTTATAAGGTAAGCAATAAAAAAGAAGTTCGTTTAATAGCCTTTGTTTTATGTTTAATTTTTTTAAATCAGTTGGCCTGTTTACTCATGAACACTTTGGCCATTATACTCTTATATATTGGCCCCCAAGAAGAAGTGCATAATTTTAGTGTAACTTCTGCTTTGATTTCTCTGGTTAAACCTTTGGTATTTGTGATAGGCTGTTATCGTTTGCTAGAGCCATTGGTATCTCAACAATCACCTCAAATTACCAGTACACAATATGACACCTTTGAACTTAAAGAGCATGTAATGCCTTCTAAATGGGTTAGGATATTTCATTTGTGGGTAGACATAGGTTTACTGGTGCTCATTTACTCTATTTATATTTTGGGTTTTTTAAGTTCAACCTTAAAAAGCTTAGAACAATCCATAGGTGCAAGGCCTGCTGCCATTAGTTATTTTTTAGTGGTTAGCTTTTTGTATTATGCAGTATCCGAATGGCTGTTTGGTGCAACCCCCGCAAAAATGCTTAGTCAAACTAGGGTGGTAGACTTAGAAGGCCGCAAAGCCTCCCTTGGTGCCATTCTCGGAAGAACGCTTTACAGAAGAATTCCGTTTAATGCCTTGTCCTTTTTAGGAAATAATGGTTGGCATGATAAATTCTCGAGCACTCAAGTGGTGTATTTAGAAAACAAAGGGGTTAAAGGAAGTAGATATTGGTTATTGGTTTTATTATTTATATTGGTGTTTCTAGGCATCCTATTTGGCGAGAAGGCATATTTCGATTATAAAGTCGAACAAGAAGCTTCGAATGAATACAAAAAAGAGGTGCTCGAATTAGAAGGCATGCTTCAGAAACTTGGGTCGAACCATATACTTTCTTTCTTAAGTCAAGAAGATCAGTTTGATATTGAACCTTTGTATTTTAAAATAGAACGCGCAACTCCCGACAGCGTATATGGGTATTATTTACCTATGGAGGATACTTACTGGTGCTCTAGTTATTTGCTCGAGCGCAGGGTTTGGCAATACCAAAAAAGTAATCCTACGGTCTTGGCTTTTTCTCGAAACAGCCTCCTGAAAGCCTATCCAAAAACTTTACAAGACAAAGAGCGTAGGGCAAATAGCATGCCTCTGCCAGAACAATCCTCTCCTCAATATTTAGAGAGAATTTATACCCTTGGAGCGGCCAATATTAAAAATTCGCATGAAGGACGTTCCTATGAGCCCATGTTGCATCTAGGGTTTTACAATGATGGATGGCCCGCAACCATCACCAAGGTCACCATACTTAAAGGAGGTATTCAAATTCAACCCAATCCCATGATTGATGCCCCCATTACCTTTGGTAGTGAATACCCTGGATTTATGATTGGCTTTGAAAATTACAAGCGTGGTGAGCCTTATGAATTTACCATGGAAGTTACCGATAGTGCCGGAAAAGTGCAGCATTATCAGGTAAAGGGCGTAGACCTAGATAAAGAGATTT
>CAYUDC010000236.1:0-2017 GCA_964443415.1 uncultured Chitinophaga sp. | reverse complement strand
CCAATTGCCTTTATTGATTTGTGCAGTAGATAAAAAGGGTAATAAACAAAGAAGGAAACATAACTTTTTCATAAGTGTAGATATTAGGATGGTTTTAATGCTATTTAATGATACCAGTAAAACAAGCTACTATAAAAAAAGTTTCAGAGCAAGAAGATTGCCAACCATTGCTATTAGTTCCTGTTACTGTTAAAAAGGACTATAAACAAATGACAAGCTTTCATTAGATATTATCAGGTTTAAATCCAATATGTTTTCTATCACGTTGAGCCATTTCATCAGATTCCTTTTTTAATAGAAAACTGATGGCCTCAAATACACTTTTAAAATTCTCATTATATTTTAATTCAAGTTCCTCTACTTTTTTAAGCAATTCTTCATTTGACAAAGCATAGCGTCGAATAAATACAAAAGTCCTCATAATTTGTATGCTCATTTGTATGGCTGCATTACTATTAACTATGCTAGAAACCATTGCAACCCCCTGCTCGGTAAATGCAAACGGCAAGTACTTGCTGTATTTTCCCCGACCAGTTTCTAAGGTCGCATTTTGCGACCTTAGAAACTGGTATTCCTCTTTGGTAGGGTCAAACAATAAAATGTTTTAAAAATTTTGGCTATTACCTCCTGCCGCCCCAACGCCTTTTGGGCTTATGTTCTGGCTTAGATGCTGCAGGACGGTTATGCGGTGGCAACTGCTTTTTAGGCTTGGCCTTTTGTTGGCTCGAACCGCTGTCTATATAAGCAGGGTCTAACACAAAAGGATGTGCTTCTACTACTGGAATTTTCTTACCAATGAGTTTCTGAATATCTTTTAACTCGCCCATTTCTTCTTCGTCACAAAACGAAAACGAAATGCCACTGGCCCCTGCCCTGCCTGTTCTTCCAATCCTATGCACATAGGTTTCTGGTATGTTGGGCAATTCGTAATTGATTACATGGGATAAATCTTCGATATCAATTCCACGCGAAGCAATATCTGTGGCAATAAGTACTTTGATGGCGCCCGACTTAAAGTCGTTTAAAGCATTTTGCCTGGCATTTTGCGACTTGTTGCCATGGATGGCTGCTGCTTTAATATTGGCTTTACTCAGGTCTTTTACTACCCTATCTGCGCCATGTTTGGTGCGGGTAAAAACCAATACACTATGCATCTTCTCGGTTTCTAACAAGTGTATGAGCAAGCGCTTTTTATCGGTTTTGCTAACATAATATAAAAACTGTTGGATGGTATCGGCGGTAGAAGAAACAGGGGTTACTTCTACTTTTTCGGGTCGAACCAAAATAGTATCTGCAAGGCTTTGGATGACAGGTGGCATGGTGGCCGAGAAAAACAAGGATTGTCTTTTCTTAGGAATTTTGGCAATCACTTTTTTTACATCGTTCACGAAACCCATGTCTAACATTCTATCGGCTTCGTCTAATACAAAAAATTCTAAGTGCTGCAAGTGCACAAAGCCTTGTTGCATTAAATCTAACAAACGGCCTGGTGTGGCAATTAAAATATCGATGCCACGGTTTAATCTGTCTACCTGACTGTGCTGCGATACTCCACCAAAAATAACGGTGTGCTTAAGTCCTAGGTTCTTTCCATAAGCAGCAAAGCTTTCGTCAATCTGTATGGCCAACTCTCGGGTAGGTGTTAAAACTAAGGCTTTTATTTTTCGTCTCGACCCAACTTCTTTGCTGGCATTTTGATACAGTAATTGTAGGATAGGAATGGCAAAAGAAGCGGTTTTTCCTGTACCTGTTTGGGCACAACCTAAGACATCTTTTCCTTGCAATAAAAGTGGGATGGTTTGGGCTTGGATGGGAGTTGGATGGGTGTAGCCTTCGTGTTTTAAAGCGGCCAAAATTGGCTCAATGATATTGAGCTCACTGAATAGTTTTTTCATAATAAAGAGAGCAGAAAACGGCTCTCAAATTCAAAAAAACTCAGGTAACCCATTCCGCGGTAAGGATAAAAATTAACACCTCACGGCTGCGAAGGTAGGTGAATTTATGGAAAGAACAAGGG
>CAYUDC010000235.1:0-2033 GCA_964443415.1 uncultured Chitinophaga sp. | reverse complement strand
AGTTATAGCGCAAAATGGGATTTGGTTCAAGCCATTAAGAAAATTGCGAGCGATACCCAAAAGGGTGTGTTAAAAATAGAGGATATTAACGACGAAAAAGTTAATTCGTATCTCTCTACTCATGCCATGCCTCATCCAGAACTGATGATTAGAACCAGTGGAGAAAAACGTATCAGTAACTTTTTGCTATGGGAAATCGCTTATAGTGAGTTATACTTTTCAGATAAACTATGGCCCGATTTTACAGAGGAAGATTTATACCAAGCAATTTTAGATTTTCAATCTCGCGAAAGAAGGTTTGGGAAAACCAGCGAACAAATAAGCAGCAAGGCATGAAAGTGAAACATTTATTACTTTTATGGCTACTTGCAATCACAAGTTTAGCTAAGGCACAGAGTGGTGGAGGTGATACCACCAAATACTTAGACGTAAATTACAACAACCCCAAACAATATATCATTGAAAGCATAGATGTAAAAGGAACTGAGTATTACGATAAAAGTGTTTTGGCGGTGATTTCTGGATTAAGTTTAGGCCAGAAAATTAGAATTCCTTCAGAAGACATTTCTAAGGCCATCTCCAATTTGTGGAAGCAAAAGTTGTTTGAAGATGTAAAGGTGGTTATTTCCAAAATTGAAGATGATAAAATTTGGATTGAAATTTACCTCAAAGAAAAACCTCGCCTATCCTCCTTTACCATCAAAGGCTTAAAGAAAGGTAAAGCCGAAGAGTTAAGAGAACAACTCTCTTTAAGAGCAGGACAAATTGTTACAGAAAATGTGCTCAATAGCACCAATCGTGAAATAAGAAAATACTTCGAAGAAAAAGGATTCATAGATGCTTACGCCACCTTCGACCAAATACCTGATGGCCCCAAAGCCAATACGGTTAAGTTAAGAATCAACGTGTTTAAAGGAAGTAAGGTAATTATTTCTAAAATCGAATTAGACGGGAACAAAGAGGTTGAGTCTAAGAAGTTGATTAAAACCATGAAAGAGACCAAAGAAAAGAAGTATTTCTTTACTAAGTCTAAATACATTGAAGAAACCTATCAAGAAGATAAGCAAAAAATAGTCGAAAAATACCTGAGCCTTGGATACAGAGATGCAGCCATCATTAAAGATAGTATTTGGAGAGATAACAAAGGGGTTAGAATAAAAATTCAAGTGTTTGAAGGGCAGAAATACTACTTCAGAAATATTACCTATGTAGGAAACTCTAAATACTCTAGCGATACACTCAATAGAATTTTAAGAATTAAAAAGGGTGATATCTTCGACCAGTCTATACTAGATTCGAGGTTAAATGGCAGCCCAGATGGTAACGATATCTCTACTTTGTACATGGATGATGGTTATTTGTTTTTTAGAATTGATCCTGTAGAAGTAGCCATAGACAAAGATTCTATTGATTTAGAAATTCGTATTATGGAGGGTAACCAGGCCTATATCAATAAAGTTACTGTGAGAGGAAACTCTAAAACCAGCGATCATGTGGTATTACGCGAACTTAGAACCAAGCCTGGTCAATTGTTTAGCAAAACAGACGTTACCCGTTCTATTCGTGAGTTGGCTCAAATAGGATACTTTAACCCTGAAGCCTTAAATGTGAATCCTGTTCCTAACCCCAATACCGGAACCGTAGACATAGAATACATTGTTGAGGAGCGTGCTAACGATCAAATTGAATTAAGTGGCGGTTGGGGCGCTGGTTTTGTGGTGGGTACACTTGGTTTGACCCTAAACAATTTTTCAGTTAGAAAAGCTACTCAAAGTAAATATTGGAATCCAATTCCCTCAGGGGATGGACAACGCGTATCGTTGAGGGCTCAAACAAATGGAAGTTTCTTCCAATCATACTCGGCATCCTTTACCGAGCCTTGGTTGGGTGGCAAAAGACCCAACTCTTTTACCGCTTCGGTATACCATTCTATTCAATCTAATGGACGCCAAGGTGAGTTAAGGTCTGGTTTGTACACCACTGGAGCCTCTTTGGGTTTAGGAAAAAGATTGCGCTGGCCAGACGACTTTTTT
>CAYUDC010000234.1:0-2039 GCA_964443415.1 uncultured Chitinophaga sp. | reverse complement strand
ATGAGCACCAGCATGATTTGGGTAAATTTATGTTTGCCTTCTCTGTATTCTGGACCTATATGTGGGTATCTCAATTCTTATTGATTTGGTATGCAAACATCCCTGAAGAAGTTGTTTACTACAAAGACAGAATTTTTGGATCATACAAAGGATGGGTATTCTTGATTCTATTCTTAAACTTTATTACTCCTTTCTTCTTCTTTATGATGCGTGATTGGAAACGTAGTAGAATATCTGGATATATTGTGGGTTCTATGATATTAATCGGACATTGGTTAGATGTATGGGCCATGGTAATGCCAGGTGCTATGAATCTTGCAACAGATCCTAGTGATGCCCACCCAGCTGGTATCATTAAAGTTGCTTCTCAGGGCATTGGTTTAATGGAAATTGGTTTCTTATGTTTATTTGCAGGTTTGTTCTTGTTAATGACATTAAGAGCCTTAACCAAAGCGAACCTCTATCCAACCAAGCACCCTTATGTAATGGAAAGTGCTTTGCACGATGTAGGTATTTAATTATCTAATAACATAAAAGAAAAGAGGCTGTTCTATTAGGACAGCCTCTTTTTTTATGCGGTTATTCCAACGTTACTTTACGAGCATAGTAAACCCCATTGGCGTGGAATAGTAACATATAGTTTCCTTTTGCAAATTGGGTAGTTTCTATTTTGCATTGAGGTTTATTGATTTGTTTGCTATAAACCACTCTACCAAGGTGATCGATCAGTTGAACGCTATCAATGGTATGCTCTGCCTTAATATTAAGAATGGTTTGAACCGGATTTGGATAAATGCTGGTGGCAGCGTTTAATTTCTCAATGGTGCCATTTTGCAGTCCAACTGGCCCAGCCATAAGCCAGGTAAAGGCTTCTGGGAACTCTCTCTTCCAAAACCACTCACTGTGTGCTCCATCAGATTTCACCAGCAGGTTTCTATCTATAATAGGGTACCCTTCTGTGGCTAATAAAGAATCAAATTTCTGCATCAATGGCACCATAGTATTGCTTTCATTAGCGCCACTGATATGGTAAAATCTAATAGGATAGGAAATGGTTTGCTGTTTAACAAATTGAAATAGTGAATCGGAGAACCAATAAGCAGGAGAAAAAAGACCTACCCTACTAAAAACTTCGGGATGTTTTGCTACGGCATATAAGCTAATTATACCTCCCATTGAAGAACCAGCAATGATGGTATTGCTGCGGTCTGTTAAGGTTCTAAAATGTTGGTCGATATAAGGCTTAAGGGTTTGAACCAAAAAATTTACATAGGCTTCTCCTTGCCCACCGCCATATTGTGGATTGATAAAAGGAGAATACTCATTGATTCTTTGAGCTCCTCCATTATCTATTCCTACTACTATACAACCAGAAAACCCACTCTTTTCTAAGGCATTCATGGATTCGTCAATTCCCCATTCTCCCGCGAAGGAAGTTTGATTGTCGAAAAGATTTTGCCCATCATGCATATATAAAACTGGATATTTTTTCTCTGATACCTGATAATCATTAGGCAGATAAATCCAAATACGCCTTTTTCTGCCTAACTGGGGCATAAAAAAAGTATCTGAAAGTATACTTACATTGGGCAAAGCGGTAGAACCTGTGCCGCCGCCGCCAGACTTTTTATCCTCCCAACCAGCGATGCTTAAATTTAAATTTAGATTAGGTGTAAAATTTAAAGTCCGATTGGGAATAAAACCACCACTTTCCGACCCTTCAACGGTTTCCCAAGAGCCTCTGGTAAATTTAAACTGTACCGAACCACTGACGTTTGAAAGCGTCATTTTATGTAGATTACCTTCTTTAGTAAGGCGGTGGGAAGCTGATTTGGGATTCCAAGCATTGAAGTTTCCAGCCATATAAATAGTATCATTGTTAGGGGTATTTGCGCTAACACTTACTGTAATTGAAACTTGGGCATTGGCTAGTTGGGTCAAACCGAGCCATAAAAAAACAAAGAAAAATTTAGGCATATAGATGTAATTTAGACGAAAATAAAGAAGGTGATTTAGATTTGCAGCAAATGATTAAATGC
>CAYUDC010000233.1:0-2052 GCA_964443415.1 uncultured Chitinophaga sp. | reverse complement strand
TCCAGCTAGCACGAATACCAAATGAAATAAGTCTGCCAATGGTTTCTTGGGTTTTGGGTAAATCTAAATTTTGATAATCCTGAGGTGCGCCAAGTAATTGCACATTGGTTTTTGCGGCAACACGACCTTCTTTAATATGATCCCACTGGTTGATAAAGTGGTACATGTTGGTGTACCAATAATTAAAACCTCCCACCCCATTGGCGTTAAAGGTGTCTACTACTTTTTGAGCACTTTGGGTATCTGGTAAAAACATATTTAAGAAGGTAGCAGAGTCTCCTTTAGCATCTGGAATGGTAGCAAAAGAAACTCCTGGAATTTTCCCGAGCTCCTGCATCATAAATTGCTTATGCTGATTATTTTTCTCTCTAATCATTGGCACGCGGCGGGTTTGAACCAAACCAATGGCAGCATGTAACTCAGAAATACGATAGTTAAAACCCAATACTGGGTGGTTTTCCATTCCTCGGTTCGATCCGATATGGTCGTGGCCATGGTCTGCAAAGTTATCTGCCAATTTATAGGCAGTTTCATCATTGGTAACCATTACCCCACCTTCTCCGGCAGTGGCAATTTTAAAGAAATCAAAACTGTAGCAACCTGTTTTACCAAAAAGACCTGTGCTGGTGCCATTAAAACTAGCAGCCATGGCTTGGCCAGCATCTTCCACCAATACCAATTGATGGTCTTTTACCACCTGCATAATTTCATCCATCTGTGCCATTTGACCACACATATGAACCAATAATACCGCTTTGGTTTTAGGGGTAATGGCTTTTTTAATGCCTTCGGCGCTTAAACATAAAGTTTCGTCTATTTCTGCAAATACCGGCAAGGCACCGGCAAAAATAACGGCCTCCACAGAAGCAATATAAGTAAACGGAGGAACAATTACTTCGTCGCCTGCGCCAATGCCTGCGGCAGCCAAAGCACAAGAAACAGCGGTTGAGCCACTAGATACGGCGTGGGCATATTTAGCACCCACCAACTTGGCAACTTCGGCTTCAAACTCTTTTGCTTTCCAAATATTGTTGCGAAGTGCGTCATGATTATACCTGAAGAAAATGCCTGTTTCTAAAACATCATTGATTTCTTTGCGCTCTTCGGCGCCATAAAATTCTGTTCCTGCCATGTTAAAGTATATATGGGTTCAAAAATACGATTTAAGCCAATTAATAATATAGATTTTTATTGAACCAACAATTTAAATAGTGTATTTTTTTGTAGCTATTTATTTCAATTGGTTGAAATATTATTCTATATTTAATAAAAATTTCATTTCATTAATGCTATTATTGTTGAAATAAAGGAAAAAGGCATAAACGAAATTCATTTTGATTTTTTTGATTCATTTTGAAACTAAATTATGAGGAATTTTAAAATTAATATTAAAATAAAAATTTAATAATCAATTAAAATAATTTATACCCTCTTTATAAATCTCTTTGGAATTGGTTTTGGCATACTGTGTCAAAAAACATAAACACAAACACATGAAAAAGTTCATCATTCTATCAATTCTTGCAGCCATAAGCTTAACTTCTTGTAAGAAAAATCTTACAGAGAACCAAGATTTACCAACTGGCAATAACATCAAAAAATTCTCTGAACTCAAAACCTCTGAAAGTTTTGATTGGAAAACCACCAATGAGTTAACTTTTAACTATGTCGGAATCCCAACAATAGAGCCTGTAAAAACAACATTAACTATCAGCAGCGAAGATGGAAAAGTGGTTTTGTATGCTGGTTTGCAAGAAATGTCGGCCAATCTTCAAATAAAATTGGCCATTCCAACTAACATGAGCACCTTAAAGGTAAAGTATGGTGCAGTTGAAAAAACTTACCAAACCAATGTTTCAACCATTGCATTCGACATCCTGCCCATTTTAGAAAACGAACAATAAACACATACAAGCTCCATCATGAAAAAAATACTATTTAGTTTATTTGCAGCACTTGGTTTAATAGGTGCTTCAACTGCCCAAACGGCACTCCCAGTATTAAATGCAGAATCTGGCAATGCCAGCATAGAAGTTGCCAACTGTTGGGCTT
>CAYUDC010000232.1:0-2057 GCA_964443415.1 uncultured Chitinophaga sp. | reverse complement strand
GTCTACCTTTTTAAATGTCATGGTTCAAATATGCTTATTTTTTTATTAGGTTTGAACCAAACAAGGATTATGAAAAAACATTTTATACTGATTATTTTTACCCTGTGTGTGGTGTTTGGGTCAAACAGCCAAACAAAAATAAGTTTAGAAGATATTTGGACCAAAGGCACCTTCTCTGCCCGTGGGGTAATGGGTTTTAACTCCTTAAACGATGGCCGTTATTATTGTAATTTAGATGAGGAGCAAAACTTATTAAAGTATGCTTTTGCCAGCGGAAAAGTGGTGGATACCATTGTAAAAATAGCGGATGTAAAAAGAGCCAATGGCGGTTCGAACCTTAGTATTGCTAATTTCTCTTTTAGTGCAGACGAAACCAAATTATTGATAGCTACCCAAACAGAATACATCTACCGACACAGCAGTCAAAGTGTTTTTTATGTGTATGATATTCAAAAGAAAACCTTGGTAAATCCGGTGAAAGAAATGGTGCGTTATGCTACCTTTTCTCCAGATGCCTCTAAACTGGCTTTTGTGCGAGACAATAACTTGTTCTATTATGATTTTAGGTTGAACCAAGAGGTAAGAATCACCAAAGATGGAAAAGTAAATGAAATCATCAATGGGGCTACCGATTGGGTGTACGAAGAGGAGTTTGCCATCTGGCAAGGCTTTTCTTGGAATGATGCTGGGGATAAAATTGCCTTTTATAGATTTGATGAAAGTAAAGTGCCACAGTTTGAAATGACTATGTATGGCAGCCTTTATCCAAAGCAAGAGAAGTTTAAATACCCTAAAGCAGGAGAAGCAAATTCATTGGTAAATATTTTTGTGTATGACCTTAAAACCGAGTTAATCACCGAAATAGAAACTGGCAAAGAAACCGATATTTACTTGCCTCGCATGCAATGGACCAAAAACACAGACGTGCTTTGTGTGCAAAGACTAAACAGGCTACAAAATAAACTAGATATTCTTTTGGCAGATGCCAAGAATGGTAAATCGAATGTAATTTACAGCGAGACCAATAAATACTATATCGATATAACAGATAACCTCACCTTTTTAAATGATGGATGGTCTATGGTGTTTACCAGTGAAAGAGATGGCTATAATCATATCTACCTATATGATATGAAATATAAATCTCTAAGGCAACTCACCAAAGGGGCCTTTGATATTGATGAGTTTTTGGGAGTGGATGAGAAAAATAAACTTGTGTACTTTAGCTCATCAGAAGTAAATTCAACCGAAAGGTATGTGTATGCCATTGGGCTCAATGGCAAAAAGAAAGTTCAGATTAGTAAAGGCAAAGGATGGCATAATGCCTCCTTTAACTCCGATTTCACCTATTACTTAGATGTACATAGTGATATGAACACGCCTCCTGTGTATACCTTATTAAATAACAAAGGTGGAGTGGTGAGAACGCTGGCAGATAATGCAGCATTAAGAGAGAAGCTAAAAACATATGATATCAGTCCGGCTGTTTTTGGCACCATGAAAAATGTGATGGGCGATAACATGAATTATTTTGCCATTTACCCAAGTAATTTTGATAGCACTAAAAAGTATCCGGTACTCATGTATGTTTATGGCGGTCCGGGTAGCCAAACGGTGATGAACAGGTGGAGTGGAGGTAACTATTTTTGGTATCAAATGTTGGCGCAGCAAGGTTATATGGTTGTGTCGGTAGATGGCCGTGGAACTGGGTTTAAAGGAGAGCAATTTAAAAAATGTACTTACCTAAACTTAGGAAAACTAGAAATTGAAGACCAAATTTTTGCGGCCAATCAATTGGCTAAATTACCTTTTGTGGATGCCAATAGAATTGGTATTTGGGGATGGAGTTTTGGTGGGTATATGGCAGGCCTTGGCATTAGCAAAGGCAATGATATTTTTAAAGCAGCTATTTCAGTTGCTCCGGTTACCAATTGGAGGTATTACGATAATATCTATACCGAGCGTTTTATGAGAACCCCTCAAGAAAATGGTCAGAATTATGATGATAACTCACCGATGAATCATGTAGAAAAAATCAAAGGAAATTACTTAATCAT
>CAYUDC010000231.1:0-2059 GCA_964443415.1 uncultured Chitinophaga sp. | reverse complement strand
TATAAGTATGGCACAAAACTAAATACATTTCAGTACTTTGCAATACATAGTACATTATGAAAAAATAAAGCGCTGTTTTTCAGCGCTTTATTTTTTTTAATATGAATATTCGGTTCCCGAGCGAAGCGAAGGAATCGGTGCTTTACCCAGCACTCAGTGCTCAAATCAGCAGCAATTTCGAGGGGTGCTCACTCCTGATCATCCTGCTCTTCTTGCTCCTCATGCTTTAACTTAGAGGGCAGGGTGCCGTACATTTCCTTGAATTTTTTGGTGAAGTAATTATGGTTTTTAAAGCCACATTCTTTGATTACTTCGGTTACATTAAGTGCTTTGCTTTCCAATATTTCCTTGGCTTTTTCGAGTCGCATCTCCAAAATCAACTGAAAAATAGATTTGCCTAAAATTCTTTTCACATGTTTTTGGATGCTAGAGGTGCTCATTGGAAAGGCATTGCCGAGGTCTTTTAGCGAAAGCGATTCATTGGGCAAATTTTTATCTATATAAGCCTTTAGTTCGGTCATAAACTTCTGGTCGCGCGAGGTATAGTTTCCTTCAGAAGTTCCTTTGCTTAGGTAAGATTGAATGACTTTCTTTCTGTTATCGATATTGTTTCTACACTTTAGGATGATTTCTTGGGCAATAAATGGCTTGGTAATAAAATCATCTGCCATTAAGTCTAAGGCGCTTAATTTATCTTCTAAAGCGGTTTTAGCGGTTAGAAATATAAATGGTATGTGGGCATAATTTTTATTAGACTTCACATGCTTTAGTAATTCAAATCCATCCATTACCGGCATCGAGATATCTGATAGTATCAAAGCAATGCGTTTAGATTTAATTAACTTGAGGGCTTCTAAGCCATTGCTGGCTTTGTACACATGAAATCCTTCCATTTCTAGTAGCGAGAAAAGATTTTCACTTAAGATTAAATCATCTTCTACCACTAAAACTTTATCCAACATGTATTGATTCTTCTTCTTCATCCTGTTAAGCATTTAATTTTTTAAACTGAAGGGTATAATGTATAATATTATCTTCTACTCTAATTTTAAGATCTCCTCCTACATATTGGATGATTTCTTTAACCAAAAACAAGCCCAAGCCTAAACCATGTGTGGCAGTTTCTGTTTGCTTGACCTTTTTAAAAGCATTTACTTTCTCTAAGTCTAACTCTGTAAATCCAGCAGAGGCATATTTTAAATCCAATGCTAAAAAATTGTTTACTTGGTGAATGGTCCAAACTACTGCGGTTCCTGGTTTGCTAAATTTAAAGGCATTGTCACTTAGTTCTTCGATGATTTTTCTAAGTAAATAGTTATCATGTATAAAGTTTTCTATCGCAATTTCTGCCACTAAGTCTTCCTCTCTTAGGTACATGAGGGTAATTCGCCTTATAGCTTTTCTGAGGTCTTTTTCTAAAATTTCTTCTGGTTTTAAATGTATTTTCTGTTTGATCCAAGCCTGATAAAACAAATAGTTGTCTAGTGAGCGTTGAAGTTTTTGACCACTTTGCTCAATCACCTGCAAAATGGTTTGAACTTGTAGATCGTCTTCCTTTAGGTTGAATTTTAGGTAGTGAACACCTGCCGAAATATTATTAAGATTATTGTTAAAATCATCGAAGGAAGTAAGGGTAGGATGTTCTACGCTTTGCGATTTTGCCAATTCGAGGGCTTTAAAATTCCTTTCTTGCTTCTTCAGTTTATTGTGGATGATTTCTTGTAAATCTGCTAGGTTAAAGGGTTTGGTAATATAGTCGTCGGCACCCAGATTCATTCCTGTTCTTAAATCGCTGGGGTCGTTTTTAGCGGTTAAGAAGATAAATAAACTGGTATGCAAAGGATGAATGAGGTTAATGTATTGCAAAAAATCAAAGCCATTCATCTCTGGCATCATCACATCGCAAATAATAAGATGTGGATTAAAGGATTCAAATACCTCACTGGCTTCTCTTCCGTTGGATTTGGATAATACCTCGTGGCCCAGCATTTCCATAATCTCAACAAGGTTGCCTCTAATGGTGGCATCATCCTCAACAATTAAAATCCTCTTTTTTTCT
>CAYUDC010000230.1:0-2074 GCA_964443415.1 uncultured Chitinophaga sp. | reverse complement strand
TTATGTCAATAACAAAAGAAAAAAAGAGGATTTTAATTGTTGAGGATGATGCCACTATTAGGGGAAACCTAGTGGAGATTATGGAAATGTTGGGTCATGACGTAAAAGCAAAAACCAATGGAAGAGAGGCAAGTGAGATTTTTGAAACGTATAATCCCCATTTGATTTTATGCGATATCATGATGCCTGAAATGAATGGATTTGATTTCTTGCAATACATCAATCTCATTCATCCCTTGCATACCAGTTTATTTATCTTTCTCACTGCTAAAAACGACCCAAGTGATTTGAGAACAGGGATGAATCTTGGAGCGGACGATTATATCACCAAGCCTTTTAACCTAGCAGATTTACAGGAGATTGTTCATAATAAACTTAAAAAACAAGAAAGAAACTTTAAAGCCATTGAACTAGCAAAATCGCAATCAATAGAGCATCCAACACTCACTTCTTTCGACGATTTTAACAACAACCTTAATAATATTTCTGCAGGTGTTCATTACCTTAAATTTAACCAGAAAGACGACGACTTACAGGTGCAAACCATCTTGCAGGTGATAGAGCAAAGCGGACAAAAATTACAACGTTCCTTAGACAACTATCTGTTCTATCAAGCTTGGATCAAACAGAAAATACATTTAAAACCTGATAATATTTTAGAAAAAGAACTTAGAAAAGCCATTAGAAGATTAACCCTCATGTATTTAAGAGAAGAAGACTTAGTGGCAGAAATTGCGCTAGAGAACTTCTCACAAGACCCTTATTTACTTAGAAAAATCATTGAAGAACTTAGCGACAATGCCTTTAAATTTAGCAAGCCCGGCACCGCAGTGGTTTGGACCATCCACCAAGTAAATCATTTTATTGCCTTGGATTTAAAATATGCTTCGGCTGGTTTTAACGAGTTAGACTTTGAAAAAGTAAGTGCGTTTGAAAAAGTAAAACAAACCGAAACTGCCTCACATGGCTTGGGCTTGGGCCTATACTTAGTAAAGGAGATTATTCAATACCTAGGTGGAGAGATTAAGATGAATGTAGAAAATAACATCATCCATTATACCATCCAATTAAAAAATATTAATGCTTAACAAGATGAAGAAAAAGAATCAATACATGTTGGATAAGATTTTAGTGGTAGAAGATGATTTAATCTTAAGTGAAAATCTGTTCTCGTTGCTAGAAATGGAAGGATTTCATGTGTATAAAGCCAGCAATGGTTTAGAAGCCCTCAAGTTAATTAAATCTAAACGCATTGCCTTGATACTATCAGATATCTCGATGCCGGTAATGGATGGATTTGAATTACTAAAGCATGTGAAGTCTAATAAAAATTATGCCCACATACCATTTATATTTCTAACCGCTAAAACCGCTTTAGAAGATAAATTAAGCGCCTTAGACTTAATGGCAGATGATTTTATTACCAAGCCATTTATTGCCCAAGAAATCATCCTAAAGTGTAGAAATAATATCGATAACAGAAAGAAAGTCATCCAATCTTACTTAAGCAAAGGAGCTTCTGAAGGTAATTATACCTCGCGCGACCAGAAGTTTATGACGGAGCTCAAGGCATATATCGATAAAAATTTATCCAATGAATCACTATCTTTAAAAGACCTTGGAAATGCTTTTCCTATGAGTACTTCTAGTATTCAAAAACATGTGAAAAGAATTTTAGGCAAGTCTATCTTTCAGTTGATTTTGGAGATGCGACTCGAAAAAGCCAAAGAAATATTAGAGAGCAAGGCCCTTAACGTTACTGGGGTAATTAAGGAATGTGGCTTTAAAAACCACAACTACTTCACTAAGAAATTCAAAGAAATGTATGGTACGCTTCCTTCAAAATTAAAAAATGAAGAGCAAGAGGAGCAGGATGAGCAAGAGTGAGCGCCCCTTTAAATTGCTGCTGATTTGAGCACAGAATTCTGGGTAAAGCAACGGTCACGGAGCAAAGCCGAGGGGCCGAAAATTCATGATATAAAAATAAAGCGCTGAAAAACAGCGCTTTATTTTTATATCATGTACTATGTATTGCAAAGTACTGAAATGTATTTAGTTTTGTGCCATACTTATA
>CAYUDC010000229.1:0-2116 GCA_964443415.1 uncultured Chitinophaga sp. | reverse complement strand
TCATCTAAAATTATAATTGTACCAAAGATAGCATTATATGTTCCTTAAGCACTATTCATTTGGGATTATGACAAAACCTATGAATGTTTTTGTAAAGGCTTTAGATCATAGATGTCTCTAATTTCTAGGAATTCTTTTTCAAAGTCCATCCCCGAGTCTATGAGTTTTCCTGTTCTCACATCAAATATCCAACCATGGATTTTTGGATAGCCAGTTTTGTACCAACTTCTTTGTACATGGTCTATTTTGATAATGTTTAAGCATTGTTCTTTTACATTAAGTTCAACCAATTTATCAAACAATTTTTGTTCATCTTTAATCTCTGATAATTCTTGTTGATGCAAGCGTCTTACATCTCTAAGTGTTTGCAACCAGCTGTTAAGTTGGCCCATATCACTTGGATGAAGGGCCGCTTTAACTCCACCACATTCGTAGTGTCCACAGATGATGATATGCTTTACTTTTAAATGTTCAACGGCATATTGAATCACAGCATTGATGTTATTATCGGTGGGCACCACTTGATTGGCAATGTTTCTATGGATAAAGACTTCACCAGGATTAACCCCCATTAGATCTTCGGCCGTAACACGGCTATCACTGCAACCAATGTATAAAAACTCAGGGGTTTGGCCCTTAGCTAGGTTTTCAAAATAGTGAGGGTCTAATTGCAATTTGCTTTCAACCCATTTTTCATTGTTTTTAAAGATGGTATTTAAGTTCATATTAGGTGAGGATATTGTTTTGTGCGCTAAGGGGTTTTAGTTGATGTGGTATGGCAAGCATCTCCATTAAATCTATTTCTATGTTGCGGCTGATACTGCTAATCGGTACGTCGTTGGCACTGCCTTCAAAAGGGTTTTCACTGGTTTCGCCTATACGTTCCATGGTGGTAAAAATCCAGCCAGATAAGGCCGCAAAAGGGATGGTCATCCAAACAAAATTTTCTCCCATTTCGGCAAATTCTTTGATCATGCCAAAGGGTATTAAAGCCACAAATATTTTGATAAACCATAAGTTTAGGCTAGCATATTGCCTTGGGTAGGGGAAGTTCTTAATACGTTCGCTGGCGCCTTGTTGATTAAATAACTCCACTAACATTTTTTCAAGTTCCATGTGTCTAAAATCTTCAATAAATCCGGCTTCTAATAATTGTTTGAGGTGTTTAGACTGTAAGGATAAAATTTGAGCCGCCTTGTTGGAGGTGCTCATAACCAAATCTAGTTCCTCCTTAGAAAGGTACTTTACCAAGGCATCACCAAGCTGTGTATCCTGCTCTTCCACTCTAAAGTATTGGTCGCGATAGGCTCTGTTATGTGGCAGGTTAATGGCTTCCCAAGGTTTGTTTTCTCTTAGTTGATAGCGCAAGGCAGTAAGCCAAGCCAAATGGCGTTGAATAAGGCTTAGATGTAATTGATGCAGTTGGGTATCGTTTAAAGGTTGTGAGGCATGTTGGTTGCTAACGTAGTCTTTCACCATTATACCCCAACTGCGACTGATATTGGTGATGCTACCCCAAATTCTGCGTGCTTCCCACAACCTATCATAGGAGGCGTTATTTTTAAAACCAACTACAAAGGCCACAGCGGTGCCCAACAAGGCAATTGGTAGCCAGGGTAGCATCAACCATTTCCAATGAAACACTTGATATAATGTGGTGGGAATAGAAGATAGAAATAAAAGAAAGAAGATGTCGTTGCGCGTCCACAGTATCACTTCCTTAAAAGTATAACCTTTTCCGATATGCATAATAAGTTACTTGATTTGATGTTACAAGGTAGGAGGATTAGTTGAGAATAAGTTAAACAAATAAAAATTGATATACTTACTTTTTGGTAAGTATAACTATTTACTATACCTTACCTATAAATTAAGACAAATCAATATATGAAAACCTCGGTTCAAACCTTTTTTTTAGCAATAGCTTTGTGCATTTGCTATGCATTCTCAGGTGCAGTTAATCCTAAAGTATTAGGTGTTTATGGCGTATCAGATTCAGATCCATCGCAGATAGAATTAAGCCTAATGGAGGATGGTAAGTTTACATACCAAGACTTATCAAGTGCTTTACATCCAATACGCACCAAAGGTGTTTGGGTTCAAAAAGGGAATAAGG
>CAYUDC010000228.1:0-2122 GCA_964443415.1 uncultured Chitinophaga sp. | reverse complement strand
TAGGCTGTATGGGTGTTATGATAATGCCTTCTCTTTGCACCAAAGGAGGCAGGTTGTTCATAATGGCATCCACCCGTGTTTTTACGTTTACCACCGCCGCATTGGGGTCGGTGCCGGGCTCAAATACAATCTGAATGGTGGCCTCGCCTGCGCTGGTGGCATCCGAGGTAAGGTATAGCATGCCTTGCACCCCATTGATGGCACGTTCTAATGGAATTAAAGTAGACTCTACCAAAATCTGCGCGCTGGCACCTGGGTAGGCTATAAAGATGTTTACCCTAGGAGGGGCAATATCTGGAAACTGAGAGATGGGCCTGGTTTTAATGGCCAGAATGCCCAAGAAAACTATCGCTAAAGAGAGCGAGATGGCCAATACTGGCCTTTGAATGAATTTACTAAACATACGCGTTTCATGAATGGGTTAGCAATTACTCGGCTTTTAAATGTGTTAGCTCATCTACAATTTGGGCAAAGGGCTTATAGGCCACCAACACCGCATCGCCATTTTTAACCTTACGAAGTCCTTCTACCATCAAAGTATCTGTTGACGATAAACCTGCGCTTACACTAAAAATATGTGGCATCTCTTGTCCAATGCTAATTTCTCTGGCTTCTACCTTACCCGATTTTACCACAAACACAAACTTCTTATCTAAGATTTCGTAGGTAGCTTTTTGCGGAATAAGCAGGGCATGTTTTAAAGGCACGGGCATTAAAATATTGCCTGTTTCGCCATGCCTTAATACGCCATTCGGATTGTTAAAGCCAGCCCTAAAGGCAATGTTGCCGGTTTCGTTGTTAAAATCGGCTTCTATGGTTTCTACCTGCCCGGTCTCGGTAAACAACTCGTTATTGGCCATTTGCAGCTTTACCTTGGCATGTTCGTTATTGCCATGGTGACTTTTATAACTGATGTATTCGGCCTCGGGTACATTAAAGTACACCCACATTTTGCTATTATCTGAGAGGGTGGTTAAGAGTTCGCCTTCGTCTAATAAGCTGCCTTGCCTTACCTCGTTAAAGCGTCCTACAATGCCATCAAAGGGTGCCCGAAGTTCGGTAAACTTAAGGTGCGCTTTGGCTAGGTTTAGATCGGCAGTAGCTTTAGACAAACGCGCCTTGGCAAGTGCCAGTTCGTTTTTAGAGACAATATTGCTATCGGCTAAGGCTTTGGTGTTAAGGTATTCTATTTGGGCAAACTTTTGCTCGGCCTCGGCCCTTTCTGTTTCTGCCTCATAAACAATAGGCAAGATTTGAAATAAGAGTTGGCCTTTTTTTACCGATTGACCTTCATCTACATAGATTTTTTGAAGGTAACCTTTTTCGAGGGCTCTGAGCTCAATGTGTTGGATCGACCTAATCTGACACACATATTCGTTGAAGATGACGGTGTCTTTTTGGATGGGTAGGGTGGCGGTATACCTGCTTTCTTCGGCAGCATGTTCGCTGTGTGGTGCACAGCCGTGTAAAAATACTATAGATAGGCTTAAAGCAAGCCATAAAATACTTCTCATGAATGAATGTTAAATTGAATGTAAATTGAAAATAAAAAACAGTTAACTCTCCAGAACAGGGGAGTTATAAGCATTCAATTTAAACCAAGAAGCTTTTAAAAGATTGGTAGAGCACAAACAAGGGAATGCCTTGTTTGAGTGGTCTGGGCTGAGAGAGATTACTAAATAATAATTGCTCGGATTGGGAGCAATTGGCCAGCATGCTTTTATAAAATATAGCTAAAAAACTGGCTAGCGCTTCACCCTCTTCAAGTTCTTCTTCTGCCAACTCTTCGTCTATGGCTTCGGATAAAAGGTTCAGTGCAGGGTTTTGCTTTAGCTGAATATGCTGGGTATTTGCTTTGAGCGATACAAAAGAAAGTGAAGCAGCAGGGGAGGTTCCTTTTTGAATTTGCGCTTGGATTTGCCCTGCGCTAAACAGCAGCCATATCAAAAGCATCACCGCACCAAAGCTTTGTCTTAGCAAAGCACTGGGGGTAGAGGGTTTAATTATATGGAATGAACCTGCCAACATGCGACCACAAATGTAAAGGCATTTGAAGGAATAGTAAGTATTATTTTTTGTCTAACGGAAATACGCGGGTTTCAATGGCTTTCTTATTGCAATA
>CAYUDC010000227.1:0-2171 GCA_964443415.1 uncultured Chitinophaga sp. | reverse complement strand
AACCTACCGCTGCAAAATCTCCATTAAATGTTCCAGAAAATTTATTTGCTCCAAAAGTAGCAGAGAAGCTAATACTAGCAGGCGCTCTGTTTAAGTTACCAGAGATGGTTCCAATGGTAATGGTGCCATCTTCTGCAATATCAAAATTTTGCACTGCAATCATGGCCGCTGTGCCTGTAGCGCTTATCTCAACCTTTGCGGTGATAGATAACTTACCAGGAGGTCCCGAGTTGTAACTGGCATTTTCTAGGTTAAACTTAAAGCTAGCGTATTTAACCATGCCACTGCAGGTGAAGGTCTTTAATTCGCCATTTTCTACTTTAAACTGGTCAACTGCAATTTTAATATCAAAGGAATTATGTTTGGCCTTCAATGAGCCCTCTACCTTGGTGATATCAAAGTCGGAATTGAAATCTGCACTCAGGTTAAACTCGTCTAAAGTCATGGTAAAAGCCTTGATGTCTGCTGCTGCAATATTTGCATTGCAGGCTCCTCCATCCGCAAAGCTTAAGCCAAGGTCTATGGTACCTGTAATGGCTTTCATTTCAGAGATAGTTACTTTTCCTGAGCCAGCTGTTAATTTAAATGATCCATCACTTATCTTAATTTCTGTGCCCAATGAAAGTTCTTTTAGCTGCACCTTAAAAGCATTGGTTTTATAACTTGGGTTAGCCTCCATGGTAAAGTTACCACTCAACACCCCATCTGCATCCATATTGCCACTATAGCTTGCCAGTTTAACTTCATTGCCATCACTTTGCTTCATCAAGTCGATGACAATGCCATGAATTCCGCTAAAATCAAAACTACCTGTATAATTATTGCCGCCGCTAAACGTAAAGGTGATATCGGTGTTGGTGCCTTTTCTCAGCATCACAAACTTCTTCCCTAAAGAAAGGTCTCTATCCTCTGGATTGGCTACATTTACTTTTACAGTGCCCGTTACATTGCCTTCTGTACTCACTTCAATGTCTACTTGCTTCACCGTTAAATCAAAAGTTTTTACCCCTCTTATGCTAATGGCTTCAATAACTTTATCTCCACTCCAGCTTGCCGAAACAGCCGAAATATCACCTGACTCGCAGTTTTTCTTGAAGGATAAGTTTACATTATTTTCTATACTCACTGTTCTACTGATTACTCCTTCCATGGTAAAATTTAAGGAAGTAGTATTGGTTTGGTAACTACAATTGCCTGCTCCATCCACATTTTGGTTGGTTGGGGCTACATTCACTGCAAAGCTTAATGGTCCTGCAGTAATAGTTTCGTTAAGGGTTTTGCAAGTACATTCACAAGTAGATAAGGTGCCTTCATCTTCATAGGTTACACCATTAATTTCAAACTTTACCTTCACAGTAGCATTGTGCACAGAGGTGTCCATGAGTTTGATATGTGCAGTGGCCCCATTGGCATTGGTAATTTGTACCTGTGGGTGGCTGCTGCTCCACACAAAATTTCCTGCATTGGCAGGGAATGCGCTTGCAGTAACATCTTTCTCACCTGTTTTTCCTAGACAAATCTCATTGGGCAGTTCAACCAAAATGCTGATGATGTTAAACTGCAAGGTATGTTGCCCATAGTCAGAAACTATTTCGTGTGCACCTGGGGTAGTGCCATGATAACCGCAACCTCCCACACCAGAAGCAGAGCCATTGTCACTGCAATAGTAGGTGCTGGTTACGGTGCCATTGGTACCAGTTCCATACGGCCTGCTGTAACCAATATTATAATTTATCATAATTGACCCAACAGTTTGACTGCCTGCTGCGGGAGCGCCAGTAGGGTCAACACTAATACTGCCATTCCATGTTTTATTTTCGTTTGGCGCTATCGCCATTGCGTTAGGGTCGAGGGTATAATTAACCGGACCTGTTTTACTGATGGTAAAACTTCCATTTTCGTATTTGTCGGTTTGTTTAGTGTAAGTGCCGCTAAAGCTGCTCGACTGCCCGGTTTGTGTGCTAAAATATAAATCAGTGGCCTGCCCAAATGCTTGGCCCATGTGTATTGCCAATAGCAATACCAATACAATCATCTTTTTCATAAGTAAAATGTTTGGGGTTATTTGGGTAATCCAAAAAGTTGCCTGGCCATCTGATCTACTATCCAATCTTTAGTAGATAAGGTGGTAATGGGTTTTGTTTTGATTTCTATCACCTGAAACTCGGTAG
>CAYUDC010000226.1:0-2172 GCA_964443415.1 uncultured Chitinophaga sp. | reverse complement strand
AATTGTGTATCGGTTAAATTAAATTGAGTAACTAATTAAAATATAAAAAAAGCCGACTAGTTTTCACTAGTCGGCTTTTTTGTTTAAAGTATAAATCCTAGAAATTATCTGTTAAGATATTAATTAAATCCACGATTGCCCAGATTCCACATCCGCCAGCAGTAAGGATGAATAAAATGTTCCAACCTGCAGGTTTTTTCTTATACCATCTGTGTGCAGCGAAACCACCTAAAAAGAACCAAAGAAGAAGTAGAATCCATTTTTCATCTAAATCTTGAGGTGCAGTTAAGCTTTCAGTGTCTTTTGCAGGGGCGCTAACAATTTGTTCGAACTCGGCTTTAGCAGCTTTAACTTCATCTTTAGCAATGGCTTTAGAAGTTTGTTCTTTCTTTGAACTTTCTTTTACTGGAAACGAAGCATAAGAGCTACCAGCGATCAATAAAAATGCCACCATAAAGGTCGCAAATACTTTGTTGATGTTTTTCATGATTTATTTAATTGATTTGTGAATATCAAATTTTAAGAAAAAAGAGGATGAAGTCAATTATAAATTTTATAATCATTATTTTTATAACTCATGTGTCTAATGCACAAGCAGATAAAAAATTTGAATACGCTGGTACCCTTGAATTATCCTCTAAACAACTCATTACATTTAAGATAGAGTTTAAAGAGATTTCACCCGGTATCATTGAAGGTACCAGCTTAACGGATATTTATGGCAAAGACAAAACCGCCTCAGTTATAAAAGGCAGCATCAACTGGTCTAATAATTTAATTTCATTTAAAGAAGAATCTAATATCAACTCACAATCAAAGGCTGACCCTAACACCTTTTGCTACATATCGGTAACCAATGCTAAGATCAATACCATCAAGGGAAAGTCAATCATTACTGGCAAGTTCAATGGCCAATTTCCAACTGGCAAAGATTGTGAATCAGGCTCTATCTACCTTATCGAATCAAACTTTATCAATAAGGTGGTTAAAGACCCTCCTAAAGATTTACATAAGCTTGCCGATTCTTTGCTCAATGCAACAAAAAATAACCCAAACAAAGATGCAAAACCAGCGACCAATATTCTTAAGAATAATGATGTGCTTCGTATAAATTGGGAGAGTGAAGAAATCATCATTGAAATTTGGGATTCAAGAAACATTGATGGAGATGAAATTGCTTTGTATGTGAATGGAAACAAAGTGCTAGACCGTTTTATCATGGGTCCTGAAAAGAAAACCATTATAGTGCCCTTTAAAGAGAAAAAAGGAAGTATTAGAATTGAGGCGCTCAATGAAGGTAAAATGAAACTTTGCACGGCTAATTTTACGATTAGAGATGGAGAGGCAAATACAGAGGTGGTAACTGTCTTAAAAAAGAAAGAGAATGTAATGGTAGTTTTAAATAAAAAATAAAATGGACGAAAAACAGCTCAACCCAAAAACAAAAAGGCTTATTGGCTACGGTTTATTATTTCTTTTAGCTGTAGTTGGCCTTACGCTTTTTTTACTACCCGCAGATTACTTTGATACCGGAACGCCAACCTGCCTTTCTGTAAGATTATTTAACTTAGAATGCTACGGATGTGGCATGACAAGAGGTGTAATGCATTTAATTCATTTTGAATGGACAGAAGCATGGAATTTCAATAAATTATCATTCCTCGTTTTTCCATTATTAGTGTACATGATCCTATATGAAATTTACCATCGCTTCTTAAAAAACTAATTAATTTACCTCAAATAAGGCGGTAAATACCCTTTGATCATCATTCAAAATTCTAATAAAATAAAAACCCTTACCCCATTCAGACACATCCACTTCTTCTAACTGTTGATAAGTATCCTGCTTTTCCCAATTAAATAAGGTTCTACCTTGCACATCGCAAATTACGATATGGCTAATTTGAGTAGATGAAACACCACTAAACCTTATTTTATCTTTCGCTGGATTAGGATACACCAAGAATGCTATCTTTTCTTCTACATTTAAAACATGTGTTCCTAAATTGGTCCTTTTCCCATCCAAATCTTCCTGCATCAATCGGTAATAAACTTGCTTGGCTGTTAACAAAACACCTTTATCTGTATGGCTATAGTATAGACTAGTATTTGAATGAATCGCTCCAGCATAAAAGGCAATTGGTTCAAACCGTAACCCATCAAATGAACGCT
>CAYUDC010000225.1:0-2201 GCA_964443415.1 uncultured Chitinophaga sp. | reverse complement strand
ATTTATACTCTTCTCATGCGACATGATACAAGCTCGTAAACTAAATACAGGTTCGTTTACTACCTCTGCTACTGTTGCTGGAGCAATCCAAGAAATTACGGGAGGAATAGCCAAGGTTGAAGGACTTACAAATTGATCATCTTTCCAATTTCCAGATTTAATTTTTCCATCTTCAGCATATAAAATCCCTAAACCATTAAAATTGCCATCAAAAAATTCCCCAATATATCTATCCCCAGATTTAAAATACATTACGCCTTGGCCTTTTATTTTGCCATCTATAAACATTCCCACATATGTATCTCCATTTTCAAAATACAAAGTACCTTGACCATGGCTTTTATCTTCATCAAATTCTCCTATAAATTTACTACCATCAGCATAATACATGGTAGCATGACCTTGGCGTATATTTCCCTTAAAATCACCAACATATCGATCTCCATTAGCATAATACATCGTCCCTTGCCCTTCCAATTTATTATCCCGAAACTCACCAATGTATTTATCTCCATTGGCAAAAAAGTAAGTCCCCGGGCCATTAAACTTCCCATCTCTTAGCTCACCTTCAAATTTATCTCCTTTTTGTGGACCGTCATGCAAATAATAAAACATTCCATGTCCATTAAATAGGCCATTTCTAAATTCTCCTACATATTTATTACCTTTCTTAAAATCCTCGCCTGCAAAAAAATATTCCCCTTCACCACTAAATTTCCCATTTCTAAATTCACCAATATACCGATCTCCATTGGCCATGACAAAAGTACCCACACCATTTTCACAATCACCTTTTAAACAGTGATTTTGAGCAAATGTTTGATGAAACATCAAGACAATTATGCCAATAATTAGTATGATTCTAGCACGTAACATTAAATAAATATGGGGATTTACTTGTACGTTCAAATCGAATGAAAGTTATACTCTTTTTGTTTTTTTACTTGACAAATATACGCCAGCAAAAATCATCATAGCGCTGAGCAATTTTATTAAACTCAAATCTTCCACTTGTAGAAAAACTGCATAAATTGTTGTTATAATGGGTTGAATGTAAATATACACCCCTGAAACAGCAGGAGAAACATGTCTTAATACTGCAGTATTCACATAATACGCAAAAATAGTGGCAAGCAACAAAATAAATACAAAGCCTATCCAAGCTTTAGCAGTAAACGTAGCCCACTGAATAACAACAAATTGAGAAAACCCAAATGGTATCACCACTATCATTCCAAATAAGAAAGTATATTTCAAGACCTTAAATGGATGATATTTTTGCATCAAAGGAGCCACAGTAATCATATAAATAGACCATGCCGTAGCATTCATCAACACCAAAATATCTCCTAAAGAATTAGAAGTTTTTGTTGTGGTTATACTTTTATTGAGGATTAAAACACTTGCACCAGCAATACCCAAGAAAACACCTAAAACATTAAACCACTTTATTTTTTCCTTTAATACAATCACAGCCGCCAATAAAGTAATCAAAGGAGAAAGCAACATCATCAAAGAAGCATTCACTGGAGAAGTCAACGCTAAACCATTGAAAAACAACAACTGATTAGCTGCCACACCAGACACTCCACAGATGATTAATTTAAGCCAATCTTGTTTTTCAATCTTAGAATCATCTTTTCGAATAGCATCAATGAAAAAGAAAAATGACGTACCAAGCACCACCCGAATGAATATCATCCCTGAAGGCTGAATAAACTCAGGTACTACATTCTTCGCAATCACAAAATGCAAACCTCCAATAATCGCTAAAATCGACAAGAGTATATGGGCTTTGATGATATTTGAAGAATTCATGATGCAATTTATTAGAAATAAAAGGAATAAGCTTGATGAATTTCTAAAACTTGATTCAAGATTTTTATTTGACTTTGGCTTTGCTTCTTGGTAACTTGAAGCCATAATTTCTCGCTTATGCAACTCAACAATGCTCCTTTAGCTGAAAGAATGCGCCCTCAAAACCTTGATCAAATTATTGGTCAACAACACCTTGTTGGTAATGAAGGAGTTATTCGAAGAATGATGAATGCTGGCAGTATTCCATCTATAATCTTATGGGGGCCTCCAGGAGTTGGAAAAACGACTTTTGCCAATATTATTTCTCAACAAATGAACATGAATTTCTTTACACTTAGCGCAATTAGCGCTGGAGTGAAAGAAGTAAGAGAAGTGAAAGAAAT
>CAYUDC010000224.1:0-2209 GCA_964443415.1 uncultured Chitinophaga sp. | reverse complement strand
TCATAAGCAATACCAATGCCACCGACCTTACCGAAGTGCTCAATAAAATCCCTGGCATTAACGTAGTAGACGGGCAACCTACCATTCGCGGGGGTGTTGGTTTCTCTTACAATACTGGCAGCCGCGTGGCCATCTTATTAGATGATATGCCTTTGTTGGGGGCCGATTTAGGCGATGTGCGATGGAACTTCCTCCCTATCGAATCGGCAGAACAGGTTGAAGTAATCAAAGGCTCTGCCTCGGTGTTATACGGCTCTTCTGCCCTCAACGGTACCGTTAATGTTCGCACGGGTTGGGCAGGCCATAGGCCAGAAACCAAAATTACCTTTTACTCGGGTATCAACTCTAACCCACAACGCAAAGAAACCATTTGGTGGGGCCCCTCCGAAAGACCTTTTAGCAATGGCATGTTCTTTAGCCACAAGCAGCGCTTTGGCAAATTCGACCTGGTTTGGTCGGGGCAAGCCCAAGCCATTCGCAGCCACCTCTATGGTGCCGATAACCAACGCGCTAGAACCTACCTAAAAACCAGGTATAACGTGAGCAAGAACTTTAGCTTTGGCCTTAACTTTAATGGCATGTACGAACGTGGGGGAAGGTTCTTTCTCTGGCAAAATGCCGACTCAGGCGCACTTAAGCCTTTGAATAATTATATTGTAGACGACCTCTACCGCATTGTTTCTTTCGACCCGCATGCCGAGTGGCGCCGTGGCAAAAGCACCCACCAGTTTAAAGCCCGCATGTACCAAATTCACCGTTTTGTGGATAGAACGCTTCCCAATAAGGCCAATGAAAATGATGCCATCGCCAACCTCTATGCCTTCGATTATAACTTTCAACGCAAACTAGGCAAGTACTTTCATATCACGGCTGGCACCTACATCACCACCCTTTGGGCGGTTGGCAATGTATATAAAGGCAGCTTTGCAGGTTTTAGTCGCGCTGCCTTCTCGCAACTAGAATACAGACACAAACGCTGGAGTGCCGTGGTAGGTGGCCGTTACGAAATCAATGGCCTATCCAACTTCCAAGAGCCTACTGGCTTGCTCAAACGTTTTGGCTTAAATTACCAAGCCGGAGAAAAAACCTTCTTTAGGGCCAACTACTCAGAAGGCTATCGCTTCCCAACCATCGGCGAGAAGTTTGTAGAAGACCGCGCTGCGGGCGTGCGCATCTTCCCTAACATAGACCTACGCTCCGAAAAAGGCTGGACCGCCGAGTTGGGTATGCAACAAGGTTTTAAAATTGGAAACTTTGTGGGAGCCCTCGACATTGCCATCTTTAACCAAGAGTATGATAGCATGATTGAGTTTCAGTTTGATCAATGGATTCCCTCTTCTTCTGGTTTGCCCATCTTAGAACGCATAGGTTTTAGAGCCAACAATATCGGCCAAACCCGCATTGCAGGCTTCGAAGCCAGCATCACCGGCGAAGGCCGCATCCGTGATGTACTCATTAGAACCATTGGCGGCTATACCTACTCTATGCCTGTAAATTTAAGTACCCATCCAGAGATGAAAGATTGGAACACCTACCTCACCGCTTTTGTGAACTCCATCGAACGATTAGATAGCAGCAAATACTACGCACCGCTGCTCGCCTACCGCAACCGCAGCACCGCCAAATGGGATATCGAGGCAACCTATCGCTTTTTAAGTGTAGGCTATACTCTAAATTATTATAGCATTTACGAAAAGGTAGATGAGTTTATCTATGTGTTTTTGCCAGGAGTAAACGCCTTCTTCGACCGGGCTGGCAAAGGCGATTTTGTGCAAAACCTGCGCATCGCATGCAACCTAAACCAACATACCAGAGTCTCTTTTATTGTCAACAACTTTACCAATACAGAATATGCCACCCGCCCTACCAAGGTAGACCCTCCTAGGAGCTTTAACCTACAACTGCGGGTGATGTTCTAATACTTCAAATGAAAAACAAACCACTCTTCGTTCTTTTTATTACCATCTTCATCGACTTGCTAGGATTTGGAATTGTGATTCCCATCCTGCCTGTTTTTTCCAAAGAGCTACATGCCAGTGCCATCGAAATTGGTATCATCGCGGGCTTGTACTCACTCATGAACTTTTTCTTTGCGCCCTTCTGGGGAACCCTTAGCGATAAAATTGGCAGAAGGCCCGTGATGTTGGTGAGTATTACCATCACCACCCTCGCCTACCTTTACTTTTCTTTTACCAGTAGCATCCTGATG
>CAYUDC010000223.1:0-2220 GCA_964443415.1 uncultured Chitinophaga sp. | reverse complement strand
GCAAGGTAAGAGCGCCTCGTTTGATGATGAATATTTGCAATATTTATAATAATCTCTTACCCGTAGGCATAAGTTCCCTTACCCATAAATTTAGGATTTATAGGGAAAAGGAGTTTGGCAATCGCCTATGTAAGAGTTAGGTGGCCCGCGCTTGTCGAATACTAAAATGGTGCGCAGGTTACCCGTTTTGCAATGAGGACATTTGGGCAAAGGGATTGGTTTTTCGGGTTCTTTTATCGGGAGTGAAACACCTAGCTTATGTTGCAAGGCATTTAACTTCTTTCTTTTCCATGTGCTGCTCAGAAACCCATAATGCCTTATCTTAACAAAACCTTTGGGGAGTATGTGCAGGGCAAACCTTCTGATAAACTCAGCATGGCTTAGCGTCATTTCTTTCTTTTGCGCCTTTTGCTTGTAATCTTTGTATGTAAAGGTTACTGTATCCTTTCCTATCTCTTTGATCCGATTGTTACTGATAGCGATTTTGTGTGTGTACCTTCCTAGGTATTCTACCACAGCATGAGCACTACCAAAAGGTCTTTTAGCAAAGACTACCCAATCCTTCTCCCATAATTCTTCGCGTATGTTTTGGTATTGAAGGAGATCTGCTTTCTTGAGTTTAGCGCAATACTTGGCCCTAAACACTTTTGACAGCGCTTTAACATGAAACAAAAACTTACCATCTGCTCTTAATGGTTGCCAGTTGCCGTTTTTGTCGATACCACCACCAGGAACAATGCAATGCAAATGAGGATGCAAGCTTAAGTTTTGACCCCAAGTATGTAAGATAGAAACCATACCCATCTGCACGCCTTTGTTTTTCCCAAATTGCTGTAAGGTTTCCCAAGCAGCTTCGAAAAGGATGTCATACACACATCTAGGCAAATGCATGGCTAGCGGATTGATGGCATCAGGTAGGGTAAATACAACATGAAAATAAGGTACAGGTAAAAGTTCTTCTTCTCTTTTGTTAATCCAAGCTTCTCTGTTTTTACCTTGACATTTTGGGCAATGTCTGTTCCTGCAACTATTATAGCTGATATAATGCTTCCCACAATCATCACAAGCATCAATATGTCCACCTAATTCTGCTGTTCTACATTTTTTAATAGCAGAGAGCGTTCTGAGTTGCCAAGTGTTTAAACCAATAGATTCAATTTGATTTGCTAAATGTTTTATTACATCTGCTACTTCACAGGCTACTTGGTGCTGCATGTAGCAAAGAGCGTATCTAAAGGACTAAATACCTTTTGGGTGGGTAGTTGAGCCACTTGTAAATATTCAATAGTTGTTTCTATGCTTTCATGACCCAATAAATCTTTTAGGGTCATAATATCTACGCCATCTTCTAACAAATGCGTTGCATAAGTATGGCGTAAAGTATGCACATGAACATCTTTAATAATACCAGCGTTCTTACAGGCTTGCTTTACTGCCCATTGCACTCCTTTTTGAGAGTATCTACTATCAAAGTCGCCGCCAGCTCTATTGGCAAGCGGTTGACCATTGAACAACCACTCTTTAGGTTTTTCTGCTTGGATATAATGTTTGAGTCCGCGTATGAGATGTTCCGACAAGGGAACATATCTATCCTTTTTTCCTTTGCCTTGAACTACCCTTAATTGCCTACGGTCAAAATCTAAATCTTGAAGCCGAACACTTCGTGCTTCCATGCAGCGAAGTCCACAGCCATAAAGCAAGCCAATTAAAATCTTATGCTTAAGTATTTGGCAAGACTTTAACAAACGCCAAACCTCTTCTTTACTTAAAACAACTTGTACTTTTTTCTCATGTTTAATCTGTGGTAAAGCTAAATACTCATAAGGCAAACCTTCGGATTTTAGCAGGAAACGTAAGCCATAAACGGTATGTTTAAAATAGGTTTGGGAGGGAGTTTTCGACTTCTTTTGAAGATAGAAGAGGTAATCATGAACTTGTTCGGGATCAAGTTCTGTAGGTAACTTGCCAAAATGCAGTGCCATAGCTGCCACATGACGAGAGTAGCATTGAAAGGTAATATTACTCCTCCCCAGCACGGAAATAGTGCGCTCAAAGCGCTGCAATAACTCCGTAAAGCCAGCAATCTCTCGCTTAGCGTAATTGATTAATTTGTTTTCCCTTAATTCTTCAGGGCTCTTTTTTTTGTTGCCATTTTATTTTTAATTTACATTTACAATATAATTAACATTAACAAATGCTACCGAAGGTTTAGTTCAACAG
>CAYUDC010000222.1:0-2232 GCA_964443415.1 uncultured Chitinophaga sp. | reverse complement strand
CCTCCAAACCCACAAATGCCGCAAATGCCAGAAGGCTGGGTACAGAAGATTTTCAGGTTGCACTAGTGGAAACACAAGATGCCCAATTTTGGCGGCAATGGGTTTGTGCAGAATTAAAATCTGGTCGTCAAGTAAAGCTCAAAGCCTTTGGATGGAGTATGTTTCCTACTTTATGGCCGGGCACTCAACTCACGATTTCAGCTGAGCCAATTGCCACACTTAGGGTAAATGATTTGCTAGCTTTTGAAAGTAATAATCGGATTATCACACATCGTTTGTGCGCTATTGTTGAACAGAAAGGAACCTGGTTTGCTCAAACTCGTGGTGATTCCTGTTTAGCACCTGATCCTCTGTTTTCAGAGAGCCAATATTTAGGAAAGGTACTCGCTATACATGGTTCGGTTAAGCACCCTGCCTTGTCATCACAAAAGCCTATTGCTTATCGTCGCAACTATTTAATTAAATCAGTATTGATTTGGCTATCTATTCCTTTTCGTTTGTTGGTTCGCATCGTTAAACGCTTTAGGTTCAAGAACCAATAACCTCCCTTTCCATAAAGGTGAGTTAAATACCTTTTATTCGGAAAGATATCGAAAAAAGCGAGTATCAAACTTTTGATCAAACTACTTTTTGGTTTGATGCGTTGGATGAATTTCCGGATTTTTAAAATCCACGGCAATGATTCTCCGGCTAATAGTTGCAAGTAAAAAACATCGTAAGGATGACGCGAATCGAAAGCCATTTTTCTGGTGCGATCGATAAAGGACTCTAAAACTTTAATGCGCTTTTTCTCTCTAGAACCAAGACCAGCCATAGAGATTTCAATTCTATACAAGTCAATGAGTTGTGCAGCTTTGAAAGGCTGCATTGCCGTAAGGTGCTTACTAAGGTGCAGCGCTAAAAACTGTCCTGCAAGTTCTTCATGGAGCAATGGAATTTGGTTTCCATTAATGTCAAGTATGTCACAATTTTCAAGTGTAAGCGCTAATTCTAATTGATGGGCAGTAGCGAAGGCCCTGGTATGAATATCTAGCTCAATTTGCCCTTTCATAGCATGCAAAGGTGCGTGTTGAGGCAACCACTTTTCATGCCATTTTGATTTATAGATAATTCCAAAGGTTTGAAATCCTTCTTTTTGAAGAAAAAAAGTAAGGTTATTTAGGTTCTCTTGATCAATGTAAATATCGATATCGGAAATTTGACGCTCCTTGAGCAACGTATTGTGCCGAAAATGTAAATCCCAGCCTTTGAGTAAAACAAAATCAATTTCAGCCTTATTGAGCAAAGGTGTCAGTCGCAAGATTTCTTCTCGCATAAACGAACTACGCAATTGTATCTGTTGCTGGTAACTTTTAACTTTCTTTAAGACGGGCTTTGGAAAATATTTTTCAGCAGGCTCTGGATAGCGGAGTAAGTAGCCCGCTAAATGGGTCGCAATAGCTCGCTCAATAAAATAGGTCCAATTGAATGTGTTCGGAAGTGCTTGTAGTTCAGCTTCAAATAATGCAGGCGTGCAGTCGGGGTTGGTCAGCCGCAGCAGCGTAAGTATTTCCCTATGAATTTTGGGATTACTCATGAGATTGTATAAAATCGATGATATCTTTCGTAGGAACAACACCTAGTTTGGCAATCGGTAGCTCAGAAATGAGTTGTTCGGCAAGGGTGCTATGATGTAGTAAGTGTTGGGTGTCATAACCATGGTGAATGGTGTATGCCAAAACAGTAGCTAAGGCTCTCGCGCCATTTAGTTTTTCATATGAATTAATCGGGCTATGAAAGGGGAAGTAGACTTTATTTAGCGGTGCTACTTTTGATTTTGCTGGGTAGAACATCGGGGTGTTGTAGAGTTGCCATGTGCCGTTGTTAAGGCGTTTGAGTAATAAGCGGTCGTCGTTGATGACATGTGCTCCATTTCTTTCCCATATAGCAGCCATTGTACTTTTTCCAACGCCACTGAAGCCCGCAAAGATGCGCCCTGTCTGGCCATCAAAAACTCCAGAAGCGTGCACGAGTAATAAAGGTTCATTGGTACTAAGTATGTACCATAGAAGTGGTGCCATAGGATAGGCCAAAGGGTTCAGCACATTTTCGCCTAAATGTTTGCTTTGAACAGTGTAGATTTGCCAGCTTCGGGAAGCTGCATTGTAGAAGGCTTGCTGCTGAAGTTTGCCATTTTCCGGGTGATACACCAAGAAAAGCCTCTGGTCTTTGTAAGGATGTATTTCCCAAAGG
>CAYUDC010000221.1:0-2268 GCA_964443415.1 uncultured Chitinophaga sp. | reverse complement strand
TACAATAAAGCCACCACTACAGCCGCAAAAAATAGCTCGGTTAAAAACCAGAACAAAAATCCTGCTGGTTCAGGTTCTTTTAATAAAAATATCATCTTGTTACTTTTTCAATTGTGTATCTAAAACGGCTAAACCTTGTTCAAAAGAATGCGGTGCATACCCTAAATCTCTCATCGCTTTGTCTAAAATAAAACCAGTGATTGGCGGGCGTTTGGCCGGTTGTTTAATGCCTTCGCTGGTAGAAATATTAAGCAGGGATTTGTCTAAATTCCAGAAGGTAGCCACTTTATAAACCAAATCGAAAACACTCATAAAATCTTTGCCACTTATATTGTAGATACCTTGAGCTTTTTTGGCTGCAATTAAAGCACATCCTTGCGCTAAATCTTCGGCGAGGGTGGGTGTTCTAAATTGGTCGGATACTACATTGATTGATTTTCCGGATTCTAATGCTCCTTTGGCCCATAAGACAATATTGCTTCTGCTCATATCACTTACAATGCCATACACTAAAACGGTTCTGGCAATGGCCCAGCTCTTGCAATGGTTCATCACCACTTGTTCTGCTTTCCATTTAGAGTGACCATAATAACTTAAAGGGTCTGGCTTTTCTTCTTCGGTTACAGGACCATGCGTGCCGTTGAAAATAAAGTCGGTGCTCAAATGCACCAAATGCACTTGATGCGCATTGCAGGCTTCCACCAAATATTCTACTGCTTTCACATTTAGTAAATCGCAACCATCTTTATCGCTTTCACAAGCATCTACATTGGTCATAGCTGCTGTATTGATAACTACCTCTGGCAAATGTTTGGCAATAATTTGCTTTACCTCTTGCTGATTGGTGATATCTAAACTTTCATAAACATATCCTACAGGGTTTGGAAACCTATCTGCACCACGAGCAGTAGCAATTAATTGAACCTCTGTATTAGATTGATACCTTTCTATTAACTTCTGGCCCAATAGGCCATTGCTGCCTGTAATTAAAACTTTCATACCCTTCAAAATTAAGGCTAATCTTAACAAATCAAAATGAGTAGAGAAACTAAATCCTAGAATTGGAATGGAGATAAATTAACATTCCTAATTTTTTTGGGTCAAAAAAAATACAACCTGACATACTGTCATTAATTTCATTTATATTCGCAATCCTAAAATTAAATTTATATATGCGAGGAGTTGTAGCCGATTCGGCACCAGAAACAGCCACAAGAAATTTATATATTGAAACGTATGGATGTGCTATGAATTTAGCCGACAGCGAAGTAGTTGCATCCATTATGGCCGATAAAGGTTTTAAAACCACCCAAGATATTCAGCAGGCAGATGTGGTTTTTGTAAATACGTGTTCTATCAGAGACAATGCAGAAGCTCATGTTTGGGGCAGATTAAGGGAAATAAAGCACCAAAAGAAAACCAACCCAGGAATGATCGTGGGGGTTTTGGGTTGTATGGCCGAACGCTTAAAAACACAGTTATTAGAAAAAGAGCAAGTAATAGACATTGTGGTTGGGCCAGATGCCTACCGTGATATTCCACAATTGATTTCTCAAGTGGAAGAGGGTCAAAAGGCAGTAAATGTTCTGTTATCAAGGGAAGAAACTTATGCAGAAATCACTCCTGTGAGATTAAGTTCTAATGGGGTGAATGCGTTTATCAGCATCATGCGTGGCTGCGATAATATGTGTTCTTTTTGTGTAGTTCCGTTTACCCGCGGGCGCGAACGCAGCAGGCCATCCGATTCTATTGTGAAAGAAGCGATTGAATTGTACCAGCAAGGCTACAAAGAAGTTACTTTACTTGGGCAAAATGTAGATTCTTACAAAGAAGAAGATGAACAAGGTAATGTGCTTTGCAATTTTGCTCAGTTATTAGAAAAGGTGGCTCAAATAGGACCTGATTTACGTATTAGGTTTTCTAGTTCGCATCCTAAAGACATTACAGATGAGGTGTTATATACTATGAAAAAGTATGATAACATTTGCAATTACATTCATTTCCCTTTGCAAAGTGGCAATAGCAGGGTGCTAAAACTGATGAACCGCACCTACGATCGCGAGTGGTTTAAAATGCGTTTGGATAAGATAAGAGAAGTGATTCCAAACTGCGGCATTTCTACCGATGTAATTGCAGGATTCTGCACAGAAACAGAAGAAGAACACAAGGATACTCTTGAGATGTTTGAATACGGCAACTTCAATTTTGCATTTATGTATCAATACAGTGAGCGCCCAGGAACCTTAGCTGCCAGAAGATATGCCGACG
>CAYUDC010000220.1:0-2270 GCA_964443415.1 uncultured Chitinophaga sp. | reverse complement strand
TCTTTGTCTAAACTTTTAAGACAAAGAGCCTGTTTTGTTTTATAAAATACACAAGGGAGGCTTACTTTGGGAATAACTTATGAAGGCCTTTATTGGTAGTTGGATGTGTAATGTTAAACTTTGTATAAAATAGTTTACCATGAGAAGAATCTTATTTTGTTTAGCCTATTTATGCTTTGGTACAGCAGTATTTGCTCAAGATTTAGAACCAAAGGGTAAAATTAAAGATCCCAAGACCTTTAATGATAAAGTGCACAACACTTTAATGTCTAAGCGTTTAAAGGAAGCTACCCAACAACGGGATTCATTGTTTGATTTAACCAAGAAATACCAAAAAGATACTACCGAGCGTGGCCTCCAATACCGAGCCTTAGATTCAACCCATCGTTATTGGCTAGCACAATATGATGCCTTGGATAAAAAATACAATGGCTTATTGGGTGATTACAACGAGATGAATGACAAGTACACTCAACTGATTAAAACCAGTTTGAGCAGAACTGAGCAGTTAAATCTGGCTTTACAGCAAAAGTCGGATGAACTGAAGGAGCGCGAAAAGAAATTGGCCGAGATGCAGGCCATGTTGCGCAAACAAGATAGTTTAACACAAGCGTTAAATGCTGTGATAAAGAAGGCCTTGTTGGGCTTTAATTCTGACGAAATTACCGTTGAGATGAAGAATGGTAAAGTGTATGTGTCGATGACCGATAAACTATTATTTAGAAGTGGCAGTGCAGATATTGAGGATAAAGGAAAAGAAGCCATTAAGAAGTTAGCGGATATCTTAAACAAGAACACAGAGGTTAGCATTACCATTGAAGGGCACACTGATAATATTCCAATTAAAACGGCTCAGTTTAAAGATAACTGGGATTTGAGTGTAGCCAGGGCAACCAATATGGTAAGGCTATTAGACGAAACTTATAAAGTAGATGCCAAGAGATTAACGGCCGCCGGAAGGGGAGAGTATGTGCCAAAAGCCACTAACGAAACACCAGAAGGAAGGGCAAAGAACAGAAGAACAGAAATTATCTTGTCGCCAAAATTAGATGAACTTTACAAGATAGTTGGCTGGTAATTATCTAGTTTTTCTAGCTCGATTTGTTCGGCCTTTGCGGTAATGTCTCTAATAATCTTATCAAACTCATCTGCAGAGTTTTTTAGATGTGTTAAAAAGATAGATAATTCGTTTTCTTCGATGTTGTTTTCTTTGAGAAGGTTTATGATGCCCATCATTCTAGCCAAAGGGGCACGTACCACATGCGATTGTGTCCAAGCAATTTCTCTAAGTCTTTCGTTTTGGGCTTGTAGGGCTTTCTGACTTTTAACACGTTCTGTATAATCTGAGGCAAGAATAATGGCCAGTTTTTTATTATCTTGATCTATTCGGTTGCTCCTCACTTCTACAAATATTTGTTCGCCATTTTTCTTATTGTGTCTTACAATACCTAGGCCCACCGATTGAAACCCATCATTGAGTATTTTATCTAGGGTGGCACTTGCTTTATTGTGGTCTTCCTCGGGTCTTAGGCCATAATATTTTAAATTTAGAAACTCTTCTTTAGAATAGCCATATTGCCTTAAGGCAGCCTGATTTACATCTTCAATCTTGAGGGTTTCGAGGTTGAGCACCCACATAGGTTCTGGGCTCAGTTGAAACAGATCTGCATAACTTTGTTCGGATTGTTTTAATCGGGTGATTATCTTGTTTCGTTCGATGTTATAGATGATGCTTTTGTATAGGATAGTACTATTAAGTTCGTCTTTTAATAGGTAATCTGATACACCCATGGCAATGGATTCTGTGGCCAATGCAAAATCCGAATAGCCTGTTAATACTACAATGGGAATATTCCCTGCCAATGCTATCATTTCTTTGATAAGCTCTTTTGGACTGATTTCTGGAAGGGTTAAATCAAGAAAAATAATCTCAAGAATATCCTTGTTAAATGTTATTTCATTTTTAGTTTCTCTAAACGATTTGGTATGTATTACCCTTGCATCGAGGATAAATTCTGAAAGGTAATCTTGAAAGAGGGTGTAGTCGCCAGGATTATCCTCTGCAATTAGAATTTTATAGTTGTACGTATCTCTGTGCATAGCTGTTTAGCTTGGTAATTGAGCAAAATTTAGCCAATATTGGTGAATTTTAGCAATCGAATGATAATAATCGTTAATGTCTATGGGCTTAGTAATATAGCAATTGGCATGATTATCATACGAATCATGGATGTCTTTTACTGCTGAGGAGGTAGTTAGAATAATGGTAG
>CAYUDC010000219.1:0-2314 GCA_964443415.1 uncultured Chitinophaga sp. | reverse complement strand
AAAAAAAAGCGGGGTTGCCACTGGCAACCCCGCTTTTTTTTAAAAGAAAATATACTTGTTATTTAACCAAAGTCATTTCATTAACAATGTGCGGTGCTCCACCCAATTTGTCAATTAAGAACAATACATAGCGTACATCTACATTGATGGTTCTTTTGTATTTTTCGTCGAATACAATATCACCACTCATCGCTTCCCAGTTTCCGTCGAAGGCCAATCCAATTAATCTTCCTTCGCCATCAATTACTGGAGATCCGCTATTTCCACCTGTAATATCATTATTGGTAATGAAGGCTACCGGTAGTTTACCGTTTTCTAATTTATAATCTCCAAAGTCTTTGGCATTATATAAATCGATAAGTTTTTGTGGTACCTGAAATTCAAAATCCTTTGGATTATACTTTTCAATTACACCATCTAAAGTGGTTTGGAAAGTAAATTTAACTGCATCTTTAGGTTCGTAGGCTTGAACCGAACCATAGGTTAAACGTAAAGATGAGTTAGCATCTGGATAAAAAGTTTTTTCTGGCATCATTTCCATTAAACCTTTAATATATCCTCTTGCTTCTGGGCCCATAGCTGTATTAAATGCATCTACTTTTGGTTTGTAGTTGTTAATATAATGGTCATAGAAAGCCTTCACCATGGCGAAACATGGGTCGCTCATTAATTTCTTGTAATCTGGCTTAGCAGCAAAAGCTTCGAACTTTTCTTTGCTGGCAAACATACTTTTAGCATACACCATAGCAGCATAATTTCTAAATTTTTCTGTATTGGTTTTGCCTTTAGTTTTAAGGATGGTTGCCATATAAGCTGGATGCTGTTCTGCAGGGATATTGTTATAATACATCTCCAATATTTGCGCCATAATTTTCTCATCGGCGCTTGGGAAGAAGGCACCATAAAATTCCTCTGCATTGGCTTTGGCCATTGCCAATGCCTTTCTAGCACCTGCCGTATCAGCATTGTTATTGGCAGCTTTTTCGTAAGCAAAAAGGCTAGAGGCAAATGCATTCATCGATATGCCTAAAACACCTTCACCAAGATAAGTTCTTTGTAAAGCGATAGGTCTATAATCTACATAAGCTTTTTCTACATTGGCTAATAAGTTTTCGTATTCTGGCTTACCCTTGGCAAAAGCTGCAAAGCGAGCTTCCATCTCTTTTTTGTATCCATATACATTTAATCTTTTTAATTGCTCGGTTTGGCCTATAAAATATTTCCAATAATTGGCAATAGAGGCATAATCAGCAGATAATTTTAACCTGTCTGCTTCACTTTTATCCATCACTTCTTTCCAAGCTTTTAAGCGAATGTCTCTTAAATTTACAATGGTAGGATTGATTTTGTCTATCGCTAGTTCAATTCCTTGAGAGAATTCATAACGGTTGGTGCGGCCAGGGAAACCATATATCATGGCATAATCACCTTCTTTTACTCCTTTTAAACTTACAGGTAAATGGTGCTTTGGCTTGTAAGGAACATTGGCAGCAGAATAGGGTGCCGCTTCATTTTTACTGTTCACATAAATACGGAACATCGAAAAATCACCTGTATGACGAGGCCACATCCAATTGTCTGCGTCTCCACCAAATTTACCTACGTTTTGCGGAGGCGTGCCTACCAAACGTATGTCTGTGAATTTTTGGAATACAAATAAATAGTAAGCATTTCCTTTAAACATCTCACGCATTTGCGCATCGTAGGTGGTGCCTTGTTTTGCTTCCTCGGTTATTTTTTTATAAATCTCTTGAAGCTTTGTATTTCTGTCCTTCTCTGCCACACCTTTCAATTCAGACAAAACCCTGTCTGTCATGTCTTCCATTCTTACCACGATAGAAACCCACATGCCCGGAATAGGCTTTTCTTCTCCATTATTTTTTGCCCAAAATCCGTTGTCTAGGATATTGTCTCCTGGAACCGATTTAGAAGCGATGGCATCATAACCGCAGTGGTGATTGGTTAAAATTAATCCTTGCGACGAAATAATTTCTCCCGTACAGCCCCCATTAAACCAAACAATCGCATCTTTCAACGAACTGTTGTTCACATCGTAAAGTTGTTCTGGTGTTAGTTTTAAACCTTTGGCTTTCATTTGCTCGTAATTGTACTTCTTGAGCAATAAAGGAAGCCACATTCCTTCGTCGGCTTTCACGGCACTTGAAAATAAAAGCACCAAAGCGGATAATGTGTAAATATATTTCTTCATAAATAAAAAAATTGCGAGCGCAATCTACTTATCTTAGAGAAGTTTCGAAGTTTTTTTTGATAAATGGCAATTTTGGCGTTAACTTTATTTTAACAAATACATAAT
>CAYUDC010000218.1:0-2322 GCA_964443415.1 uncultured Chitinophaga sp. | reverse complement strand
CAGGAAAAATGTTTAGAGGCTGGGATGAATGATTTTTTATCGAAACCCCTCATTCAAAAGGACCTGCAAGGCAAGTTAGAAAAATGGAAAACTATTATTCAAAAATAAGGTGCTAGGCCATTAGATTTGCGTCATGAAAATAGATTTACGTGGTAAAAATGCCTTGGTTTGTGGCAGTACCAAAGGAATTGGATTAGCCATTGCCAAACAATTTGCAATTTTAGGTGCCAATGTAACCCTTATGAGCAGAAATGGCGCTCTACTCGAAAGATTGGTGCGCGACTTAGCTTGCGAAGAAGGTCAACAACACGATTTTTTAGTAGCCGATTTCTCTAAACCAGAACAGGTGAAACAAGCCATTGAAGAAAAAATACAAGCCCATTATAGCTATCAAATTTTGGTAAATAATAGTGGAGGCCCAAGTCCAGGCCCCGTATTAAACGCCAAAGAAGAAGAGTTTTTAGGGGCCTTCAATGCGCACTTACTCAGCAGCCACTATTTGGTTCAAGGGGTAGTAAACGGCATGAAACAAAGCGGTTATGGCCGCATCATGAATATCATTTCTACCAGTGTAAAAATACCCTTAAAAGGACTTGGTGTAAGCAATACCATTAGAGGAGCCATGGCCAGCTGGAGTAAAACCATGGCAACTGAACTTGCCCCATTAGGAATTACAGTCAATAATATTTTACCTGGCGCAACAGCTACAGATAGGTTAAAACAAATCATAGAAGGCAAAGCCTTAAAGCAAAATGAAGAAGTAGAGGCAGTCAATCAAGAAATGCTATCGGAAATCCCCATGCACAGATTTGCCAAACCAGAAGAAATTGCCTATACCGCTGCGTTTTTAGCCAGCGAATATGCTGCCTACATCACTGGCATCAATGTGCCAGTAGATGGCGGAAGAACTGGTTGCCTATAATCCATCTAAAACAAGCCGTTTACTTCGGCTTGTATTTTATTTATAATTGAACCTAAGTGTTCTGAATTTTCAGCAAAATTCAACTCATCCACCTCAATAATGAGGTGTTTGTGTTTATAAGAACTGATCCAAGCTTCGTAACGCTCGTTTAACCTGCGTAAATAATCCAATCGGATGCTGTCTTCGTATTCGCGTCCGCGTTTTTGAATATTGTTTACCAAAGAAGGAATAGAAGCCCTAAGGTACACCAATAAATCAGGTGCCTTAATGGTTTGACTAAGTGATTCGAATAGCTTTTGATAAGTTTCAAAATCACGGGTACTCATCAATCCCATGCTATGCAAATTGGGCGCAAAAATATGAGCATCCTCGTAGATGGTTCTATCTTGGATGATGTTCTTCTTAGCCTTTTGCAATTGAAGTAAGGTGTTGTATCGTTCGTTTAAGAAGAAAATCTGAAGATTAAAGCTCCAACGTTGCATGTCTTCATAGAAATCACTGATATACGGATTGTCTTCAACATTCTCGTAATGTGGCTCAAACTTATAGTGCTTAGAAAGCAATGTTGTTAATGTGGTTTTTCCTGACCCAATATTTCCTGCAATAGCTAAATGCATATTCTCCTCTCCAAATTATCTCGTAAAAAAACAATTTTAATCCGAGACCAACAAATGAGATTTGGTTTTTTTGTTTAAACCATATTTTTTTCCATCTTGCTACATGCAAATTCACTTTTTAGGTGCTGCACAAATGGTTACTGGCAGCAAACATCTCATCACCACTCCTAAAGGCACTAAAATCTTACTAGATTGTGGCTTGGTTCAAGGCTTTGTTCAAAATAGAGAAGATTTAAACCGCAGTTTTGGGTTCGACCCAAGTGATGTAGATTACCTCATTCTATCGCATGCCCATATAGATCATAGCGGACTTGTACCCAGACTTGTGAGAGAAGGCTTTAACGGCATTATATTTTGCACCCCAGCTACCAAAACACTTTGCGAAATGATGTTAGCCGATAGTGCTCACATTCAAACTGCGGATTTAAAATATGTAAACAAACGCAGAAAAAACAAAGGCTTAGACCAAATAGAACCACTCTACGAACTAGCAGACGTAGAGGCAGCTTTGGCATTAATGAATGAACTGGATTATGATCAAACCTTAAAAATAGACAATGAGATAAGTTTACATTTTACAGATGCAGGGCATTTACTTGGTAGCGCTGCCGTGCACCTCGACATAAAAACGGCGCCTAGAAAAAAAACCAAGATTACTTTTTCAGGAGATATTGGCAGGTACCGCGATCCTATTCTTAGAGATCCACAACCTTTTAGACAATGCGATTACCTGATTTGCGAAAGTACCTATGGCAATAAAAAGCATCAAATTGTGGCCGATGC
>CAYUDC010000217.1:0-2328 GCA_964443415.1 uncultured Chitinophaga sp. | reverse complement strand
TTAACATGGCCAAAAAAGCAAGCAATGCCGAAAACTGAAAGGATTTTGAAGACATAAATTTAAAGGTTAATAGAATAGCAGGGCTACAAGCAAAAGATTATTTTTTCTCCAGCTTAATGATCTCTTGAATTTGAGTTAGAAGATTTGGTAAAATAATTTCAACAACACCCCACACTGCTAAAATATCTACACCAATATAATCATGTATGAGTTTATCTCTCATTCCAGCAATTTTTTTCCATTCAATGGCTGGATATCTATCTCTAAATTCTTGGTCTAATTTTTTAGTTGCCTCCCCAATTATTTCAAGGTTTCTGATAACAGCATCCTGAACCAGTAAATTCTCTAAAAAAGCAGGTTCATTAATACCCTCGGTATAGGCTAAAATTTTAAGAATACAATCGCGAATATGCTCTAAATAGATGATTGGATCCTTTTTCATTATAATATTCTAATCAAATCTTGTTGAATGTAAGAACTAAGATTCTGATTAACCGACTGCAAAGTTACCAAATCTACTTTTATCCCAAGAAGTTCTGATAATTCTTGTTCAATTCCTATTAGTTCAATTAAATTAAGGTTCGATTCAAAATCTATTAATATATCTAAATCGCTTTGAGCGTTTTGTTCATTTCTAGCATAAGAACCAAATATCCCTACCAATCGAGGATTATACCGTTTAACGGTATTTTTTATTAATAATTCTTGTTGCTTAGTTACCATGATTCAAATATAAGGGAAATGTCTAATAGTGAGTTTGAAAAAACACATTTCAAATAGAACATCAATTGGTTTTCGCCTTCCTCTGTCACATTTTTAAAAACATGGATAAAAGTCATTTTTTAGAGTAGGGTGCTTTTGTTTTTTTGGGTTTTAAAAAACGCAGTACTCACTCCACATGAAAACAATCATCGAACCTTTTCGCATTAAATCGGTAGAACCTATTCGCATGACCAACCGTGCACAAAGGCAGGTTTACCTAGAAAATGCACATTACAACCTATTTGCCTTAGATTCAGAAGACGTAATCATTGATTTACTTACCGACAGCGGCACCAGCAGCATGAGCGCCAACCAATGGGCCGCTATCATGCGTGGCGACGAATCGTATGCTGGAAGCCCATCTTTCGATAAATTTAAAAAGGCCGTTACCCACTTGATGCCCTTTAGCCATGTTATTCCAACACACCAAGGGCGAGCCGCCGAGAAAATTCTCTTTACCATCATTGGTGGCAAAGGCAAATACATATTAAACAATACCCATTTTGATACTACCCGCGCCAACATAGAATACACTGGCGCTGCGGCCATTGATTTGGTGATCGAAGAAGGCAAAAATCCAGCCTTGTATCATCCCTTTAAGGGCAATATGGACATTGCCAAACTCGAAGCCTTTATCAAAGAAAAAGGCGTAGAAAACATTCCATTGGTGATGCTTACCGTTACCAACAACTCGGGAGGCGGCCAACCCGTTTCGATGCAAAACATTCAAGAGACCAAATACATCTGCATGAAATATGGCATTCCATTGTTTTTAGATGCATGCAGGTTTGCAGAAAATGCTTGGTTTATCAAACAGCGCGAGCCAGGATATGCAGAAGTTCCGGTAGAGCAGATTGTGCAAGAGATGTTTTCGTATGCCGATGGATGCACCATGAGCGCCAAGAAAGATGCCTTGGTAAACATCGGCGGATGGTTGGCCATGAACGATGCCACTTGGGCAGAAGCAGCCAGAAACTTATTAATCCTTACCGAAGGCTTTCCCACCTATGGCGGTTTAGCTGGGCGCGATTTAGAAGCCATGGCTGTGGGTTTAGAAGAGGTGGTGCAAGAAGATTATTTACATTACCGCATTAGCTCTACACAATATTTGGGCGAGCATTTGGTAAAAGCAGGCATCCCCATTGTTACCCCAGCCGGCGGACACGCCATATATATTGATGCCAGAAATATGTTACCCCATATCGCGCCATTAGAATATCCTGGGCAATCCTTAGCCGTAGAGATGTATTTACATGCGGGAATCAGGGCATGCGAAATAGGCACCGTGATGTTTGGCCTACAAGCAGATGGCACAGAAAAGGCCGCACCTATGGATTTGGTGAGGTTGGCCATCCCAAGAAGGGTTTATACCCAAAGTCATATAGATTATGTGATTGAGGCATTAAGCGAAATCAATGCCCATAAAGAAAAACTTCAAGGCTATTCTATCAGCTGGCAGCCAAAACAGCTAAGGCATTTTAGTGCTCGGTTTGAACCAAAAGCCAATGAAGCAAAAAGAAAGGAAGACTTTAAAAAGGCATTTTCTGAGGCGGGGAGTTAGGGTGT
>CAYUDC010000216.1:0-2329 GCA_964443415.1 uncultured Chitinophaga sp. | reverse complement strand
TTTTATCAAAACTAAACATTCCGTAACTTATGTCCACATAGGTTATAAACACCCATTTTGATGATAGCCACTTTTTGGCAACAAATGCCATTTGTAAGATTAATTATTCCTTTAATGTTAGGAATTTTATATGCGGAAAATGAATTCATACATCCGCTAAAACCAGCTATTTTACTGGCATTTTCACTATTACTACAATTTATACTTTATAAATATGTAAGAAAATATTGGTTTGAACCCATCCATGGAATTTTACATTTTATTGCCTTTTTTTTACTTGGTTTTGCCTTATGGCAACTGCAACAATTCAAATTTCATCAATCTCATTTTGATCAACTAAAAACCGAGTGGCTTTTGGTTCAAACCGAAACAAAACCTAAAACTACTAACAAGCTTGTATCCTTTGATACAAGGGCATTTGCAGCCAAAACTATAGAAGGCAAATGGATAAAAGTAGATGGAAAACTACAGGTATCTTTAAGCAAAGACAGCCTTTCATTAAAATTAAATGAAGGCGACCAATTGCTAATTAAATCCAATTTCCAAGAAATTTCTGCTCCCCTCAACCCTGGAGCCTTACATTACAAAAGGTATATGGCCAAAAAAGGCATCTATTATCAACAAGTAATATTTGGCAACCAATGGAGATTATACCAACCATCCCAGGCACCTCTTCTTCAACAAATGGCTGCACAATGGCAACATACCATTACCCACATTTTAACCCATTACCTATCAAACCAGGCAGAAATTGGGGTATCAGAGGCCTTGCTGTTTGGACTAGATGATCATATTCCAGATGAAATTATCCAAGCCTACAGTAAAACTGGCACCTTGCATGTTTTGGCCGTAAGTGGCATGCATGTGGGCTTAATCTATTTGGTGCTTGGCTGGCTTACCAAAGGCATCAAACGATTTAAATGGGGAGTACAAACCGAACCATTTTTTTCTTTGTGTGGAATTTGGCTGTATGCCCTCCTCTGCGGATTATCGCCAAGCATCTTAAGGGCAAGTTTAATGTTTAGCTTAATGATCGTTGGCAAACTCATTCATAGAAATGGAAACGTGTATAACAGCTTAGCCGCCTCGGCTTTCTTCTTGCTGTGTTATCAGCCAGCCTTACTTTGGCATGCAGGATTTCAATTAAGTTATGCAGCAGTGCTAGGAATCGTAGTTTTTTATAAACCCATTTATCAAAGCGTATTTATAACCAACAAACTATTGGATGAAATATGGAAAGTAACTGCCATTTCATTGGCTGCCCAAATCTTAACATTTCCCATTAGCACTTTCTATTTTCATCAATTTCCAAACTACTTTATACCTGCTAACTTAATCCTCATACCCATTACCACGCTATTAATCTACCTAGGAATTTTACTGATTGTCTGTCACAAATTAAGTTTTATGGCAGGAGCCTTGGCTTGGCTTATAAGCAAATTAATAAGCTTGAGTAATTTTCTGGTAAGCTATTTGGCCTCTCTTCCCTATTCAAGCATAGAACATATCTATTTCCCACTGGGCTTGGTACTATTCTGCTATGTTTGGATTACCTGCCTAGTAATATGGCTGAAACAAAAATCAGCAGTTTCCCTCAAAGCACTGCTATGGGTAACAATCATAGGTTTCGGGTTGAACCTAAGCGCAACTTTCTTTCATAAAAATCCTGCAACTTTCACCATTTATGCCTTACCCAATCACTTCATTTTTAGTTATACAAAAAATAAAAATGGCTGGGTTTGGTTAAATCACGAATCAGAGAAAAGCACCCATATTATTCAATCGCATTTTGTGGCAGAAAACATTCAAATGAAAGAGGCAAATAGGCTTGATACCCTTAGCCTATTAATTACTATTTCACCCACATTAAAGGTATTATACCTACATAAACAACCTGCACAATGGCCAAAAGAGGTGGCTATTTTGGTGATGTCTAAAGAGGCTAAGCTACCAAATGAAATCTTATTAAAGAAGATGAAGGTAAAGCAAGTTGTTATCCTGCAAGAAGTAAAAACAAAACAAAGAAAGTATATACTCGATGCTTGCAAAAAAGCAAACCGCCCATGCTATGATATAGCAAGCCAAGGTGCATTTATATGGAAAGAAACAAATAAAAACAAAATAAGGAATTAAGAATTAAAGAAGGTAGATTTGTTTTGAATGAAAAAATAAGGTAAAACTTGCCTTCCAAAAATTTGATACACTAAAAAAACAATATGAACTCAGGTAAAGATATGAACGACTTGGTAACCTACGAAATACGCGATAGGGTGGCCTATTTAACCCTAAATAGACCAGAAAAAAGAAACGCCCTCAGCTTTGAATTTGT
>CAYUDC010000215.1:0-2366 GCA_964443415.1 uncultured Chitinophaga sp. | reverse complement strand
TATTTGATGTAAAAACCAAACAAAAATTATAAGATATGAAACTTGGATTTAAGCGTTACCAGCTGGTATTTATGGCCATTAATTTATTGCTCATTGGATTTATAGTAGGCAAAAACATTCACAAAACCTATGTGTTTATCGATTATTTTATCATCACATCAAGTTTGATCCAACTGGCTTCCACACTATTGATTTCTTATAAAGAGTATAAGGCAGTAAAAAGGATGCAAGAAGAGATGGAGGGTCTTTTTGAGAGAGCGGAATAGGATTTTGTGTAGAGTTTATTCTACAATTGATTGGCTTGTTCATTTACAAGTTCAGATTTGTTATCAGCTAATTTTGAGGTTCTTTAAAATAGTTACCTATGAACGAACAAACTTTTTACCATTCAGCAAATGAAATGAAGCAAGGCCTAATCGATTCAATTTATTATCCTTGTTTTTGAACTCATTGAAGCCATGAGGTACATATTTTTATTGATTATACTTTTTAGTTGTGATGTTAAATCCTCTAGAAAATATTATAAATTGACCAGTGTAGATACCATTAATGATTACTTTTTTGAGATAACAACTAAAAATGAATATTATCCGAATAGGCATACTAATCCGATGAAGTGGAAAAAGAGAAATGTTTCAATAGCGATGCTGGGTAAGCCTAGTGCAGAAGATATAAAGATATTTACTGAAGTTGCCCAATATGTTGAAGGTGTGCTTAATATTAGGTTCACTTATATCAATAAAGAAGAATCTGATATTTTGTTTTATATAGGAAGCCATGATTTTCTCGAAAGTGAATTATTAAGTTACTTCCCGCAAACTAAATTATCAAGAGTCAGTTTAACTGCGTTAGCAAATTTTGAAACGAAGTTTTTTGACAGGACTTCAATAAAAAAATCATATGTATTTGTTAGCGAAGGGGTAATTCCAAAATATAAAAAACATCTTTTTCTAGAAGAGTTAATTCAATCTATGGGATTTCCCAATGACTCTTATAAATATCCCAATAGCATATTTTATCAAGGAGAAAGTTGCGACACTGTTTTTAGCAAAATGGATAGCGCTATCATTAAAATATTATATCCATAGATGTTACAAACAATGAAGGATCTATTATATAATAACTCACTGTTCACTATAAGGTAAATATTGAATCTGTGTGTATGAATTAAATGGTATTATAAGTGCTAATTTTGAACATAGGGTAATGATTAATTGCTCACTTGAGAGATTCACTTAGTTACAAATTTTATTTACTAACCCTAAAAGTTTTCAGCAGGTTTTGAATTATAAACCGCAAGAGAAAAATGAAGAAATTGAAAATGCGTTATAATTTAGGATTATTGCCTTTGTTTCAAAAATATAATGACAATAAACTGCTTCCAAGGAATTATATCGACTATAACCTTAAATGTTTAGAAAATTGACTTTTTATGAATGAAGTTAATTATGATTTAAGTTTAGGTTACAGTTTTGATTACAAATCATGTAAAGTTTCAAACTCATTAAGTTAATCTGTTATATAATATGCCTAAGAAAATTGCCTTCATTTTGCTCGCCATATGCCTCATAGGATTTTTTGTTTCCTACATCATTGTACTTAAAAATTTTAAGCCTATTAATCTTCCCACGCAAAAGTATATCCAGACAAAGTTTACCCGTGAAGAAGTTTTGATGTTTTCGGAGCGCGGCTTTAGCAAGAAAAAGCTTGGCACAGAATGTCTGCTAAAATTCGAGAAGCCCTCTATTACTTTTAAGGTGCTTGGGCGCCCTTCTCCAGATCAATTGCAGTTTTTGTTGAAACAGGTTGATACCATCAACCAAATGCTGCATCATAACAAGCTATGTTATATGCCAGATTCTCGAGCCAACACCCATATTACCTATTATTTCTGGACTGATTTAGAATGCAAACAGTTTTTGCCTAAATATTACCAAGGCTCCAGAGATGGCTTAATCCTTCCTTTATATTTTACCGAAACAGAACTTCATCAATTAGTTATTATCCTGAGTACTTTTCCTCGCACCACCGAGAAAATTAAATCGTCCATCTTTAATGAAACCTTAAAAGCTTTAGGCCTATTTAACCGTTTGGCTTATGAGAACGAGGCTTTGCCATCCGATACATTATTTAGCAACACAGATTTGGCTTGTATTAAAATGATGTACAATAGTGGCCTTAAGTCTGGCACCTATTTAAGTCATTTTAAAAGTGTCTTTAACATTACTGAGGACGAAATTTGGGAGACCCTGTATCAGCCTAAAAAGCAAACCCGTAAACTGCTTGATTAAATTAAACCCATCTTAGGTTAAGATTTTCGCTTTTAGACAATTTGCCATCACCCAAACTTCCTTATCTTCGCGGCA
>CAYUDC010000214.1:0-2370 GCA_964443415.1 uncultured Chitinophaga sp. | reverse complement strand
TTAAGCATTTTGCGGTATTCATTTTCTAAGGAAGGAAACAGCAAGCGCTTGCAGGCATCCTCGAGTGCAAGGGATACTTGTTTCCCACACTCATTGAAACGCTTTACATACAAGGGGGCAATTTTATCAGCAGCTTCTTGCAAGTCGGGCTCAATAGAAGCTCTAATAATACCCTCTTCCTCTGCCCTTAAGATGGCTAGCAAACGATGCGATGGACATTTTGCAGCATGCTGTTCGAACTGAAAATAATCTCTGTATTTAGCACCCTCTTGTTCTTTTCCTTTCACAACCTTAGTACTTACCACGGCATTTCTTTCGAACAGTATTCTTAAACGTTGCCTAACATTGGCGTCTTCATTGATGGTTTCGGCAATAATGTCTCGTGCACCTTGCAAGGCAGCTTCCACATCAACCACCTCTTTGCTTAAATACTTGTTGGCTTCGGTTTGAACCGACCCGTTAGAGGCAGCTAAGATCCAAAGGGCTAAAGGTTCTAATCCGCGTTCCCTTGCCACAGAGGCACGAGTTTTTCTTTTAGGTTTATAAGGAAGGTATAAATCTTCGAGTACGCTTTCTTCCCAGCATTGTTCTATTTGTGCTTGCAAGGAAGGGGTTAATTTTCCTAGTTGGGTAATGGTTTCTAAAATGCTTTGCTTTCTTTTAACCAATGCCTCCAATTGTTGCACCCGTTCTCTAATAAAATCTATTTGCACTTCATCTAATCCACCGGTTACTTCTTTACGATAACGGGCAATAAATGGTGTGGTGCAAGCATCTAACATTAATTGATGGGTTGCTTTTACTTGGGCACTTCTTAACGCCGCTTCCGACGCTACTTTATTATAAATTTCTATGATATTCATCTGAGCAGGTAAAGATAGCAATTTGCGCAAAATGCAATATTTTGAAATTGATTTTCCTAAAAACAGATTTACATTCGATGTACTAAACCAACCTACCAATGAAAAGTTACCCTGCTTTGTTTCTTGGTATGCTGTTGTTCTTTTTGCCGCAATTAGTGCGGTCACAACAGATTATTACCGTTTCCCCAAAATCCGGTTTACAAGGTAAAATATACGATGTAAGCATTACAGCAGTAGGTTCTAATTTTAAACAAGGAACTACCGCTGCTGAATTAGGTGAGGGTGTAATGATCAGTAAAGTGACGGTTAAATCGCCTACTTTATTGGTACTCTCTTTTTCCATTGCAACTGATGCCCCGAGTGGCATGCGCGACTTAGTAATTACAACGGGCGCTGAGCGAGTTGAAATGTTGAACGCATTTGAAGTATTTAGTAAGACCGGAAATTTTAAAGCCAGTTTAGAACTACTCCCTATCGAAACGATAAACCTCAGCGATTTAGACCCCAACAATCCAAAGGCTGCGCCTGTATTATTCTTTGTTAGAATCTATAATGACGGGGTTGATAGAACTATTAGAATTGAAGTGCAGCTGAACTCTTCAAAAGGCTACTTAGGGAAAATCTTTCTGCGAAATAAGCCTGTAAAGGCCAATGAGATTTTGCAATTGAGCAACCGCGATTTCAACCTATTTGAGCTCAATGGAGCGCTAGGAAATGAATTTTTAGAGGAGGTAAAAAAACGCGGTTCTTTTCCGCCTGATGCCTACACCTATAAACTGAGTGTATTGGATGAAGACAATACAGAAATCTACACGGATGATGCTGGCGCTGTTGTAAGCAACCCTCGCTATAACCCAGAACTCATTAGTCCGGGTAATAGGTTTGACGCTGCTGTTGAAAAAATACAAAACCCCTACCCTTTGTTTCAATGGTTTGGGCAAACCAGCACCTACGATTTTGCCTTATATAAAATTTTACCCAATCAAACAGCAGAGGAAGCAACAAGAAACATTCCTGTTTTCACCTTAAAAGACATTTCTGCCAGTAGCTTATTATATCCTGTTTATGCAGAGAAATTGGTAGACCAAACGATGTATGCCTGGCAAATAAATGCAAAAGTATTAAGCTCTAAAGGAAACATGAATATCCCGAGTGAGGTATTTAGGTTTATGTATGAATCTGGCACGCAACAAGGCGGAGGCACTGGTGGAGGTACAGAGAAACCTAAAGTGGTGCAAAAAATCATGTTGTTTCCGCAGGTTAACGAGATAGAGGCTGGTAAGAGTTTACAATTTAATGCCGTATTTTTAAACGAAGACAACCAAGCGATGATTGATATAAAACCTATTTGGAGCGTCTCGCCACCAGATAAAGGAAGTATCAGTCAGAATGGCTTGTTTACCGCAGGCAACCAAGCAGCCCCAGTAGCTATTGTAATTAAGGCCGGCAATACTACCGAGTTTCAGGTGATAGAAATCAAAACAAAACCCATTACCACCTTATCTAC
>CAYUDC010000213.1:0-2370 GCA_964443415.1 uncultured Chitinophaga sp. | reverse complement strand
TATTGTTGTTGGTATCGGCCGGAATTGGAATAGGCACTAATATTACAGGTTTGTTGGCTACGGAAGAATATGGAAAATATAGTATCCGCTCTGCTTCAGAATTAACAAAAAGTGCTCAAGGCAAAGAAAATGATGTAAATGCCAGCTCAGGTCTCGATAAAGATTATGCACTCGCTTGGAGCAATGGTGTAGCAGAACCCTTTACCCTGCTTATCCCTAATTTCTTAGGTGGTGCTAGCAACGGTGAGTTAAGTACCTCAAGCAATACTTACAAAGAGTTGCAAGCCAAAGGCATTCCAAATCCAAAAGAGGTAGTTAAACAAATGCCGATATACTGGGGAGATCAGCCATTTACCGCTGGCCCTATTTACTATGGTGCCATTATTATTTTCTTATTTGTATTTGGAATGTTCCTGCTAAAAGGTGGAGAGAAATGGTGGATTTTTGCCGCAGCCATGTTGTCTATTTTCTTGTCGATGGGTAAGAACTTTCCTTTGCTTACAGATTTCTTTTTCGATTACTTCCCGTTATACAATAAGTTTAGGTCGGTAACCTTTGTTTTATGTGTTGCCCAAGCCATGTTTCCATTTCTCGCTATTTTGGCGCTAAAAGAGTTTACTCAAGGAAAAGTTAGCAAGCCAGATTTTATGAAATCGCTTAAGTATAGCTTGGGTATTGTAGGTGGATTATGCTTGTTTTTTGCCCTAATGCCAGGAGCCATTTTTGATTTTACCAGTGAAGCCGATGCCAGAATGGGTTTCCCTGATTGGTTAAAAGATGCTTTAGTTTCTGATAGAGAAGGATTGTTGCGCATGGATGCTCTTCGTTCATTAGCCTTTATTTTGGCAACAGCCGCCTTGCTTTGGTTTAGTTTTAATGGCAAGATAAAACAACAAGTATTCATCATTGCCTTAGGTCTTTTGGTTTTGGTTGATTTATGGGGAGTGGATAAGCGTTATTTAAATGATAAGGATTTTGAACGTAAACGTTCAGAGGCTGCCATTGAAAAAACTGCCATTGACGATCAAATTTTGTCTGACCCAGATCCTCATTATAGAGTATATAATAATTCAACTGACTTTGATAAAGATGCCCTCACTGCTTATTATCACAAGAGTTTAGGCGGATATCATGGTGCAAAAATCCGTCGTTATCAAGAGCTCATCGAATGGCAATTGTCAAGAAATAACATGGAGTGCTACAACATGTTAAATGCCAAGTACTTTATTGTACCAGATTCTACAGGAAATAAGTTTGTACAGCGCAATCCGTTTAACAATGGAAATGCTTGGTTTGTAAAAGAAATTAAATGGGTAAACTCTGCAGATGAGGAGATCAATGCATTGAGCAACTTCAAGTCTAAAGAAACTGCTATTATCAATAAAAAGTTTGAAGGCGATTTGAAAGACTTTACAGCCGCTAATGATACTTCTGCTACCATTACCTTAACCAAATATCAACCTAATAAATTGGTGTATGAAAGCAACTCCGCTGTAGCGCAGTATGCTGTTTTCTCTGAGATTTATTATGATAAAGGTTGGAATGCTTATATAGACAATCAGTTAGTACCTCATCAGCAGGTTAACTATGTGCTGCGTGGTATGCAAATACCCGCGGGTAAGCATCAAATAGAGTTTAAGTTTGAACCTAAAGTGATTGAGACAGGTGAGACCATTGCCTTTGCTTCATCTGTGAGTTTGTATGGCTTATTATTGTTGGGTTTAGTACTTTCTTTTAGAAAACCAAAAGAAGCATAATTGGCCATGAGTAATTCAGCACAATGGATAGCTATAGCCTTACTGTTTATGTTGGCTATTGGATATTTGTTTAAAAGACTGCAATCTGCTAGCAAGGGCAAAGCTTGCCAAGGCGATTCTTGCGGATGTAAGCCTGCTGTAAAAGAATCCTAATTAGTAAAATAGACAAAATAATTTCGCAACCATATGAGAACTGTAGATACAATTAATTTTGCTGGTAAACGCGCTTTGGTGCGTGTAGATTTTAATGTGCCATTAGATAAAAAGACATTAGAAATTACCGATGATGCCAGAATTAGAGCCACCATCCCAACCCTTAAAAAAATACTAAACGATGGTGGATCTTGTATTTTAATGAGCCATCTAGGTAGGCCTCTTAAGAAACTAAAGGAGGATGGAACAGTAGATTTTGAAAAACATACCCTTAAAAATACCTTGGCAAAAACTTCAGAACTTTTAGGGGTAGAGGTTTTGTTTGGTGGAGATTGTATAGGAAGTGAGGCCGCAGAAATGGCTAAAAATTTAAAGGCAGGTCAGGTATTGTTGCTCGAAAATCTTCGTTTCTATAAAGAAGAAGAAAAAGGCGACGAAGGCTTTGCGCAAAAGTTGGCTA
>CAYUDC010000212.1:0-2370 GCA_964443415.1 uncultured Chitinophaga sp. | reverse complement strand
TGTAGGATGGCAAATTCTATTTGCGCAAAGGGCCCAATGATAGATTCTTTGATGGTGGCATAATTAAGAATGGCATTTTCGCCCACACTTACATTAGGCCCAATGATGCTATTGCTTATTTTACATCCCTCTCCAATAAATACAGGTGGAATGATGATGGTGTTTTCGAACTGATGTTCGAAGCTAGTTTGGTTAAGTTTTTTAAGCAACAAAGAGTTTGTTTCGAGCAATACTTCTTTCTTGCCACAATCAAACCAATTGTCTACCATAAAATGACTAAACACCAAGCCCTGACGCAGCATTTCCATGATGGCATCGGTGAGGGTAAACTCTCCGTAGGTCTTTAATTTCTTAGCCAAATTGGTGTCTAAGGCTTCAAGCAATTGCTGGGCATTTTCTATTTTAAAAACACCTACCAAAGCATAGTTACTCTTGGGTATTTCTGGCTTCTCTACTACCTTTATGATATTACCCTCTTTGTCTAATTCTGCTACTCCAAAAAGCCTTGGATCGTCTACCTTTTTTAGGCCCACCCAATTTCCTTTTTCATGGATGATGGTCTTTAGATCGGCATCTATGATGGTATCCCCAAAAACAATGAGCATTTGCTCGTTGGCGGCAAATAAATCTTTGGCCAACCAAATGGCATGCCCAACGCCTTTTCCGGAGGTTTGAATCACAAACTGCGCATTGATATCTGGATAATGCTTAAGGATATAGTCTTCTATTTTATCGCCCAAGTATCCAATGATAAACACAAAATCTTTGACACCTGCCTCTATAAGGTATTCTGTGATATGTGCTAAAATGGGTTTTCCGGCGATAGGAATTAATGCCTTGGGTTGGGTGTGGGTATGGGGTCGCAGCCTAGTGCCAATGCCTGCAACGGGAATAATGGCTTTCATTTTCTAATTTAAACTGTTTGGTTCAGAGCGAACAAAAATAAACTTTTTCGTTAGTATGCCTCAATTTACTATTTTGCACCTTTACTAATTGTATGAATTATGAATAGGGACAATGTAATTTTTGATCTTATCAAGGAGGAACAACATCGTCAGGAGCATGGCATTGAATTGATTGCCTCTGAGAATTTTGTTACCAAACAAGTAATGGAAGCGATGGGATCTGTGTTAACCAACAAATATGCAGAAGGACTTCCGGGCAAGCGCTATTATGGTGGTTGCGAAGTGGTAGATAAGGTAGAAAACATTGCCATAGATAGGTTAAAACAATTATTCGGCGCAGTTTGGGCCAACGTACAACCACATAGTGGGGCGCAAGCCAATGCAGCGGTAATGTTAGCTTGTTTAAATCCGGGTGACAAGATATTGGGCTTTGATTTATCGCATGGCGGCCATTTAACGCATGGCTCTCCGGTAAACTTTTCGGGCAAGCTCTATAAGCCTTCTTTTTATGGAGTTGAAAAAGAGACTGGATTAATTGATTGGGATAAGGTGGCTGAAACTGCCAGAAAAGAGCAGCCAAAAATGATTATTTGTGGTGCTTCTGCTTATAGTAGAGACTGGGATTATGTTAGGTTAAGACAAATTGCAGATGAAGTGGGTGCCTTGTTATTGGCAGACATCTCTCATCCTGCGGGCTTAATTGCAGGCAAGTTGTTAAACGATCCTGTTCCGCATTGCCACATTATTACTTCTACTACACATAAAACCTTAAGAGGACCACGTGGGGGTATTATTATGATGGGTAAAGATTTTGAAAACCCATGGGGATTAACTACCCCCAAAGGAGAAGTAAAAATGATGAGTGCAATCTTGGATGCAGCGGTATTTCCGGGCACTCAAGGAGGGCCATTAGAGCATGTGATTGCTTCTAAGGCGGTGGCATTTGGCGAGGCATTAACTCCCGCATACCAAGAATATATTAAACAGGTAAGAAGCAATGCACAAGCCATGGCGCAGGCATTTATGAACTTAGGCTATCAAATTATCAGTGGTGGAACAGATAATCATTTAATGCTAATAGACCTTCGTAACAAAGGAATCAGTGGCAAAGCGGCCGAAAATGCTTTAATCAAAGCAGATATCACCATCAACAAAAACATGGTGCCTTTTGATGATAAATCTCCATTTGTAACATCGGGCATTAGAATTGGAACGCCTGCCATTACCTCAAGGGGATTAAAAGAAGAGCATATGGCAACCATTGTTGGCTTTATTGATACGGTATTAATGAACCCAGATAATGAAGCCGTAATAGGTAAAGTTAGAAAAGAGGTAAATGCCATGATGGAGCATTTTCCTTTATACAAATAAGCAATATTTTTCAACTAGATAAGGGCCCTTCGGGCCCTTTTTAGTTTCTAATCCATATCTGAATACTCATAGGAGCCAGCTTTAAATTTCTTCT
>CAYUDC010000211.1:0-2387 GCA_964443415.1 uncultured Chitinophaga sp. | reverse complement strand
CTTCTGGGTAGGCTTCTGGAACGTGGTATTTTTGATTACTCCAAAAATCAGTAACCATGGCCAAGGCCCCGAAAATAAAAGTAAAATCTAGGGCAGGGGGAAAAACCCGAGTTAAAAATCTAGAAAAAATAGCTGCAAAAGCTCTGATGTAAATAGCAAAATGTATTAAAAAACTAAAGTTACGGGCATGTTTCTTAGAATAGTGTTTACCCGCAAAAATGACCATGGCCTTATAAAAGGTAAAAACAAAGTTTACACTTGTTTTCTTGGTGCTTTCGCCTTTGTAATGAATAATGGTGGTGTGAGGAAAATAATAATTCTTGTAACCCGCCTTTTGAATGCAATAGCTCAGATCAATGTCTTCGCCATACATAAAATAATCCTCATCTAGTAATCCTACCTGTTGGAGCACATCATTTCTAATCATCATAAATGCTCCAGCAAGCACTTCTACCTCATGCACCTCGTTTTTATCCAAGAATCCTAAATGATACTTTCCAAAACGCTTCGACTTTGGAAAAAGAGCCGCTAAACCAAAAATTTTGTAAAAGGCAACCTCTGGTGTAGGCAAACCCCGCTTAGACTCAGGCAAAAATTTACCAGAACCATCTATCATTTTTACCCCCACAGCTCCCGCATCTGGCGTTTGCTCCATAAAGTCGATTACCTTTTTAAAGCAATCTTCCTCTACCACCGTATCTGGGTTTAATAATAATACATATTTACCCTTTGCCTTGCGAATGGCTTGGTTATTTGCTTTTGCAAAGCCATAATTCTCAGAATTCTCAATAAGCTTAACTTCTGGAAATAGCTTTTTAACCATTTCGCAGCTTCCATCCACCGAATGGTTGTCTACCACAAATATCTCTGAATCAATACCATTGCACGCCTTTCTAACCGTGTGCAATGCTTGCTCGAGAAAATACTTAACATTATAATTAACTATAATAACAGATAGCTGCATAGGATTCTTAGCTAACGAAGATAAGGCTTTGCATATTGTTTTGGAAATAGAAACTTATACCTTTTATCCTCTTGAAAATTAATTTAATCTCCTAAAATTTTCTGTTCATCCAAAATCTTTTCAGGTTGCCTGTAACAAATCTCACCTTTGAAGCGTCAAAGTATCAAAATCAATTAACAACCTATAAATATAACACAACATGAAATTACTTAATGCACTTATCCTAAACATTTTACTTCTAGGTGGATTATCTTTAGGAACTTGTAACGCAGCTAAAGCTGGTGATTTACCACAAGCTCAAAAAGTAAAGGCCATCAGCCAAGAAATTCGTCAAAGAATTGTTTTTCCTGACGAACTAAGCCAAGAAAATATCAAAGAATTGGTAAAAATTGAGTTTAAAATAAAAGCTGACAAAACCATTGAAATTACCCACATCGAAAGTAACAATGAGTTCCTAAAAGCTTACGTAAAACGTCAATTTGAAACCTTAGACCTAACAGGTTACGAAGAGTTTATCGACAAAAATTTACAAATCAGCCTTTGGTTCGAAAACGAAAAATACTAAGACTAAAAGGGGTTTTAGGCTTGTTTAGAGATTGGCCTGTTTACATAAGCGGGCCAACTCTTGTTTAAAAAAATTAGTCTACCATATTGAAGTGCCAGGGTACGCTTCATTCTCATAAGCATTTTACATTTACCCTAGAAAGCCCCATTTTTGGGGCTTTCGCTTTTAGTTTCGGTATGGAATCCTATTAGCAATAGACCGTCCTAGCGTAATTTCATCTGCATATTCTAATTCGCCCCCCACTGCAATACCTCTAGAAATAACCGAAACTGAGATGCCTAGCGGTGCTAGCTTTTTTGAAATATAAAAAGCGGTGGTATCACCTTCCATGGTTGCACTCAAGGCCAAAATAACTTCTTTCACTTCCATTAACTCAACCCTTTTTATCAGGGATTCAATTTTAAGTTGATCTGGTCCTATCCCTTGTATGGGGTTTATCAAGCCACCCAACACATGGTAATTTCCTTGAAATTGCAGCGTATTTTCAATGGCCATTACATCTCTTAAATCCTCCACCACACATACCAATTGAGCATCACGCTTTTGGTTACTGCATATATTACATAAATCTTGATCGCTCACATTGTGGCATCTGTTACAAAATTTAATTTCATTTCGCAACTTGATGATGGAGTTACCCATTTTGTTTACAGAGTCCTTTTCTTGCTTTAATAAAAACAAGACCATCCGCAGGGCAGATTTTTTGCCCACACCAGGGAATTTGGAAAGTTCATTAACAGCATCTTCTATCAAGGAGGAAGGAAAGTTCATGGGTGCAAGTTAGAAAAATCACGCTGCTTTAGGCAAAAATTTAAAGTCTATATTTGTTACATGTTAAACTTGCAACACATCTGCCAA
>CAYUDC010000210.1:0-2399 GCA_964443415.1 uncultured Chitinophaga sp. | reverse complement strand
TTATACGATTAATCTAAAAAGTATCTCACTTGTTTTAAGTATAACTCGCCCGATTGCTCGAACTTAAATTCGATATCTAAAGCAAAACTTTCAAAATCGTCGCGTAAGCCTTCGCCCAGGTAAGTTTGATAATAGAAATGCTCTTTTACTGCCATTAAAGCTTTATACAAGGTTGTTAATTGTTCTTTGTTCAGCACCCGCTTACCATTGGTTAAACTGCTTGCACTGATATAATCTGCCCCCACACCTTTATCTAGGGGATTAACGTTACGATGGTCTACCAAAATCATTTGTTCGCAAGTAATACCTGCCGCAGGCTCTACCACGCTGTGCTCCCCTACTTGCACATTTACCGTAAAACCTCCAAAACTAGGTCGGTATAAATTCTTGGTAATAGCCACCCCATTGGCAGCTTCATCCGGGAAATTTCTATGACAAACAAGGGCCATGCCTACTGTTTGATGCTGAATATTTTTTAAGGAACGCTCCCTGTAGGCTGCTTCTGACCAAACACTGGCCCATACGGCTTTTATGGCCTTCTCGATGCTTTTATCTTTATCGTTTAAAATGCCTGTTTTGCTGGTATATAAACCAGCTCCACTAAAGCCATCCAAGTCTTCGGCATTGCTGCTGCTTCTAAACCTATAGGATAAACCTAAGTTATTTGATTGTATCTTATCGCTTACCATCCTTAACAAACTTGTATCAATGGGTGCCGCCTTAATGGCCTCTCGCAATTGCTTTAAAGCCACTTTGGTTTGGGCAGCACTGTTGGCCAACAGCACCTGCTGAAAAGCCAACTGAATTGGCGCTTGCGATACATGTTTAAAGTAATAATAAAACGGAATGGCAAATAAACCTTCGGGGGTTTTAAAGCCATGTTTTCCTTTACTAGCCAACCATTGCAACTCGCCCAGGGCAGCTGCTTTGGTACCTACCTTGTCTACGGCATCATACCTTAATTGCCCAGCACTTAATAGGTTTTGGACTTGAGTGTTACAGGATAACTTAATTGGCTTTTTAGATCCCTTGGCAGCCAAAAAAGATTGAACCTCCTCTTGGGTAGAGGCCTCTAATACATAGCCCTGATGGGTTACCACCAGCTTTACAGGCTTACCTACTAATTCTTGCCACAAAGGGTTGTTAAAAATGTCTTTTATCACTGCAGCAGGAATGCCCCTACCCCTTGCCAGAAGCTGCACATGCGACAAAGGCGTTTGAAAAGTTTGGGTGAGCATGCCAACACAAGCAGGAATTTGGGTAGGTGAACCCTTAAATAAAATAATATCATGCTGATCTACCTTTTGAATATCCTTATCAACATCTTCTAACACCTTTAAGTAGCCATAGGCCTCTCCTACTTGCAAGCATTGATAGTTTTGGTGTTTATAAATATCATCTGGGTAAAGAACAGGCACCTTTAAGGCACCTTGTTCTGCCAAATCTAAGAGATAAGAAGAGCCAGCTAACACGTATAGAGAATCTTTGATAAAGCTATGTTTCTGCACCAAGTCTACAAACGATTGAAAGCTCTTGGCTTCGTAGCGCGTTCCCGAGGTAAACTCGAGGGCAAATTTCTTTTGAGGAATATAATAGTTAAGGTTGGCGAGGTAATAAGATTGCTGCACATTCTCGGTATAGTTAAAGCTATTAAAGAGGTTGATATCGCCTTGAAAGCCCAGCACCTGATTGCAAAACTCGTAATGGTACACATAAAAGCGGTTATTGATAAAAAACAACTGATTGCTTTTAAGGTCCCAAACTACTTTTACAGAAGCCACTTGCGAAAACTTAGCGCTCAGTGGTTCGCCTTGAAACTGCATAAACGCTTCTAAAGAAGGTAAAGACTTAGTGTAATGTTCGTCGCTAGGAGGCAGTGCTTTTACCTTTGCTTGTTGTTGCTTGGTGCTAGTTAAATAGTAGGCAAAAGCACTGATAAGCAAGCAGCTTAAAAACAACAATGAATATTTAAGCAGCTGTTTCATCATTGGGTTTATTTTCGGGTTGAACCGAAGCCGAGTTTCGAGTATAAGAAAGGTAAATAAATAATCCTTTTAACAATAGGATCAAACCGAGACCTAAGCCTAGCGGAATATAGGCAAACAAACCCAAGAACACTAAGCCCAAAAACGGAATGCACATCACTAGGTTAAAATTCCTAAGGCTTGGCAGGGGTTGCGAAATATTTAACATACTGGCAAAAAAGCTAATGACAAAAACCACGAGGTACAGCAGCAGGCCCAATAAAAGCGCATCTTCTGCAGGCGTAGTTTGCCCAAAGTTTTTGGCAGACATTAACAAAGGCAGAAAAAACAAAACGGCTTCAAAGCGAGAGAGGCTAAATTTCATATAGGCAATTTATGAAACTTTCAACGAAACTGTTGTTAGGGTATTATCTC
>CAYUDC010000209.1:0-2399 GCA_964443415.1 uncultured Chitinophaga sp. | reverse complement strand
TAGCAGGAGTGGTTACAAACAAAGTAATCTACCATGATTTTGAACCTGATATTGTTTTTGATTCACTGTCAAAAAATTGGAACTTCCCGGGGCAATTAGAAGTTGACCTTAACGAAGATGGATTAAAAGACTGTATTCTATCGTACCATTGGTATAGAGGAACCCCAAATAATCCTACTTTCCAATCTAATATTGAAACTTATCGGTCGGATGCCAACAAAGTTAGTTTAAACACCTCTGACCTGCATTGCAGTGTGAATAGGTTTTACTATGACTGCAGAGGCAATTTAACCAAACACCAATACCATGATACCATACAGGCTAAAAAAGGTATGTGGACTTTGGCTGGCACAACTTACCAAAATTACGTTTTAAATCAAGGTACCTATTACTTAAATGGGGCCACCGAAGGGTTTTATTATGGCGAATGGAACCAACCCAATAGCGGCTACCTTGGAGTTAGGTTTATCAAAGACCAAGACACCTTATATGGTTGGGTGCGTATGACCGTTGAAGGTTACTCTAGAATAACCTTGCATGATTGTGCCATTGAGAAAAATTAAGCGATTACAGATAGGCTATTTTGAATTGACGGCTCCTAAAAAATCATCGAAACTTGCAAAAAATGCAAGTTTCGATGATTTTTTGATATATTTACCGCATGGGAAATTTTACCAATAGAAAAGAATACATAGATAAATTGCTTTCGTATAAAGATAAAGACCTCATAAAAGTAGTGAGCGGTCTGCGAAGGTCTGGAAAATCTACACTTCTAGAAATTTATCGGGAAACTTTGTTAAAACTTAACATAGGTAAAAAACAAATCCAATTTTACAATTTCGAGTTGCCAGAAAATTATTTAAACAAAAATTGGGATGATATTTACTTCGAAATAAAAAAGAAGCTACAAACAAATAAGCCAAACTATGTTTTTTTGGACGAAGTACAAAACATCCCACTCTTTGAAAAATTGGTGGATGGGCTTTTTGCAAATAAAAATGTGGACGTTTACGTAACTGGCTCAAATGCATTTTTATTATCTAGCGAATTGGCTACTCTTTTAAGCGGTAGATATATTGAAATTTCTATTTTACCATTTTCTTTTTATGAATATCTAACCTCTAGAAATATTGATACAACTAACAAATATTTGAGTTATGAACCTTTATTCTTTGATTATGTAAATGAAACATCCTTACCAAAAGGCGTTGAATTAAGAGAAGAAGGCTACGACAAAATTCACGAATACCTAGAATCTATTTATAAAACCATAGTTGAAAAAGATATTACCCAAAGAAACCAAATAAATGACAAACGTTCTTTTGAAAATATCCTAAAATTTGTTGCCTCTAATATCGGAAGTGCACTTTCACCAAATAATATTGCGACCACCTTAAAACAAAATGGACAAAGCGTGCATCACTCAACCGTTGAAAAATATTTGGAATATTTAACTGCAAGTTTTGTATTTTATAAGGTGAATCGCTTTGACCTTAAGGGCAGAAAACAATTGGCCACACAGGAAAAATATTATCTTGTTGACCCAGGTTTACTCAACATTTTCGTTGGCAAAGAACGGACTTCTAATCGTGGCCATATTTTGGAAAATGTGGTTTATTTAGAACTTCTACGAAGAGGCAATAAAATTTGGACAGGAACAAGCCGAAACAGCGAAGTAGACTTTGTATGCAAATCCAATACTGGCGCTATTGAATATTATCAGGTTGCATGGCAAACCACGGAGGAAAAAACGCTTAATCGTGAATATGACGCCTTAGAAAAAATTAATGACAACTACCCAAAATTCCTCCTGACAACCGATGGATTTACTCAGGATCGAAAAGGGGTAATGCACTTGAATGTTTTTAATTGGTTACTCGAAAAAAATGAAATTAAATAATATGGAAACCTATCTCTAATTAATTTATTTTCTACCTATTTCCCTACCTTAGCGCATCGCTTAAGTTATATCCAATGAAAAATATCTTTGCTTTAGTTTTACTCCTTGCCTGCAAATTTGCCCTTGCCCAAAACCCCAATTACGATAGCACCCTTGCTAAAAAATTAGGTGGAGACGATTTTGGAATGAAGAAATATTACCTCGTTATCCTTAAAACCGGCGAAAACCAAACCAAAGACAAAGCCTACCGCGATAGCTGCTTTAAAAGCCATTTTGCCAATATGAACACCATGCTGGCTGCCGGAAAACTCATCGTATCAGGCCCCATCACCTCCAATAACAAAGGCTACCGTGGCATCTTTGTCATCAGTGCCGCCAATATTGCAGAGGTAAACAGCCTGCTCAGTGGCGATGCCAGCATCAGCGCTAAAATCTTTGAGCCCGAAATTCTAGAATGGTATAGCTCGGCTGCCCTCCCCTTATACCTAGAGCAAACCGA
>CAYUDC010000208.1:0-2445 GCA_964443415.1 uncultured Chitinophaga sp. | reverse complement strand
TTCCCTTTGGCCAACTCGTCTATGAGTTTATCCATGTAGCGAATTTTTTGCATCAATGGGTCTTCAATGTCTTCTACTCTATATCCGCAAATCAATCCAGTAATCTTAGTGACATTGGGGTGTAAAGTGGCTTGGGCAAAAAATTCTTCTAGGCTGTGTTGTTTTGCTATTTGTACTTGTAGTGCCTCGGCATCAAAACCTGTAAGCCAAGTTAGTATGGTATCTACCTCTGCCTTAGTTTTGCCTTTGCGTTCTGCCTTTTGAATGTATAGCGGGTAAATACTGGCAAAACTCATTTTAAAAACGCGGTCTGTTTTCATGGTTAAAGTATCGTAGGAACTGCAAGTTTAGTGGGAATGAAACAGATTTTCACCAGACTTTTCATGCTGCTTGGAAATTAATATCAGTTAAAAATCAATTATTTAACAGAAAATGACCAAAATTTTCCTAAACTTTGAATCAAATTAAATCATATGAAAAAAATACTTTTACTAACTTTTTTTATTACCAGCATTTTCTTCATTAATGCACAACCCAAGCCAGCACCAAAGCCAGCTGCAGCTCCTGCTGTTAAAAAACCTTCAGGCCCTTCTCCGTATGTGCTAAAAAAGGATTACGATTCCCTCTCCACGTCGCTTAAGTCGCAAGTAAAATCTCTGCAAGGCACTGTCTCCTCTTTGCGCGGTGCCATTGGCTCTAAAGACCAACAGATTGCCGATTTAAGTGAGCAAATGAAAAAGGTAGAGGAGGTGTTAAACTCTACCAATTTTAAAATCTCTTTAACATCCGATTCTTTAAACAAAACCAGAACCTCGGTTGAAGAAGTGCAAACAGAAGCACGCAACAGCGTGTCCGAGCTAAAGGCACTCAATGAAAAGTTGCATGGGCAAATTGTTTTTTTATGGGTGTTTGCTGCCGTAATTTTAGGTTTAAGCATCTTTGTTTGGTTTAGCGCTAACAAGCAAATTAAGGCAGTTAAAGATGCCGCATGGACCAACCAGCACCTGCTCGAGAATAAATTGGCTGAGAACAAACAAGCCATCGAAGAGCAAGTGAAAAACTTGGAGAACAAAATCATCACCGAAGCTAGAAATGCCCAACACTACAGCGAAAGACAAGCCAATGCACTTAAAGACAATCTTCAAAACATGAACGATTTTGTAAATGGGCTTAAAGACGATGTTCAAGCTTTGGCACAAACCGTGCAATCGCTAAAGGATAAGGCTTAAAGGTATTTCTTTTAAGCTATCCTTTTTAATAATACTTTTGCTTTTTACGAGCATACATGTTGGACCAACCTAAAGTATTATTAACCACCCTCAACGCCAAGTACATTCACATGAACTTGGCCATACGCTTGTTGTATAGCCTCAACAAAGATTATCCAGGCTTGCAATGGCGCGAATTTGCCATCAAAGAAAAGGCAGACGAAATTGCCAAAGCCTGCCTTTCTTTTGATGTGGTGGCGTTTAGCTGCTATATCTGGAACATCACGCAAACCCTCGAAGTGGCCAAATGCATCAAAGAATTAAATCCAAACATTAAGATCATGCTGGGTGGCCCCGAGGTGAGCTACGATTGGCAAGAGGTACTATTGTTGCCTCAGGTAGATTATATCATCTTAGGCGAAGGAGAAGTGCCTTTTCAACAGTTCCTGCAACATTATCCTTCGGTTCAAACCGTACCTAACCTAGCCTACAAAGAAAACAACCAAGTACACTATTTGCCAGGTGCTAGCAATTTTGATATCCTGCAACTCAGCCATATCAACCCTTATATCTATGAGCCTGCGCAACAACTGGCAACCAAAGTGTCTTACATCGAAACTTCTCGCGGTTGCCCCTATAAATGCGAGTTTTGTTTGGCCAGTTTAGACAACAAGGTAAGGTACCTGCCCAATGATACCATCAAAAGCAATCTGCTCTATCTGATGCAGCATGGCAAGGTGATTAAATTTTTAGACCGCACCTTTAATGTTAAAAAAGATTTTACGCTGGATATATTTCAGTTTATCTTAGACAATCACCGCCCGGGAAATGTCTTTCAATTCGAGATTACCGCCGACATCGTGCACCCCGATATCATTAAGTTTATCCAAGAGAAAGTTCCCAAGGGTTTGTTTAGGTTCGAGATTGGCATTCAAACGGTTAATCAAAAGGCAAATTTGGAAGTAAGTCGCAAACAAAATTTCGAGAAAACCAAAGGCGTTATCCTGCAATTGCGCGATTATGTAGAGATGCACCTCGATTTAATTGTGGGCCTCCCGCTCGATTACCTCAGCGATATCGTGTACAGTTTCGAGCAAGTGTTTGCCTTGCATCCGCCCGAATTGCAACTGGGCTTCTTAAAATTTTTAAAAGGTACGCCTGTAAGAGAAAAATATGAGCAGTATGGTTTTCGGTTTGATCCAAACCCGCCTTATCAAATCATTGAAAGTAATTTCTT
>CAYUDC010000207.1:0-2514 GCA_964443415.1 uncultured Chitinophaga sp. | reverse complement strand
CCAGCGAGTGGAGAGGAGGAAGTAAATCAGCCAGCATTAGAAGTATTTCCAAATCCAGTGAGTACTTATCTTCAATTAAATTTTGGTTCAAACCAATTGCAATACGAAATTTTTGATATGCTTGGAATGTCGGTTTTGAAAGGAAATTTAAATGGCCCAGAAAGCATACAAGTATCACAACTAAGTCAAGGCACATATGTACTTAAAGTGGCTGATACATCTGGTCATACGGCACTTTCTAAGTTTATAAAAATCAATTAGAATGAAAACAATATCAACCTATATATTATTGGGCTTAATCTGTTTTAGCACCATGCTACATGCTGCCAAGGGGCCATCTATGTTTCTAGGATTTAAAGAAAACCTAGGCCAATTAAGAGACCAAAATGGCAATATTAATACCCAAGTTAAGTATAGCCTTCAGTTAAGTAACATGTCTGTTCAATTAAGAGAAAACGGATTAAGTTATGAGCTATTTGAGAAAAATACCATCCATCGAGTGGATTTAAACTTTCTACAAACCAATCCAAATGTGCAAATAGAAAACTTTGGAAAATTAGAAGGTCAACTTAGATACATCTCTCAAGAAAACCCCACAAGCAGTTATACCATTAATGCCTATGAAAAGATAGTTTATAAAGAGTTGTATAAAGGCATCGATTTAGAATGCTATACAGAAAAAGGCAAAGAAGGTACTCCGGTCTTTAAATATAATTTTATTGTACATCCTGGTGCAAATCCTCATCAAATAGTGTTTAAGGCAAATGGCACAGAACCCGCACGCATAGACGCTAAAGGCCAATTAATATTTACCTTTGGAAAAGAAACCATCAGCGAAAGAATTCCAATAAGTTACTTGGTAGCACCAAGCAATCAAAAGCCTCAGAATGTATCGGTAAAGTATGCAAAAAAAGGTGAGGGTTTATTTGGGTTTGAAATTCCAACTTACAACCAAAGCCAAACCTTGGTAATTGATCCATTGGTTTGGAGCACCTATTATGGCGGCGGCGGTAGTGAGCAAAATTTCGAGATAGTATCCGATGTAGACAGCAATGTTTATATCTGTGGCTCCACTACATCAACCTTTGGCATTGCTACGGCAGGCGCACATTTAACCACTTATACTAATAGTCAAGATGGCTTTTTAATTAAGTTTAACAAGCAAGGCCGACTCGTATGGGGAACGTATTTTGGTGGCACGGGAAATGAGTTAATCACCGGACTTCAAATTAATGCGAAGCAAGAATTGATTTTGACAGGATACACCAATTCGCCTAACGGCATTGCCTCTGCAGGAAGCTTTCAACCTAATATTTCTAGCAGCAATGTAAATGATTTGTTTTTGGCGTCTTTTGATACTTCTGGAGTATACAAATGGGGAACCTACTTTGGAGGCACCGGTATAGAAACATCTTCTAACCTTGCCATCGATCCTGTTACCAACCAAATTACTGTGGTGGGGGTTACTTCCTCCACAAGCTTTTCATTTACCTTCAATGGATATCAATTAACCAACGCGGGTTCCAATGATTATTTTATAGCAAGATTCACCGATGCTGGCTCACCTATTTGGGCAACTTTTTATGGAGGTACAGGTAATGAGCTAAGTGCTAAAATAGCTACTGATGCTTCTGGAAACATCTACTTGGGCGGGTATTCCTACTCGGCAGATGGTATAGCTACTGCCAATGGATATAAAAAGACCAATATCTTTAACCAATCAGATGCGGTGTTTGCCATTTTTAGTAGCACAGGGGCATTAAAGTATGGAACATTTTATGGCTCATCCACTAAAACAGATGTGGTGAATGCTATTGTATGCGACTCAAAAGGAAAAGTCTTTCTGGCGGGTGAAACCCAATCTACAGACAGTATTGCTACCCTTGGAGCTTACCGCACCAGTATGAGTGGCACTGTTAATCAAGACGGAATGGTCATCTGTTTCGATACCTCTGGCACTTTAAATTGGTGCTCCTATATTGGCGGAGACGCACAAGATTATATTAGAAATGCCACGGTAGCCGACGATGGCAACCTGATGGTAGCTGGTTTTTCTTACAGTAAAACAGGCTTTGCTACTATCGATGCATTAAAACCAAGCTTTTCAGACAATATAGATGGTTCTATCAGTATTTTTTCACCAACTGGTACGCATTTTTACAGCAGCTATTTTGGTGGAAATAACTTTGATCTTATTTATGGTATCAGAGGATATTCGCGCTATCGTTTCGCCATTAGCGGAATTACTATGTCTGATTCAAATTTAAGCACACCCGGTGCACAGATTGAGTTTAAGCCAGGCAATGGGTACGACTTATTTATTTCTTACATGACATTGCCAGAGCCAATTTCTGCCGATTCTAGCATCAAAAACAACCTCATCGGTTCAAACCAATTCTTATGCGGCAGCCAAACAGCCAGTTCTTTAATTGGTCAGCTTCCTACAGGTGGCAATGGCGCTTTTAGCTACCTTTGGCTTCAATCCACAGCGGGTGCTGCTGGTCCGTTTTTGCC
>CAYUDC010000206.1:0-2558 GCA_964443415.1 uncultured Chitinophaga sp. | reverse complement strand
GCCACAAAGCCAAAGGCACAATGGTGGTTGGTAACAATTAAACCATCATTAGATACAAAGGAGCCGGTGCATCCACCTACACGCACAATGGCGTCTATTTGGCTAATGCCATTTGGGTTATAAAGGGCCACTGGGTCCATACGTAGGCCCGCTTTTTTTAAGTCGAGATTTCTTAACTCCGACAAAGGAAACATGCCTTCGTCTGCTTTGTGGTTGGTAAAAAACAGCCATGCCACGCAGGCGCCAATGGTAAGTAATAGTCGCTTCATGGCGGCGAATATATAAAGAAATACGGATATAGCGGGAGTGGTAGCGGGATTGTTTAATCCAATATTGTTAATTCACTTTACTATACGTCTTAAACCACGACTTTACCTTCATGGTAAAAACGCCAAAGATGGCTTCTTTGATAATGCCTTTGCTAATTTTAGATTCGCCTTTGGTGCGGTCGGTAAAAATAATAGGCACTTCTTCTATTTTAAACCCGTGCTTCCAGGCGGTAAACTTCATTTCTATCTGAAAAGCATAGCCTCTAAATTTAATTTCATCTAGATTGATATGCTTTAAAACAGCACTTCTATATCCCACAAAGCCAGCAGTGGTATCTCTAATATTTAGTCCAGTAATGTTGCGCACATAGGCCGAGGCATAATAACTCATCATTACTCTTTCCATGGGCCAATTTACCACGTTCACCCCTGTTTTATATCGCGAGCCAATGGCCACATCTGCGCCTTCGCAAAGGCACTCAAACAGGCGCGGTAGGTCGTTGGGATTATGCGAAAAATCGGCATCCATCTCAAAGATGTATTCGTATTGATTAGCCAAACACCATTTAAAGCCATCGATATAAGCCGTGCCTAAACCATTTTTTTCTTTACGCTGTAATATATGCAGGTTATGTCTAAACTCATGCGCCATCATGCCTTTTACAATATTGGCAGTGCCGTCGGGCGAATTATCATCTACAATGAGCACATCAAAAGATTGGTGCAGCGAGAACACTGCCCTTATGATATCTTCTACATTTTCGCTCTCGTTGTAGGTAGGTATAATGACAATCTTTTTAGACAAGGAGGTTTTGTTTAAATGGTGATGGTTTTGGGCAAAAATAACAGAATAAGTGTTTATTTATGGCCATAAAGTAATTTTTAAATCTATTTTTGGAAAAACTCTTGTTTTCTCTTTCCTATGACCACACTCAAAAAAGCTGTTTTTCTTGACCGTGACGGGGTTATCAATCACGAAGTAGGCGATTATATCATGCGCTTGGAAGATTTTAAAATTTTGCCACATGTGTTTGATGGGCTAAAAAAACTTCAAGATGCTGGATTTCTTTTGGTAGTCATCACCAACCAAGGTGGCATTGCCAAAGGTTTATATACGCACGAAACTTTTCATCAAATGCACCAATATTTAGATGCTGAGCTGGCCAAACATCAAATAAGTTTAACAGAAGTTTATTATTGCCCACATCACCCTTTTTCGGGAGAATGTTTGTGCAGGAAACCGGGTTCTTTATTAGTAGAAAAGGCCATCAGTAAATATAAAATAGACCCATCTCAAAGTTGGTTTATTGGCGATAAGCAAAGAGACATTGATGCCGGCAATGGGGCAGGTGTAAAAGGAATCCTCATCGAACCCAATGAAGATTGGACACTTCAACTGCCCATGATATTATCAAATACTTTAGTGCAATAATTCATGCAACAAAAAAAATTAAATCTGCTCGATAGCACCATGCTGGTCATGGGTTCTATGATTGGCTCTGGTATATTTATTGTGTCGGCAGGTATGGGCCGCGACCTTGGCAATCCAGAGAATTTAATGCTTGCCTGGATGGTTACAGGCTTGCTCACTTTATTTGCTGCCTTAAGTTATGCAGAGCTCGGCGCCATGATGCCAAAGGCAGGCGGTCAGTATGTTTACCTTAAAGAAGCCTATGGCAATTTGTTTGGCTTTTTATATGGTTGGACACTTTTTACGGTCATTCAAACCGGTACCATTGCCGCCGTTGCGGTGGCCTTTGCTAGATTTACGGGCGTCATTTTTCCTTGGTTTTCAGAGAAGCATCTATTGCTGGGCAATGATACTTTTGGCATCAGCACAGTGCAAGTGTTGGGAATTATCATCGTTTGGCTGCTCACCTTCAGTAATTTTAGGGCGGTAAAGCAAGGTGCCTTGGTTCAAAATATTTTTACCATCAGCAAGATTGCAGCGCTGGTGGTGGTTATTTTGGCTGGTTTAGTATTTATATGGCAAAATCCGGCTGCAGGCTATTCATTTAATATGTCTCATATTTGGCAAGTGCCACAGCAAGATGGAATGTTAGCTACCTTAAGTTTTGGCGTTTTTGCAGCCGCTTTGGTTGGCTCTATTTTTAGCAGCGATGCATGGAATAATATCACTTTTACCAGCAGCGAAATAGACAACCCACAAAAAAATCTACCACGCGCCTTGTTGCTGGGAACAGCTGGAGTAACCTTGTTGTATTTGTTCTGCAATTGGGTATTCATCAATGCCATTCCATTTCAAGATATCCAGCAGGCGCCTTCAGA
>CAYUDC010000205.1:0-2612 GCA_964443415.1 uncultured Chitinophaga sp. | reverse complement strand
CATTTAATATGCCATAACTTTTATAAGCATACTCTTGATACAACCAAGAATAAGCACTCGCTTGTTGCTGCAACTCTTGCAAATAACCTTCACTTACTGTACTTACTCTATCGCTGCATTTTAAGGCTGTTGCCAAGGGGTCTAGGCGATGATCCCACTCCAATAAGCCCGCCACTTCTTTTGGAAAATGCGGAAAGAACCTTGCAAAATCGTGCCCAACCGGAGCGGTGTACAAGCCATTGTGGATGGTAAAAACCGTTTTGATGCCACGCAATGGATGAAAATCATAACAATGCTGCGCCATAAAGGCGGTGTATCCACAATGGTGGTCGTGGGCATGCAGCACCTCTGGCTTTTGCTCCCAACTGCATATCCATTGCAAGACGGCTTGTTGATAGTAGATAAACCTTAAGGGATCATCTTCATAGCCATAAACTTGTTCTCTATACAATATATGTGGAATGTCTACCATGTATAAATCAAAGCCCAAAGTATCTTGTTGCGCTTTGACGATATGAAAATTAAAGTGATAATTTTCGTTGCCACAACTTCCCTCAAATACCGAAACAGAAGTATGTGCCGCATTCCATTTAAGGTTATACCTTGGCATCACCACACAGGAGCTAAGGCCTGCTTGATTGAGATATTTTGGCAAAGCACCTGCTACATCGCCTAATCCTCCCACTTTAGCTACCGGAAAACACTCGGCACTTAAATGAATTATTTGGTACATGTTTTTATTTACAACATAAACATTTCTGGGATATTTTCATGCATTTCTTGTTGATGGATGAAATTATTTCCAGCAGCCACATATACATACTCTTTGGCCCATGTTTGATGGTTGGCAGCCAATTCAACTAAAGCATTTAAGATATACTCTAACTCGGCATTGGTGGTGGTTGGGTGAACCGACATTCTGATCCAACCGGGCTTTTCTGTAAAATCTCCTTGATTAATTTTGTGGGTAATGCGGTGACTAAATTCTTTCTCCACTCCCAACAAATAATGGCCGTAAGTACCCGCGCAAGAGCAGCCTCCACGCATTTGAATGCCATAACGATCATTTAATAATTTAACGCCAAGATTATAATGCATTTCATCAATGTAAAAAGAAATTACTGGCAGTCTATTGGTGATATGTCCTGCTAAAATATGCAGGTTTTTAACCGGGACTAATTTTTTAAAAATGGTTTGAACCAACTCGTGTTCGCGCGCCTGAATGGCCTCTACCCCCATTTTCTCTTTTAGCCGAATGGCCAAGGCCGTTTTGATGGTTTGCAAAAAGGCTGGTGTGCCGCCATCCTCTCTTTGTTCAATGTCTTCTAAATATTGATGCTCACCCCAAGGGTTGGTCCATAACACGGTGCCACCCCCAGGTTGATCAGGAACTTGGTTGGCGCCATAGAGTTTTTTGTTAAAGATTAACACGCCACTGCTGGCAGGACCACCTAAGAATTTGTGTGGCGAAAAGAAAATGGCATCCAAGGATTGCAAAGGATTTTGCGGATGCATATTGATATTTACATAAGGGGCAGAGCAAGCAAAGTCGGCAAAGCACAAACCCCCAGCCTCGTGCATCATTTGAGCAATTTGATGGTAGGGCGTTTGAATGCCCGTTACATTAGAGCAACCCGTAACCGAAGCGATTTTAAATTTTCTATGTTGATGTTTCTCTATCAGCTTGGCTAAAGAACCTAAGTCAACCAAGCCATTGGCATCAGGCTCAATAATCTCAACATCGGCAAGGGTTTCGAACCAAGAGGTTTGATTTGAGTGATGCTCCATATGGGTTACAAAAACCACTGGCTTATTTTCGGCAGGAAACTGAAGGTAGGGCAATACCTGCGAAGGCACCTTAAGGCCCAAGATACGTTGAAGTTTTGCCAAGGCGCCTGTCATGCCAGAGCCCACATTAATGAGCACATCATCTTTACCAGCATTTACATGGCGTTTAATCATTTGCATCGCTTCGTGGTAAGCCTGCGTCATGATGGTGCCGGTATAATTGGTTTCGGTATGGGTATTGGCTACAAGTGGACCAAAAACCTGACTTAACTTCTCTTCTATGGGTTGGTAAAGGCGACCGCTGGCCGTCCAATCGGCATACACCAAAGGCATTTGGCCATAGGGTGTTTTAAAGGTATGGTTTGACCCAATAGTTTGATTTCTGAAAGGAAGAAAATACGATTCGGAAGTAGAACTTGACATGTGGTAGCTGAAATTTCAGCGAAATTAGGCAAATAAAAAGGGATGCAAAATGACTTTTATTCCTCTTCATAAAACTCTTGCAAGGCGCCCGCATAGGCATTGTCCCAGCCCTCTGTAAGGTCTGCATACTCTTCATCTGGAATATTGGTTTGCCTTACTTCCATAGAGGTACCTTGTTTATGGGCATGCAGTTTAATGGTCACAATGCTGGGCGTATCGGTTTCTTCTTCGCCAAAATACCATTGTTGCACAATCTTTTTACCTGGCTCTAATTCTAAGTTTTTACCGATGATGCTGCCATCCCACATGGAAAACTCTGTGCCAGGCTCTGCCACAAAATGGGCGAAATCGCTGGTCCAAAGTTGAATGGTAATTTCTGTAGTTAGGGCTAAGTAAACCTC
>CAYUDC010000204.1:0-2613 GCA_964443415.1 uncultured Chitinophaga sp. | reverse complement strand
CTCTCCGAAAAGACGTTTTTTCGGAGAATTTATTTACATTTGTATCATGATGATGATTCAAAGAGTATTTGCAAGCCAAATTAAGAATTACCTATTTAAAGGTAAAACATTGGTCTTAACAGGTCCTCGTCAAGTGGGTAAAACAACCCTAATCAAAACGATTATAGGAGAAGCAGGTTCGTATGTATTTTTAGATGGGGATGATTCTGAAGTAAGACAAACCCTCTCAAAAAATAACACTCAGGAAATTTCCAGAATTATTGGTAAACATCAAATTGTATTTATAGATGAGGCACAGCGAATCCGAGAAATTGGATTAACTGCCAAAATCATTCATGACCAATTTAAACACGTTCAATTAATTATCAGTGGGTCTTCGGCATTGGATTTAAATACTGCCATCAACGAACCTCTTACAGGTAGAAAAATTGAGTTTACCTTGTTTCCAATTTCTTGGAAAGAACTCAGCAATCATTTTGGCTATCTAACTTCCAAACAAGACTTAGACAATAGATTGGTATATGGAATGTATCCAGATATTATTACCCACAAAGGAGAAGAGAAATTATTGCTTAAAAATTTAACAGAAAGCTATTTGTACAAGGATATTCTTGCCTTAACGAACATCCAGAAACCCGATATATTAGAAAAGCTTTTACAAGCACTTGCCTATCAAATTGGGTCTGAAGTTTCTTACACAGAACTTGCAACATTGCTTGGCATCAGTAAAGAAACAGTTAGTAGTTACATTCAACTTCTAGAAAAGGCATTTGTTGTTTTTAGGGTAAATGCCTTTAGCAGGAACTTAAGAAACGAAATTAAAACCAATAAGAAAATCTACTTTTATGACAATGGAATTCGAAACGCCATCATAAAAGCATATAATCCCATAGAATTAAGACCAGACAAAGGGGCACTTTGGGAAAACTTCTTAATTTCAGAACGCGTCAAACATTTAAACTACCAACAACACTACCCAAATGTTTATTTTTGGCGAACCAAAGATCAACAAGAGATTGACTGGATAGAAGAAGAAAATCTTACCCTTTCTGCATTTGAATTTAAGTGGAAAAATAATGGCAAAGTTAAACTCCCTAAAAAGTTTATGGAAGCCTACCAAACTAACATCAAAATCATTGACACGGAAAATTTTGCGGAGTTTATCTTAGATGATTTTGGTAAACATGAGGGTGTCTAACCCTTCAGCAGATGTAAACAGCAAGCACCAATACATCCCTAAATAAAAGCAAGATGCAACCCCACCTTTAAGGGAGTTTGACTAATAGCCAATATGAAAACCTTCAAACCCCATTTGTTATTGTTTTTGCTTTGCGGTCTTTTAGCCCCTTCCCAAATTTTTGCTGTTAAAGTAATTGGCGGTGAGATACGCTATGAATACATCAGTAAAAATGCCTATAATGTTTATTTAACTATTTATGCTCAGTGTGGTGGCCCCGCGCTTTGCACCGGATGTCCTAACACTTCTGGGTTTAGATGCCCAATTCAACTTAATATACGCGGCGCAGCTGCACCTGCTGGGTCAAACACCCCACCTAACCCCTATGCTGGGCAAAGTTTTGGCTCTGTAAGAATCCCTCCTATTCCTGGTATCAGTGGCAAAGAACTAAAACAGCTTTGTTCGCAAACCAGCTCTAATTGCACCGATTGCGGGCAGAAATCTCCAGGCAACTTTTCGCCAGGCATTGAAGCTTATTATTTTGGTGGAACCGTAAATATAAGTCATATACCCGATAGTTGCTGCTGGGTGAGCATTAGCTTTGATACTTGTTGTAGAAACAATAACATTAGCACTTTAATACAAACCAATCCGCAAAATTTCTTTATCCAAACTACCATTAATCGCTGTGTAAGCCCTGGTAACTCAGCTCCTGTACTTACAAATGCTCCTATTTTCTTAGTCTGCAATGGGCAAGATTATTCCAATACGCTTGGCGCCATAGACCCAAATGGCGACTCATTAAGTTACGCCTTGGGTGCCATTAGAACCGCTCCTACTGTTGGCGTGATGTACAAACCTCCTTTTAGCCCAAGCATACCCATGCCTTACCTTGGCTATCCCGCTATATTTAACGAAAATCAGAAACCACAAGGCTTTCACCTCAATGTGTACGATGGCTCAGTTTGGTTCAAACCGATTGATACTTTTACCAGTTATCTTTCTATTGATATTTTGGAATGGAGAAGTTGGAATGGCATTCCCATTCTAAAAGGAATTAGCAGCAGAGAAATTCAAATTTTTAGCAAAAACTGCCCTAGCAATACTGCTCCCAACATTTTAGTTTATGATAAAAATGGGTTACTCAAAACCGACCCTACCTTTGAGATTTGCGCAGGAAATGAAATCTGTTTTACCCTTACAGCCAAAGATAGCTTAACAACAGTGGATACTACCCATTTAAGCTTTTCAAGTGATAGAATAAATCCAATCATTCCCATCCTAAAAAAACAATACATAGATTCAATTAGGCCGCGGCATGATAGCATGCAATTTTGTTGGACTCCGACTAGTTCCTATACAAGCAGACTACCCTATTACTTTAACGTTTTTGCCAAAGACAATAGTTGCCCTTTTCCCATCAAAAGCAGCAAAGC
>CAYUDC010000203.1:0-2614 GCA_964443415.1 uncultured Chitinophaga sp. | reverse complement strand
GTGCAGCCTCAGCTTCCATGGTTTTGCCATCTGGTGTTACCAATACAGAGGTCATTAAACCCAAAGAGCCAAATCCTTGCGCTACGGTATCACTTTGCACGTCGCCATCATAGTTTTTACAAGCCCAAACAAAGTTGCCATTCCACTTTAAGGCAGAAGCCACCATGTCGTCAATTAAACGGTGTTCGTAGGTAATGCCTGCGGCTTCGAATTGCGATTTAAACTCGGCTTGGTATATGCTCTCGAAAATGTCTTTAAACCTACCATCGTATTTTTTGAGGATGGTATTTTTGGTAGAAAGGTATAAAGGCCATTTTTTACTTAAAGCCATGTTAAAGCAAGAGCGAGCAAATCCCATGATACTTTCGTCTGTATTATACATGGTTAAAGCCACCCCATCGCCTTTGTAATTATACACTTCATACTCTTGTACGGTGCCATCTTCTCCTTCAAACTTCACTGTAAGCTTACCTTTGCCTTTGGTTACAAAATCGGTAGCACGGTATTGGTCGCCAAATGCATGACGGCCAATCATAATTGGAGCTGTCCAATTAGGCACTAAACGAGGCACATTGCTACAAACAATAGGCTCGCGAAACACCGTTCCATCTAAGATATTACGAATGGTACCATTAGGGCTCTTCCACATTTGTTTGAGGTTAAACTCCTTCACACGTGCTTCATCTGGCGTGATGGTAGCACACTTAATCCCTACGTTATATTTCTTAATGGCCTCAGCCGCATCCACGGTCACTTGGTCGTTGGTGGCATCGCGGTACTCCATGCCAAGGTCGTAATACTTAATGTCTAAGTCTAGGTATGGAAGAATCAATTTATCTTTAATAAACTTCCAGATAATACGAGTCATCTCGTCACCATCCAGCTCTACCACTGGATTGTCTACTTTAATTTTTGCCATTGCTATCTATATAAGAGTAATTTTCAGCCTCAAATCTAAATAAATAGACTTATTCAGCAAGAGTTGAAAGCATTTATGTTTAAAATCACTAATAATTTACGAAAAATCAATAGTAATAATTTCAGTTTTTTATTTCCAATAGCTGCCACAACTCATTCTTGTAAGTTTCCATCCTAATGCAGCCCGCATGTTGATCAAAATGAGCGCGCAAATTATTGTCGGAGAAATGCCATGTGTTAAACATTGAATTCACATTGTAATAATTTTTACCTAAAATATTTATTGAGTCCAAATTAGCATAATCAGTAAAACTTATAGAACCAGAAAACTGAGATGAACGGAAATCTATTTCATGCTCTCCTCTAGAAAACTCTTTGGTTTTGTATATTACAGTAATTGGATACATAAATGTTTTAGAAACATAATAGATTAATTGCACTTCATGATAATATGTTGGGCTGCATTCAACGGCATCCGATCTAATTTCGTTTCCGTATCTTATTCCTTGTCCGATAAAAGTATGGGTATCACCATGTGTGGTTCTTACAAATGTTAAAGTATCTAATCCAGTGTAGGGCAAATTCGACTTTGTTCTCTCAGAGACTTTATAATAAAATTCTCTATGGTGACAATCCTTTTGACAACCAATTGCACCTATTAATGTAAAAATTAAACCAAGTATCAATTTTGTAAAATTCTGTCTCATAATAAATATTTTTAACTAATCTAAAATTGTTAAATAATTATTTCTAAAAACAAGGCTTTTATTCTTTAATAAATAAAATTCAATTGATTTAATCCCAACCCACAAATTCTATTTGGGCAGGGGTAATGCCCAATCCTAAGTTAGATTGATAAGCATTTACAGATTTAGGTATTCTTGGGTTAAGACTCTCAAAATAAGGGTTTCCGGCATTGTCTTTAAATACAATTTCGAGGTTGTTTTTGCTTTTTTCCCAAAGCTTTTTACCGGTAGCCAAATTAATAACATTAAATTTCCCCCTCTTGTAAATATATACTTCGTAACTGTAAGCGGGCTCTTTTACCACAACTTTACCATTTTCTTTGGCTTTTACGGCTGGTACTTTAATGAGGGTGTCGGCTATGGTTCCGCCTTCGTTAACAAGCAAGTAGTTACCAAAATAAAACAACTCCATGGCATCTACCTTTCGCTTGAGGCCAGCCATATAAGGTGGAAACCATTGAGGGGCAATCACTGGAATATCAAAGGCATCAATTAAAGTAAGCTCTTTGTCTTTTTGCAATAGTATTAATGGTAGGCGTTCTTCGGTGATGCCTTCCCATTTAAAACCTTGCATGTCTTTCATGTCGTTGTATTCTAAAGGTCTGATAATGCTTCCATCTTCTTTTATTAAGCCCCACTTACCTTTTTGTTTTACCATGATGGGGCGATTTTCTATGTAGGCCTTTTTGTCGTTTACTATTACCTCCACCACCACTTTTTCTGGGTCGTTAGGGTCTATGGGCACCTCCACAAACTCGGTATCACTCCAAAACCTGCACGAGAGATAGCCTTTTCCTAAATCCACCCCACCTATTTGAGTCTTTACATACATGGCCACATCTTCATATACTGGTTGAATAATTTTTACAACCCTATCGTCTCTATCTAAAAATTGCACCCCAAACAAATTGCCTTCTTTTAATACTTTAACGGCTTGACCCGAAGCCGAA
>CAYUDC010000202.1:0-2672 GCA_964443415.1 uncultured Chitinophaga sp. | reverse complement strand
CTTTTACATTTTTCTTTTTATGTGCAGGGTCTAAAGGTGAGTTGTCTTCAAACCACTGAGCTTCTTTGGCAATAGCAGCAATACGTTTAGTGGCCTCCATGTCTTTTAAACTTACCACCGATTCAAAAGAAGCTCTTTTTCCAATGGCATCATCATACACTTCAATAAATCCATTTACTACGTCTAATCTGCTTTCGGTGTCTTCTACCCAAGCAATACTGTATTCATCAAACTTTTTTAAGTCGCCAGTTTTGTAGTATTCTACCAATAAGCTCAGCGCTTTTTTCTGTTTTTCGTTTTCTGCAACCGTGATGGCTTTTTCTAACCAATACACCATTCTGTCGATGGCTTGGCCATACATGCCACCAGATTTCCAAACCTTTTCGGTTACTTTTCCATCTACTTTTACCATTTTGGAGTTTAATCCCCAACTAATAGGTGTGGTGTCTTTTGGGTTAATTCTTGCGGCATAATAAGCCTCTACCTCAGCTTGACTCACGCCTTCATAAAAATTATTTGCAGAGGCTTTCACATTGTCTATCCCAGAAGCTAGATTAACGATCTTTGCATCTACATTTGGATCAAATAGGATGGGCTTTAGAAAGCTTAAAAAAGCATCCTTGTTCATGCCTTCCAACGGCAATTGTTCGTTGGTTAAGCCAGTCACTAATCCACTAAAATACTCAAAACTACATTCGGGCACAAATTTGATATTTGAATAATGATGATGGATTCCGTTTGAAAAAAATACACGCTTGGCATAGGTCTCAAACTTTTTCCAATCGGCACTTTCTTTGTCTCCTTTATAATTTGTAAGAATAGCTTCGAGGGTTTTACGGATTCTTAAATTGTGTTTGTATTTTTGGTCATAATAAATGTCGCGCCCACAATTGGCGGCCTCATATAAGTAATAGGCCAGTTCTTTTTGTTGGGGGGTGAGGTTTTCAAATCCTGGGATTTGATAACGCAATACTTGTAAATCTGCAAATGTCTCGCAATTTACCTCGAAATTGGAAGCTTGTTCTGCATTGTTTTTATGGTCGCTGTTGCAAGCTGCAAAGCAGGTAGCTGCGCCCAATACGCCATACATCATAACTTTTCTTAAGCTCATTATTTTATTGTTAATGGAACAAATATAAGGGACGGTCTTTGAATGCAAAATCACATTTTAAATTAAAGGATGAAATAAAAAGTGAATTGTGATGCCCTCCTATGCAGGCTAAAACAAAGATACTTGTTTAAAACTTCTCAAATGCCCCTAATCCAAATAAGGCAAAATCATATTTCACAGGGTCTATTGGGTCAAAATGTCTGAGCACCTTGTCTATTTCTATTACAGCCTTGGCATCATCTTGCTTGCGTTGTAATAATCCTAGTTTTCTGGCGATTTTGCCTGTGTGAACATCTAAAGGAAGACTGAGTTGTGATGGTTTTAATTGGCCATTCCATATGCCAAAGTCAACGCCTTTTTTATCCTTTCTTACAAACCAACGAAGCATCATGTTGATGCGTTTAGCGGAGCTGCCTTTTTGAGGGTCGCTCACATGTTTTTGTGTTCTTTCTAAATGTTCAATCTCAAAAAATACTTGCTTAAACTTACTAATGGCCTCTTGTAAATGCTCTTTGCTAGCGTGCTTTTCAAAGATGGCTTGCATGCCACTATGGTTCAAATAAATGTTTCGCAGGCATCTGATGAAGCAATGCAAATCGAGGCTGTTAAAAGTTCTATGAACAAACTCTAGTTTCTCTATTTGTTTTGGCTTAGCTTCCATCACAAAGTCAAATGGGCTATCTCCCATTTTATCCATCAGTTGATTGGCATTTTTAATGATGCTTTTTCTATTTCCCCAAGCAATGGTGGCAGCAATAAATCCTGCTACTTCTATGTCTTCTTTTCGATTAAACCGATGCGGAATGGAAATGGGGTCGTACGCAATAAAAAATGATTGATTAAATTGAAGTACTTTTTCTTCAAGAAAATCTTTGATATCAGCAAAATGCGTTGGGTGAATCATCTTCGAGACAAAGGTAAGAATTATGTTCATTCAATTTATGACTTGTTAGAATAGGATGGTGGGCTTAGTTTTGTAGCATGACTTTGAAGCAAAGGCTTATTATTTTTTTATATTTTATTCCTGTAGCTCTTTTTGCTCAGTTTGCCCCACAGGCTGGTTTGGCTGGTAGTAACGCTATTTCTGCTGATAGTAATGTTTTTATTAATTGGGCAAACGGTTATACCATCCAACGTTCGTGGCAAAATATGGCTGATACCGCCTTGGGCAAGGTTACAGCTGGCGAAGAGTGGAGTATCACTGGGAAGCCTGGGAATGGTGTAATAAGTTTGGGCGATGGAGGAGAAATTACCCTAACCTTTCCTTATGCCATAAGAAACGGCTCTGGTGCCGATTTTGCAGTGTTCGAAAACGGATTTAAGGTAAATGATAGTTTGGCTTTTCTAGAATTGGGTTTTGTGGAGGTAAGTACCAATGGTCAACGCTTTGTTAGGTTTCCTGCGCAGTATATTGGGTCAAGCCAACAAATTGGCGCGTTTACGGGTGCAGATGCAAGAAATTATCACAACTTGGCAGGAAAATACATCTTTGGATATGGTACACCATTTAACCTAGATGATGTGAAGGATAGCAGCGGGATAGATGTAAATAATATTCAGT
>CAYUDC010000201.1:0-2675 GCA_964443415.1 uncultured Chitinophaga sp. | reverse complement strand
GAAGATAGCCAATTCTATACTTGGCTGTTTAGAATAGCCACCAACGAAGCCTTGGCCTTTTTGCAAAAAAAGAGAGCCGACCGAAACATTAGCATGGAAGAAATGCAGGAACAACTCTCAGAACAACTTGAAACTGGTGCTTACTTTGATGGAAACAAAGCAGAGCGGATTTTGCAGCAAGCCATATTAAGTTTGCCAGAAAAACAAAGACTGGTGTTTAATATGAAATACTACGAGGCCCTCACTTACGAAGAAATGGAGGCAATTCTTGGAACTTCAGTTGGCGGATTAAAGGCCTCCTACCATCATGCAGTGAAGAAAATTGAATACTTTGTAAAGCAAGCTTTAAACCAATAGACGTAAATAGTATCAAAAGAATAAGGCAATGGACGAAGAGATAAAAAATAGCGAAGATTTTATAAAAGGCATTTCAAGCGGCAAAGGTTTTACGGTGCCTGAGGCTTATTTTGAAAAACTTGAAAGGAGTATACTTGAAAAAGTTGAGCCATCTCCTCAAAAGCAAACCAAAGTGTTTTGGTTACAAACCTCTCATTGGGTATCAGTGGCCGCTTCTGTTATTTTAGTAATGGGTTTGTTTTGGTTTGAACCAAGCACCAAGCAAGCCACCGACATTAACAGCGACGAGATTATTAGCCACCTGCAAGAGGAGGATATTCAAATCGATATTTTTTGTGAAGTGGGCTTGTGCGCAGATTTGGATCAACCCGAAGAAACCAATAGCGCATTAGAAGAAGAAATATTGATTGACGCTGAAACAGAATTATTAATAAAGGAATTATAAATTGTTATGAAAAGAATACTTATGATAAGTGTGGGCATGTTGCTAATGGCGCTGTCTACCTATGCTCAACAAGGTCCCGCAAACCGAAAAGAAAAAATAGAAGCGCTTAAGGTGGCCTATATCACTAAAAAACTCAATCTCACGCCCGAAGAAGCGCAAAAATTTTGGCCAGTATACAATAAGTACCAAGCCGAGATGGAAAAGCTTAGAAAAGACTTTAAAGGAGAGATGTCTGAGGAGTTGCTTAACCTTGAGCAGCTAAGCACCGCCGATGCCGATAAGGCTTTAAACGATATGCTAACGTTTAAAAGTAGTGAGCTCGAACTCACTAAAAAATATACTGCAGAGTTTAAAAAGGTACTCAGCTCGCAAAAAGTGGTTAAACTGTTTGTGGCAGAGCAAGAGTTTAAAAAGGAGCTGTTGCGTATGCTAAAAGAAAGGCAACAGCAAAGAAATTAAGCAATCTGCTTTTTCTTGAAACCCTCACTTAAAAAGGCTACCTCATTGGGTAGTCTTTTTAGTTCTTGATGATAGATAATATCATACGCACCATGTTCTATTAAATTAAAACTTTCGTTTTGTTTGTAGTCTGGCGCTAATACAATCACTGGCATTTCTGGATCGTACAGTTTTGTAAGATCGAGTACATCTATGGCCGAGAAGTTCTCCATAGTTCTGCCACTTAAAATAAGGTTGGGCTTGTTGTATTTTAGTTCAAATTGTAAGTCGTGCGGGTTATCTATGCGCCTTAAAAAATTCAATACCTTGGTGTTCTCTAAAATTTTCTCCACCATCCTTATCACTACGTCATTTGTTTCTACCAGCACAATTTTAATTTCCCAAAATGGGCTCAAAATTCCGTTTTGAAGTAGCGTAGGCTGTTCCAAACTACCATTAGATGTGTTAATAATCATATGCTTATATCTTTCTGTCACTCAAGTTTTACTTTTGGACAACACATATAGCCCAAATAAAATACCAAAAACTTCACACGCATCTTTTCAGTAATAATCAGCATTTTTGTGCTATGAGAAATAGAGGTATTTTTATTTTAGGCTTTCTGCTACTTTTTAAAATGGCTTTGGGTCAAACCAACCTAGACTACCAAAGGGGTTATATGCTCAAAGGCGATTCGGTTTGCTTTTTATTTGATGAGTCTTTGTATGGCATACAATCTTCTTATTTTGTGGTTACAGGTGCCTTTAGAGGTTGGAGCCAAGATTTAAAAGACCCACAGTTTCACCTAAAAAATCGGGGAAATGGAAAATGGGAATTATCTTTATTCAACAAAAATTTCTCAAGGGTGAAACCTTCTCAACCATTTAAATTTAGAACAGCAGATGGCAAATGGCTCGAGCCACCTTTGGCTGCAGACAATAGTGAAGGCGGAAATCTGGTTTTTTTAAAAGGTTTTGAACCACTGGCGCTCGAAGCCACCATATTAAACGACTCTACCATTTTTGCTATCATCACAGGTTTGTCTGAGGACCAACAATCGGAAGACAAATTTAAAAACTTAACTGTAAGCAATGCTCAGCAAGAAGTGGTAAACATTGGGTCGACCCAAATAAAATTTGAAGCCAGCGCCTCTAAGCAATTGCGTGCCCTGCTTACACTTACCCTACCAAAAAATTTCGACAAACGCAGGGTGTATTATTTAAGTGTACCCGGTTTGAACCTAAAAGAGTTAGTGAGTTTTAATGGTTGGTTTAAACACCTAAAAAGCGATAAGGAATTAGGCGCTAATGTAAATGATAGCAAAACACAAACAAGTTTTAGGGTTTTTGCTCCTCGCGCCACCATGGTTAAGTTATATCTTTATAAACAAGCCCAACAAGAAAAGCCAGACAGTGTCATAGAATTGGTGCAAGAC
>CAYUDC010000200.1:0-2711 GCA_964443415.1 uncultured Chitinophaga sp. | reverse complement strand
CTCTGATATACATACCATTTTGGTGGCACGGAAAACTATTGAATAACCAGTTTCTCTGTATGTGTAAATCGAGGGCCTGAAACTTTCAACAAATAAATTCCAGACTGTTTGATTGGAGTGTGATACTCATGGATGCCATTTGATTGGGACTCAGTTTCCCACACCAATTCCCCAAGTGAATTGAAGATTGAGATATTTACTGTAGGTTCAAATGCTCCTTGCAGATCAAGACTAAATGCGCCATTTGAAGGATTAGGATACATTTTTATGGCATTATTTGTTAGGTTGTTTTTATTCACACCCACACCAAGCAAACTTGGGTCAAATTCCCACCAATCAGAGAATTTTTTATTACCATCAGTACCAGTTCCAAAATATGCTTTATTATTGGCACTAAATCCAAAACCATGAATCCTACTTGGGAATTCTTTAGAAAGAGAAAATTTTTCCCAAGTATCCGTTTGTACATTGTATCTATAGACATCTTGTCCGCCTAATACATAAGGGATGTTATTAATTACTATAGCTATGGCTCCAAATACAGGTGCAGGGAGATTTGCTTTCTGAGTCCAAGTATCATTTAATGAATTATACTCCCAAAAATCATTTAAGTAAGGTGCTGATTTTAATCCACCTCCTATGTATCCTTTATTGTTTAAAGTAAAGGCAAAGGCTCCAAACCTTTCAGAGCCAGGAAAGTCGGCTTTTCTATTCCATTGGTTGTTTTGAGGATTGTATTCCCAAAAACTTGAAAGAGGATTACCCATGGGGTCTCCTAGTCCAACATAAAGTTTATCATTAATTACAAAGGAAGAGGCTAAGGCTCTCCTATCGCCTGGGAAATCAGCCAATCTATGCCAAACGTTACTGTCTAAATTATATTCATAAAAATCATGTTCACCTTTAACGCCATTTTTTATTCCTAATCCATAATAAACTTTATTGTTGATTTTCTCGCAAATCGGTGAGTGTCTTGTAGGGAACGGAATGGTGTCCAAGAATTTCCATTCATTTAAAGAAATGTTATATCGCCAAATTTCATTTCTAAGTAAATCATTTTGTCCGCCTATTAAATATCCAAAGGTTCCATCAAAAAATCCATTGGCAGAGGTAATTTGTCCAAACCCAAAATTGTCTCCTTTGAATGTGACTGAGTTTTGTGCAGGTGAAATTAGGGCGAAGGATAGGTTGAGAAGTAGTGATAATCCTATTTTAAATATTTTTTTCATAAGCTTTTTTTTGTCATTCGAATGTAGTATAAAAAAAGCAAGCAGAAATAAGCAGTTTAGACTTTCTTAAGCCTTTCGGGTCAACCCGAAACTACTTTTTCTTTAATACGTAATAGCAAGTGGTAGTAAAGAAATCTCTAAACCACGGAATGGCAGATACCAAAGCAAATTGCTTCCTTGGCTTGGCGCCAAACTTATATTTATAGCTTGGATTAATAAGGTAAAACTCTCTTTTGGCAATAGCAAAACCCGCTTTTTTGGTAATTCGCTCAAAGCGATTGATGCTAATTTGCGTTTCTTTTACCTCTAAAACATCTACAATTCTACCTTCTACCTCGCCAAATAGTTGCATCAAACCTTTATACATAAAGGTAGGTAGGATATGGAAATAAGGTAGTTTTTCTAAAAACTTGCTGTCTAAACTTTGCTGATGCCCGCCATAAGGCATAAACCAAGGTGGAAACGCGAAGAATATCACCCCATCGGGTTTTAGAAAATGAATGATGTGGGCCACAAACTTTTCTTGGTTATGGATATGTTCGATGGTATCTTTTAACAAAATCACATCATACTTTTCTTCCAAATCCTTATCGGGGTCTATCTCATACACATTTTGATTGATAATGCTTACTTGACCATTAGCAATCTCAGTTTTTAAATAGTCTTTGGCAATATCACTTGCAGAAGATAAAAGTTCGATGCCAGTTACCTTGCATCCTCTATCTGCAAATGCCTTGCAAATGCCTCCATAGCCGCTGCCCACCTCTAAAAAGTGAGTTCCAGGCCCAATAGGTTTAACCGCTTCTATAAACGGAATAATAAACTCATTGGTTGTATCAAATTGCTGCTTAAAATAGCGGTTTACATCGCCTTGTAGTTCTATCATGATTCACTTGTATGGGACGAAAATAAGGTTTTAAAACCAAACACAAAGGCTACTCATCAAGAGAAAATTATTCTTAGTGTCATGTCCATCTTTATCTAAATATACTGCTTTGGAAGAAAAAAAGCGGCGTGCCTCTAGCCTAAACATGGCATGGTTTCCAATAAATCTATCTATTCCTAAGGATTCAGAAAAAGTGCTAAAGCCTTTTGCCTTGGTGATAGGCATCACCACAATAGAATGGGGGTCGTTATAATATTCCAATCTATAGGCAAAGCCAAATTTTGGGTTCGGTTTGATCCGAACACATGCGTTAAACTGCCACCAAGCTAGGTTACTTCTGATGCCAGTAAGTGTATCTAACTTATTTTGAAGGCCGCCGTAAATATCCGCCGTCGCGGCTAAGTATTTCGTTGGTTGGTAAATAAAATACAGGTCCGAGAAATAGCGGTTGCCGTACAATGGATTTTGTAAGGATTCTTCCGAGCCAATATAGTTGTTCCAATTAATGAGTAATTTATCATTGGGCTTATATTCTAGTTGTAAAGCGCCAGAGAGTGGATTGTTTACGTCGCTAATAATTTGCCACCCATTTAATA
>CAYUDC010000199.1:0-2756 GCA_964443415.1 uncultured Chitinophaga sp. | reverse complement strand
AGCTATTAGATAGCAACAAAAAAGCCCCGAATTTCGGGGCTTTTTTGTTGTATAGCGTTCTTCTTGGTTTAGTTTAGAGATTCATCCACTTGTAATTGGTTTGATCCATGGATGATAGTGGTTAGGAATTTTTAAATGTAAGTTGATGTTGTTGAAGTACTTTTTTTAACTTTGGTAAAGAACTAGGTCCCATGCCATGTAACTGAAGGATTTCTGTTTCCGAATAGCTGGCAAGGGTTTCTATGCTTAGAATATTTGCATTGATGAGGGCACGTCTTGCAGGTGCTGCCAAGTGCATCATAAAGCCTTCGCTAGGTTTATTCGCTTGCTCACAAATAGGGCAGCTGGGGCAATCACTGCTTTTATGGTAAGTGTGGCCTTTTTTACAAGTCTTTAGCGTTGCTTTAGCCATTGGTAGAAAGTGTTTCAAGCTCTTTAATTCTTTTCTTTAATTGGTTTATTTGCCAAGATTGATAAGAAATATAGGTGAGTAAGCCTGCTGAAAGAATAGAATGCCCAAATGGGTAATGCAATAAGACTAAGGTAGCGCCGGCCAAAACCAGAGCGGATGTAAGAAAGTAGTATAGAATTTTATAGTTCATGTAGAAGGAATATTAATAGGCAAATTTAATTTAATACATCTCGATATTGTTGGTAAATTTCCTGCATGGAGAGGACAAGTTATTTGTTGATTTTTTATGATTTCTAAAAACGTCAATTATTTAATTTGTGATTTGCCTTGATGTTTTTTTCTGCTAGTGTAATTGTTTCTTGGACTCTTTTTAAGCGTGTTTCTAAGCGTTTTGCATTCATTATCCACTCAAGGATTCCTCTTTTAGACGACCTTGAGAATTTCTCCCAGTTTGCCAATGCCGACTTATTTTCTTTAAAACCATTTATTAATTCGGGTGGCAAATTTAACTGCTCCACTTCATCCAAGGCATTCCAAGTTCCTGTTTGTTTGGCTAGTTCAATCATTGCATGTCCAGAAGGATGCATTAAGCCCTGAGCAATAAGTTTTTCTACTTTCTCTTTGTTTACACTACTCCAATTGCTTTTAGCCTTTCTTTTTGAAAAAAATTGGTAATAACTCATCGAATCCCTTTTGTTTGGCAAACTATCAATCCAACCAAAACAAAGTGCTTCATCTACAGCCTCAGGATAATAAACGCTCGGTGTACCACTTTCTTTTTTATAAATGACGAGCCAAATTGATTTTTCTGTCTGGTGATTTTTCTCTAACCATTTACGCCACTCAGCCCTGGATTTGGCATAAAAAGTGGGTGTGTTTTTGTAAGTTTCTTTGGGCAGCATAAGCCAAGTATACTAGAAGGATGATAATTGTTAAAAAGACAAAAAAGGTAATGGTATTTATCATTATTGTATTCGTCCTTATAGATTTTAATCTATAGATTTCTTTTTCTCTTCGGGTTGATCCAATTCAGGTGTAGCCATAATGCGAGATAGGAAATAGATAGTTCCTTTTCCTTTCCAGGCTTTATTGGCCCATAATATTCCGATGATTAAACCTACACTTGCGATAAGGATGGCGAGTACTAAACGCGTGGTGCTGGGTTCAGAGAAATAAATCCATGCACCTAATATGGCTCCAATAAGTAGGGGAGATGCTACAATTTTTAACCAACCAATGGCTTCAAAAATGAAGCCTAGTAGGTTGAAGGGACTTTGATCGGTAGGTTGTTTTTTGGATTGGTTCATAGAATAGTTTTGAATGTAAGTCTTACTTCTCTGAGACGCTTTGCTAAATGGGTTTGCATAGGGTTTAACTCTTTAAAATGAGCATTCTAATTACTCATAATTCAAAAATATTCCTGTGTCAAAAGGTGTCCAAAGACATGCCTTTTGGCCGCATGCTTTTAATCCGTTATTGGCCCAGGTATTACAAGTATGAAACAAACTATAACTACCTTTCGCATCATAAAAGGCATCGTTGTAACCATAAACGGCTTTAGTAATAATATGGATAAACTTACCATCCTTATCTTTTTGAAAACTATCTAGGATATAATTGATCAAACATTGGTATTGTGTCTTGCTGATGTTAATTTTCTTACAAGTTTCACTTACGGTCATTGTCTTATAGAAAGTAGCATGGATAGCGGTAGAACTTAATCCAAATGCGGCATTAAATGCCACAGATGCCTTTAGATCTTTCCATGCTGGAGTTTCTAAATAAAAACCTTTGTCCCCCCAGCCCATAGCAAGGTAATGGTAACTAGTATCTTTAGAAAGGGTATGTTCAAAACTAACTTGCTTACTCCAATCATAAAGATCAGATTTGATAGGAACCACAAGGTCTGTATGCACCCCATTACTTATGATATAAATTTCTATTTCCTCTTCTAAAGGCAACTCACTTTTCACAGTAATTCTTGATAATGCAAAAGCTAATACAAGATACAATAAGATAAAACCTATCAGTCCTGCAATAAGTAATAAAGTTATTTTAAGGGTAGATTTCATGGAGTAATTTTCATGACTTGTGCTGGGGACATCTTGAAATTCTAGCTATTAACGGTAGTTATTTCTCAATTCCAGAATACTTTTTGTAAATGGCTCGGTAACCCAATAATCGTCCAATAGGAGCAATAATATTCATTAATACTTTTTGAACGCCAATCGGAATGTCTGCTAGATATGATTTACTGTCAAGGTATTTTAGTGCAACTAACTCCTGAATTAAACCATATTTTCCATTTTTACTTTTTCCGTCAGCAGCTAGTCCAACTAAGTTT
>CAYUDC010000198.1:0-2832 GCA_964443415.1 uncultured Chitinophaga sp. | reverse complement strand
CATAAAAATGAAATTTGGGTATATTATAGAGTTTTACCCAAAGGCACTCGTAGTATCAGTTTACGGCTTGAACCAAGATTTGGAGGCAGCTATACTTTACTTCCTGTTCAGTTAGAACAAATGTATGAACCAGAGCTAAGAGGCAATAATGAAGTGAAAAGGGTAGAGGTGAAGTGATTTAATACGTCATCTCCCCAATAATCTCCTCATGTGCTGGATAGGCTTTTTGTAAAACCTCTTTAGTGGCCAATTCAAAATCGGCAAAATCAAAGCCAGGCGCCACTGTGCAACCCACTAAGCTAAAGCCATCTTTCACCTCGCACCTAGAACCAAACCAACTGCCAGCCGGGATGGTTAGTTGAAATTGTTCACCTGCCGCTAAATCCCTTCCCAATTGGTGTTTCTTAAGCGCACCTGCCGCATCAATTTCATAAATGCTTAAAGGCGCTCCTTCATAGAAGTGCCAGGTTTCGTCGCTGGCAATTCTATGAAAGGCGCTAAACTGACCCTCTTCAAGCAAAAAATAGATGGAAGTGCCAAAAGGCCTTGGTCCATTAAATCGATTGGGCAAGGCAGCCAAAGGCACTTGCTCGGCGCTGCGATACACCTCCTTAAAGGATCCACCTTCCACGTGTCGGGTCAACCCTAACTTTTCTATATAATAACTAGCTTTTACAGACATTACTAGTGCTTATGATCGTCTCCAAAAACTTTGGTCTTATGGCCAAATTGGTGGGCAAATTCTCTCATCTCTTCTGCTACAGCCGTATTGTTGGTGGCGCGCTCAAAGGTATCTGCCATCGTAGCGAGGGTTTGAAACATAAATAAATTCATCTCCTCTACATTCATGTCTTGCGTCCATAAGTCTATGCGCAAAGCATTTTGTTGTAAGCCGTCAAATATACTTAGCATCATGCCTTTTGCCTGCTCCTTGCCAGAAAAGTCGGCATCATCTGCATCCCACTCTAAATTAATGGGTAAATTCTCTTTGTCTAATTGTACGTCGATTCTAATCTGTGAAGTTTTAACAACTTCTTTCTTTGCTTCACTCATGTGTATGTTAAGTTGGTAATTGGTTTTTTAATTCAACAAGAAAGCCTCTCAGCTTGTTTAGTTTTTCTTTAATTTCGTCTATATCAGCCTTGGTATTTCCTTCTTTTAAGCGCTCTCTGGCGCCTTGCAAAGTAAAACCTTCTACTTTCACCAAATGATAAATTCTATGCAATAAGTCTACATCTTTTTGATGAAACTTGCGTGTGCCACCTGCCGACTTCTGCGGCTTTAACTGCGGAAACTCTTTTTCCCAGAAACGTATCACCGATGGCGCCAGCTTTAACTGCTCTGCCACTTCTCCAATCGTAAAATAAGTCTTTACAATATCGTCCTTTTCTTTCATCAAATGTATCATTAGTCGAAAGACTGACCTTCTCTTGCTGCCATCTCGCGGATAGCTTGGTACTCAGATTCGGTAAGGTCGTTAAAGAAGTAATTGATAGGATTTACTTTTCTATCCCCTTTAATTACTTCGTAGTGCACATGCGGGGCGGTAGAGGTTCCGGTTGATCCTACATAGCCAATGAGTTCGCCACGCTTTACTTTGCGTCCTGGCCTTACCGCTATTTTACTCATGTGCGCATACAAAGACGAGTAGCCAAAGCCATGGTAAATCACCACATGGTTGCCATAGCCACTGCCGTTTTCTGCCGTTCTAATGGTGCCATTGCCCGTTGCATAAATGGGAGTGCCCTTAGGGGCCGTAAAATCCATGCCCGAGTGAAATTTATGGGTTTTAAAAATAGGGTGTATCCTGTAGCCATAACCAGAGGCCATGCGCGTAAGATCTTTATTGCTAATTGGCTGGATGGCCGGAATAGAAGCCAAGAACTCAGTTTTGTTTTTGGCCATCTCCGAAAGTTCATCAAAGGATTTGCTTTGGATGTCTACCAAATATGTAAGTTCCTCTATCTTTTTTTGCAGTCCTATGATTTCTTCGGCATTGTTAAGTCCTTCTAAATCGCGGTATTTATCTGCAAACTTAGAATCGTCAAATGCTGCAATCTCCATGGGCTCGGCCTCGAAAATGGCGCGGTAAATATTTTTATCGCGCTCTTGAAGGTTTAGGATAGATTTATTGAGCTGAACCAATTTTTGGTTTAAGATTTTGATCTGGTATCGGTATTGGTCGTTTTCGCGCTTAAGCACCCGCTCTTTAGGCGAATCTACAAAGGTGTAAGCCACAAATACCATAATACCTCCCGCCACTGCCGAAGCCGACAAGAAACCAAACACCCTGAGCACAATGCTCCAAATGCTGGTTCCCACCTTTTCGAAGTCGAGTTTCTGCGGGTTGTAAAAGTATTTTGTTTTTGCCAAGTTTTTGCTTTTTCGGTTTCTATAAAATCCCCTTCTTTGCAGGGATTTTCGTACCCCATGGAAGATTAAGGTGGACGAAGATAATTGTTTAACGGTAAAACTGCATAGTTTTGCCATAAGTGTTTGAATGTCAAAAATGAAATCGAGCGAAGTACGTCAGCAGTTTTTAGATTTTTTTGCCTCTAAGGGGCATCAAGTGGTTCCATCTGCACCCATCGTGGTTAAAAATGATCCCACCCTTATGTTTACCAATGCCGGTATGAACCAATTTAAGGATTGGTTTTTGGGCAACGAAACGCCCAAATTCAAAAGGGTGGCCGATACCCAAAAGTGCTTAAGGGTAAGTGGTAAGCATAACGACTTAGAAGAGGTGGGCGTAGATACCTACCACCATACCATGTTTGAAATGCTGGGCAACTGGAGTTTTGGTGATTATTTTAAAAACGAAGCCATCGAATG
>CAYUDC010000197.1:0-2832 GCA_964443415.1 uncultured Chitinophaga sp. | reverse complement strand
TTACACCTACCCCAGTCATTACCACCGAAATGGTCATATTAAAGATAGAAAGTCCCAAAAGTACCCCAATAATTGAGAAGAAAATCTCTACAAAAATGATCAATGGCTTAGAGACCGAGTTAAACTGGGTTACAAGGATTAAGAAAATCAATCCAAAAGAAACCAACATGGCATTTCCTAGGAAAGCTCCTGTTTCTGCTTGCTCTTCTTGTTCTCCAGTCATCGTGGCCATCACACCATCAGGTAATGGATAGCGGTCTAGCGATTTTTTGATTTTCCCAACAATTTCGTTGGCATTATATCCGCTCAATACATTAGAAGAAATGGTTACCATACGCTTTTGGTTTTTGCGTTTAATCCCTCCAAAGGTATTGCCATATTTAATGGTTGCAACTGAAGAAAGTGGCACTTGTCTTATCATACCACCCATATTCATGTCACGATAGGTGATTTTTAAGTTCATTAAGGCATTGATATTGTTTCTTTGGTCGAAGGCGTAACGCAATTGGATTGGGTAGTCGTCTTTTGCGTCTTTGAATTTAGAAACTTCTGCACCAAAAATGGCATCTCTCATTTCTTTGCCAATAACGGCTGTAGAAATGCCTTCTCTATTGGCTCTTTCTCTATCAATCTCTACAACTATTTCAGGCTTGTTGGTTTGTAAATCAGATTTTAATTCTTCTATACCAGGAATGCCCAAGGAATCTAAATACCGTTTTATTTCTTTAGAAGCTGCGGTTAATTCATCAAAATCATCACCAGTAACTTCAATGTTAATAGGCTTTCCTGTTGGCGGTCCTCCTTCTTCTTGCTCTACAGTAATTTCTGCACCTGGTATGCCTTTTACGGCGTCACGAATTTTATCCAAATATACTACAGTAGATTCTCCATTTCTTTTTCCAAATGGTACAAAGGCAACAGTCACTTTACCTAAATGTGGGGCAGTGCTAAAGTCGAAACTTTGTGGATTGCTGGCTCCTACTGCCACATTAGAAATCACAGATTCTACAATTGGATTAGAATCTCCTACGACATCAAAAATTCTATTTTCGATGATCTGAGTAATAGAATCGGTATAGGTTTGATCGGTTCCAATGGGAAGAGCGATGTAGGTATAAACAAAGTTTGGCTCTCCTTTAGGGAAAAACTCAACCTTAGGAGATCTCCAGGCTGTTAAGGCAATAGAGAAAAATAGTAATCCAACTGTGCTAATAAGAATATAAATTGGTCTATTCTTATATAAAGTCCATTCAATTACCTTTTTGTATTTTTCTTGAACCGAAGGCCAGGTTTTTTCCTGAAACTTCAGAATTACTTTGAATAAAACAAATCGGTTCAAACAGTATAAAGCATATAAGGTAATGCTAAACGAACCTAAGCCAACATTTCCAGCTAAGAAGGATAGGATAGCAATTACAGCAAATACTACTGTAGTAATTTTAAACCCTTTGTTGTATTTATTTTTATGGTTGTCTTCATTGTTATGCGGCTTCATAAAATCTACTGCAAACACTGGGTTTATGATGTAGGCTACTAATAACGAAGCTAATAAGGTTACAATAAGTGTAATAGGGAGATAGAACATAAACTTACCAATAACTCCTTGCCAAAAGGCCAAAGGAATAAATGGAGCCAAGGTGGTTAAAGTACCAGAAAGTACAGGCAAGAAAACTTCGCCAGCCGCCATTTTAGCTGCCTTTACAATGGGTACTTTCCCATTCTCAAAAATACGGTGGGTATTTTCTATTACCACGATGGCATCATCCACTACAATTCCCAATGCCAATAAAAAAGAGAACAATACGATCATGTTGAGGGTAAAACCTAAGCTAGGCATCACCAAAAAGGCAATAAACATAGAAAGTGGAACCGACATTGCCACAAAAATGGCATTGGTAGTTCCCATGAAGAACATTAAGATAAGCGTTACTAGAATAAAACCAATGATAATAGTATTGATAAGGTCATCTAGGGTTACACGTGTTTTATCACTTTGGTCGCCAGTAATCGTAACTTTTAATCCTTCTGGAAGTTGGTTTTCTTCCATGTCTTTTACTATTTCTTTAATTTTATCGGAGGCGTCAATTAGGTTTTGTCCGCTCTTCTTGATGACGTTTAGGGTAATTACATTGTCGTGGTCGAGGCGGGCATAGCTTTCTTTTTCTTTGAAGCCATCTGTAATGGTTGCAATATCCTTTAAGTAGATAGTAGCACCGCTTCCAGAGCGTAAGATGATATTTCCAATTTGTTTGGCATCTGTAAATTGCCCCACTACATTGATGTTGCGTTTTACACCATCCATTTTAATTTGGCCACCGCTAATGGTCATATTTTCGTACTTCACGGCATTGGTGATATCCATCATGGTAACATCTGCCGCTTGCATTTTATACATGTCTACATCAATCTGGATTTCTCTTTCAAGAGCGCCCACGATGTCGCAACGTGTAATTTCTCTTAATCCTTCAAATCTGTCCTTTAATTGGTCTGCATAATCTTTCAATTTATCCAAAGGATAATCACCTGAGATATGCACGTTCATGATAGGAATTTGTGACACGTCAATGTCAATTACTTCAGGCTCACGCGTGAGGTCGTTTGGCAGGTCTTTTTTGGCCTTGTCTACGGCATCTTTTACTCTTTGCTTGGCCACAGGTACTTCTACATCGGTATTAAACTCGATGTTAATCATACTAAAATCTTGGATAGAAGAACTGGTAACTTTTTTAACACCATTGATAGATTTAACCTGTTTCTCGATGTGTTTAGTTACCAAGTTTTCCATGTCATTTGGCGAGGTACCAGCATAAATGGTATTCACCAAAATTTGAG
>CAYUDC010000196.1:0-2847 GCA_964443415.1 uncultured Chitinophaga sp. | reverse complement strand
TTTGGAGCAAATAAATTTTCTGGAACATTTAATGGAGATTTTGCAGCGGTAGGTTTGGATGGCACCTTAGATATTGGAACAGACGGACCACAGAATAATACCTTTAATTATGCTTATTTAGCCATTACAGTGAAAGCAAATGTGCCGTTAGGTAACACTGGTTTAAAACTTACTCAGATTGGAGGTAAGGTAGGTTATAACTATGCCTTAACTACCGTAAACGGACCAGGCACACCCACCCAAGGAAACTATATTGCTGGATTAAAATTAGGTGTTGCAGATGTCGGCAATATGTGTGAGGTAACAGGTGAAAGCATGGTGCAGTTTGGTAACGGGAGTATTAGCATAACCTTAGCAGGAACTGTGGCTGTTTTAAAGAACAACAAGTTTTTTGATGGCAATTGCAATGTTACCTATCGCATTCCAGCTCAAACCATTTCTGGCAGTGTAGGGGCTGTGGTAAAAATTCCAGGTAGCGGAGTAATCTTCCAATCTAACAATCTGAATGTAAACTTCTCTTTTGGCAACAACCAATTTTCTATGAATGGCGCCAACATGGGGGGAAGCATGTTTGGAGGAAAAATCAATTTTACCAATGGAACCATAAGTTTATCTGGCAATCTAAATAGCTTAAGTTCTGTAAGCGGAACCTTAGCAGGAAGAGCCAGTTGTTCGTTTGGCTATAATGTGGGCGTAAGTGCCGCTGGAAATAGCATCAATGGCGCAATTAATTTTAGCATGAACTCAAACATCAACATGGGCTTTAACGAAAGTGGTATCAATGGCACATTTGGGGTAAACGTAACTGGTACAGGAACCTTAACCTTTGACACTTGGATTTACAGCACACAGCTAAATGCCAGTGCCGTTGCTAATGGCGATGTGGGCTACTCGGGAGGCTCTCTATCTTTAGGGGCTGATGTTACAGTTACTTTACCAATTTCAATTCCATTCTGGGGCAATCAATTCTCTACAGGTTATGTTAGCATTTCAATTTAAATCCATCAAATATATAGGTCTATTATTTGGAATAATTAGCCTACTTAGTCATCCAATTTTTGCTCAAACTGCTGCCTTAAGAGGAGAAAGTGCAGATGGCAAATCTGTAAAACTCATTTGGTTTTTAAAGGAGTGGCCTAAAGGCGCAACAGGATTTGCCATAAAGAAAAAACAAGGAAATGGCAATTGGGAAAATGTACATGAAGGCATTCTAACGCCAGAGGTGAAGCTTAACAAATCTTACGCCAATGCTGGCAAAAATGAAACGCTTAAAAGTGGTTTAAATGCCAAACTGGCAAAGCTCATAGACAATAAGCAAACCAAAGAAATAAGTGCAGCTGATTACTTACAAAAGATAAAATCAGACCCTAATGCCCTAAAAAATATTGCTTATGCTATTGCCTTAGATTATGACTTTGCCCTTATCAATGGCTTTGCTTGCATAGACGAAAGTGCTAATGGAAACACTTCCTATGGCCTCTTTGTGGCCGAAAAAGATAAGGTATCAAAAAAGCCTTTGACCACATTTGATTGGGATGGAAAGTCTATCAAAGAAAAAAGCATCCAATACCATTTTGAACTTAAAAAAGCTGGCAAAGAAAAAGGCATTCAGTTTATCTGGACACCTGCGCCAAGTAATCAATTTGAAAACATTTTATTAAGTGGTTTTCATGTGCACAAGAACATAGGCGGTAATTGGGTAAAACTAAATGAAAAAGCAAGTTTAACTTTTAGCAACGGCTCGTATACCTATGTTGATGCCAATGAAAACTTACAAGACAAATCTAATTATGGTTTATCGTTTACCACTAGCTTTGGCCACGAAAGCAGCATTGTAAATATTCCGTTTGACCCAAGCTTATATCCTGCAAGCTATAAAGTGGTTTCGAATGTGATGGTTGTTTGCAATGCCCTATCTGGTGATAAGCAGGCTAAAATAAGCTGGGATTTTCCTGAATCTGAAAAGATGTATATTAAGGGATTTATGGTAGAGAAAGCCAATCTTCCTGGCGACTTCAAACCAGTAAGTGGCGTCGTTGGTTCAAACCGAAACCAACTAACAGATACCACCTATAGCCCTGCAGGCTCTTATGTTAAATATAAGGTTACGGCCATTTATAAAGACCAAACGCCTATGCCCTCCGAAGAGCAACTCTTTTACTTTTTACCGATGGTAGATTTGGCTCAACCCAAAAATTTAAAAGGCGAACAAAAAAAGAATGGCAAAGAAACCAATATAGTAATTACTTGGGATGCTAAGCCTTCTTGGGATACACTCACAGAAGGCTATCAACTTTTTGCCAGCAATAGGTTCGACCAGAAAATGTACCTCGAAGGTAGCCTGCCATTAATTAAGGGAAACACCATTAATTATCCTGTATTTAACACTTATGCAAACACCTATAAATTTGTGGTAGTGCCTTTAAGTAAATACAAAACCAATGGCAAGCCAAGTGATACCTTAAAGGTATACGTACCTGCCCAAATTTTACCCTTACCCAAAATTCAGCAAGTGAAAACAGACAGTACACATGCCATATTAAAATGGTTATATCCTGCTGATGATATTAAAGGATTTAGGGTGTATCAAAATGGTAATATGGTAGCAAGCGAATTTGAATTAAAGGCAGGAAGTAATCAATTTACCTCTGCGGCTTTAAAACCAAATACACGTTACTACTTTACCTTGCAAGCGGTTTCTGTTTATGGTGTAGAGAGTGGCATATCTATACCCGTAGAGGTGATTGTTACTGGCAAAACAAACAAGTAATTCAAGGCATATGAAAACATTCGTCGGCTTAAAATGGATTGGGCTGATAGGCTTGCTTTGTATAAACCTAAGCCATG
>CAYUDC010000195.1:0-2861 GCA_964443415.1 uncultured Chitinophaga sp. | reverse complement strand
TGTTATGGATTGCCAATATCATAAACATGGTGCTCGATCCTATCTTAATTTTTGGTTGGGGTTTTATTCCGGCATTTGGTATAGAAGGGGCTGCCATCGCAACTACTACCGGAAGAGGTGTAGGCGTGTTGTTGCAATTGTATTTACTCTTTAAAGGCGGCAAACACATTCATTTAAACTTTGCTCAAATCAGAATCAACGCCCATATTTTATGGCAATTAGTAAAAACTTCTTTAGGTGGCGTGGCACAAATGCTCATTGCCATGACCTCTTGGATATTTCTCATGCGCATCCTTGCCAATATTGGAAGCAATGCCGTAGCAGGCGCCACCATTGCCATTCGAGTGATGATGTTTACCATGATGCCAGCATGGGGTTTATCTAATGCTGCTGCCACCTTGGTAGGCCAAAATCTTGGCGCTGGCAGTCCACAAAGAGCCGAGTCTACCGTTTGGAAAATAGGGTTTTATAACATGATGTTTCTCATGCTCGTATCAGTAGTCTATTTTTTCTTTAACCAACAGCTCATGGGCATTTTTACAGAAAGTAAAGAGGTAATAGATATTGGTGCAGAATGGATTAGAATTTTATCCTACTCATTTTTGGTGTATGGTTGGTGGATGGTATCGGTTCAAGCCTTTAACGGCGCTGGAGATACACGTACACCTACCTATATCAACTTGGTTTTTTTCTGGTTGATCCAAATCCCTTTATCCTACTACCTTTCTATTGTGTTAGGCTGGCAGCATAGCGGCGTTTTTTGGGGCGTATTCTTCTCAGAAACTTCGGTTGGTTTATTTACGCTTTGGTTGTTCTCTAGAGGAAAATGGAAACAACACAAAGTATAGTTAGTGCGCTGTATGATAAGTAACCAAAGGTTCTCTCCAGTTTCTAATACCCGTGTTTACCTTTGCTCCTAATACATTTAATATAGAATACAATCCAAAGTAAGTACGATTGATGTACAAGGCGTGTTGAGAGCCTCGGCCTTCTTTAGATTTCTTAATCTCTTCCATCTTACTTACTTCTTCTCCTAAGGCATAGATTTGATCGATGTAAGCATTGTTACCAAAATCAAAGCTACCTTCTTTAAATGGAGTAGAGAGCAAACGTGTCATCTTTACAAAGGCATCGGTTATTTTTTCTTGGGTTTGAACAGAATCATCTTTATTGATGATTTCTTGTTGTAACATGATGCGCCTAATGATATTATCGTCTTGCAACAACTCTGGCACCAACAAAGCAAAATAGTTGAGGTAAAAGTCTTCTGGAATTTCTTTCACACAACCAAAGTCGATTACCCCTAATTTACCATCCTCCCTCATTAAAAAATTACCAGGATGGGGGTCGGCGTGAACCGATTTAAGCTCATGTACTTGAAGGTCGTAGAAGTCCCACATGGCTTGGCCAATGCTGTTTCTAACCTCTTGTGAAGGGTTTAATTTTAAGAACTCATCCATATGAAAACCTTCTAACCAATCCATGGTGAGCACCTTTTTAGATGAATATTCTTTGTAGTAATTGGTAAAAACAAGGTTAGGAATTTGTTTGCATAAACCAGAGATTTCTACAGAGCGTTTATATTCTAAATCGTAATCCGTTTCTTCCAATAATTTGGCTTCTACTTCTTTGATGTATTTATCCAGTTCTTTCTCGTTCATGTCGAGCAGCCTAAACGCAATGGGCTTTACCATGCGCAAATCGCTTTTGATGCTTTCGCCAACACCTGGATATTGTATTTTAACGGCTAGCTTTTTACCATCTTTACTGGCCTTGTGCACCTGTCCAATACTGGCCGCGTTACTGGCTTTCATTTCAAAAGTGTCGAAGATTTCTTGAGGTGCTTTGCCAAAATTCTTTACAAAGGTTTGCACAATCAATGGCCCTGATAGCGGCGGTGCGCTGTACTGTGCCATTTGAAATTTATTGGTGTATTGCCTTGGCAAGATATTCTTTTCCATGCTTAGCATTTGGGCCACCTTTAGGGCGCTGCCTTTTAGCTCACTTAAAGCATTGTAAACATCGGTTGCATTGTCTTCGTGTAAGGCATCTTTGCTAAGCGAAGGATCTACTATTTTTTTGGAATAGTGTTTAATATAATTACCGCCAATTTGTGCACCGGTTTTAACAAAGCGCATGGCACGTTCTACCTTTGAGGCAGGGATACTGTTTTGTTCCATAAATTAACGGTTTTGAAACAAGAATTTTCCAAATTCAAGCATCGAATCAAGGGGCGATTTTGCCATTAAATCAAAGGCTAAATTCACAGAGCGTTCGATGGCCTCGTCTGTTTTTTCAAATCCAGGGCTTTTGTCTTTCAGCCAAAAGTCGCTCACAAACAACAAATTTATCCAAGCTACTTCGCCATATTTATTGCTGATGAACTTTCTTTCTTCAATTTCTTTGGCATTCATGCCTTCATTCATTAGTTGTTGGGCCCACTCTACAAAGTTGCGTTTCATGCCATTTAAAAATCCCAATTGCTTTGGGTTAGGAAACTTGGATTGATGTTTCTGGTATAAGAAATATACGTAACTGCGGTGTTCTTTAAGGGTTTCGAACCAAGCAAAAAAGAAGGCAAGCAGTTTCTCTCTGGCGCCATATTCTGGATATACTTCACTCGAAACCACTTTTTCTTTAACGGCCATAAACCACTCGTTAAAAATACCTTCCTCTAATGCCTCCAAAGAAGAAAAGTGATTGTAAAACTCTTTTTCTTCCATGCCTATGCCTTTGCAAAAAAGGTACACACTGGCTGGAGATTCATTTTTTTCGAGTGTTTGGCGGATGTATTCCGAAATAATTTCTTGCTTCATACTTTATTAAACTGATGCAGCAAGCAATTTGTTTTGTAAAGATTG
>CAYUDC010000194.1:0-2898 GCA_964443415.1 uncultured Chitinophaga sp. | reverse complement strand
CTGGAAGTTATGATTTAATTTTTAAACACCCACAGTTACCAGAGCTTAGAATACTTTATCAATTTACATTATATAGACCAGAAATTTCACTTAGTGAGATGGGAGTTACTATACCTGGATATGATTTTCAAATTGCAGTAATAGACGAAAAAAATCTTATTGATACAAATGGTTTGCAACTCGAATTTATTGAGAATAATCGTCTTTTTATGGATTCAATAAAATTTGGAGATGGTGCAAAATTCATTTTTGGGCATGCGGATAGCCTTTCCCCTGAAGGAAAGTTTCATTTAAAAATAATTCAAAAGAATAGGTCTGAAATAGTGGTAGAAAACGCTTTGTATATCAGTAAGAATTTACCTTTAATAATGAAATTCAGGCCAAACCAAAATTTAAATGCTGGCAGTCAAAATTCAGATAAAAATATTCTTAGCCTAAAACACCCCAATTTGGTAAATAAGCCAATGGGATATTTAGCTCCCATTAGGTTTTTGAAAAATGGAGTAATAGACTCTAGTATTAGCATTAAAGCCCATCAAGACTTTAAATTCAACAGAACTGTAACATTTAATGTAGAGAGCAACGCTGCATACGGATATTATGATGCGGAAATTTTTGACACACTCCTCCAAAAATGGCACTTACAAAAAGAAGCCGTTTATGTTATGAATCCTAATGTACAAGCTGTTGCTATTTCGCCAAACATAGTAGCATCTGAAAAATGGGGACATACTCGCTTATATACTTGTTGGTTTAAAAATACTCATTTTACACAGGCAAATGAAATTAGGCTTGGAAGTTATTACCATAGCCCAGTTGTTGTAAATGACACCTGTATACAATTCAGAGGAGGCAATAGTGCCCCCCTTTTTTACAATGAAATGGATGGATATATAGGCAATAATTTTATTATGAATGTGGTAAATTCTCCTGCTATAACTTTATTTTCACCTAACTGGGTTACAAATGGTTCTAGGGCAAAATTTACCCTTCATTCTGATGCTTCAAACTGGACCTATTTCAAGGAAATGCAGTTTCAATTTAAAAAAGGATTCACTGAGGAAGAAAACCTAAAAGCCATTGCCTATCGGGTTCTAAATGACACAACTCTTGAACTAGAAGTAGAAGCTGGGGAGGACCTTTCGGGCACCTACGACATATGGATTAAGCAATTCGTCCCTCAAACAAATAGCACAGAAACCATTGTTGCAAGGGAAGTTTTAAAAGTTGTACCTGTTGGCATAAACGAAATTTTTTCTGGAACAAAATCCCAACCAATAGTGGTTCCAAACCCTAACAAGGGGAAGTTTGAAATTATATCAAAAACTAATGACTTTCAATTCTTTGAAATCCTAGACATCCATGGTAAACAAATTATTTCGGGCAGTTTGGATCAAAACAAAACCCCAATAGACCTTTCTCAAGAGATTACTCAATCAGGAATCTATTTTATAAAACTAAGTGGCGAAAAAATAATGACACTTAAATTTATTTTCAATCCATAATTCAAAGTTACTTTTTGCATTCTTATCCTTAGCTGCATACATTTGCCTTAGGTTCAAACCGAGAAATTATGTTAGACAAATTTGGAATTGCCAAGCGCATTGCGCAAGAGTTAAAAGACGGTTATTATGTAAACTTAGGGATTGGAATTCCAACCCTAGTAGCCAATTACGTTCCTAAAGGAATAGAGGTAATTCTTCAATCCGAAAATGGATTGCTGGGCATTGGGCCTTTTCCTTATGAAGAAGAAGTGGATGCAGATTTAATTAACGCTGGCAAACAAACCGTAACCACCACGGCAGGTTCTAGCTTTTTTGATTCGGCCATGAGCTTTGGCATGATTAGAAGTGGTCGTGTAGATCTTACTGTGCTTGGAGCAATGGAAGTGGCAGACAATGGAGATATTGCCAATTGGAAAATTCCAGGCAAGATGGTAAAAGGCATGGGTGGTGCCATGGATTTGGTGGCTTCTGCCAAGAATATCATTGTAGCCATGCAGCATGTAAATAAAGCTGGCGAATCTAAATTACTTAAACAATGTAGTTTGCCTATTACAGGTTTGGCATGTGTTAAAAAGGTAGTAACCGAATTAGGTGTTTTTGATATCACCCATGAAGGCTTTGTGCTGTTAGAGCGCGCTCCTGGTGTGAGTGTTGATTACATTAAGAGCAAAACCGAAGGCCGACTTGTTGCTAATGACAATGCGCCTGAAATGCAGTTGGATTAATTCTGAGGAATGCGCTTGTCCATCATCTTAAACCACAATGGTGGTAAAGCTGCTATAAAAAACAACCCTGCATAACCGCTTGGCATCTTAGGGCTATTGTCGTAGTTTATTAGAGTATGATAAGGCTTTGAGGCATAGTAATGGTGATCTGCATGTCTACTTAAATCCACCAATAAAAACCTACTTACGAATCTATCAGAATCCCAACTGTGTTGTTCGGTAACCCTTGTATTTTCTTGTCTTACTAGGCCATAATGCTGTACATAGTTAACATATTCAAGCAAAAAATTGGCCACCACACAATGAAAAACCCAGATAATTAAAAGGTAAAAACCGCCTAGGTATACTAAAAAACTATCTAGGATACCATGTAATACAAACTGCCTAAATACATAATGATTGAGCAAATAATTGGTTTGGTTTTCTTTTTTCAAACGCTCATTTTCTAGTAGGATGGCACCGCGCCATTGATTCCAAACCGAACGAAAAAAGAAACCATATAAAGTTTCGCCCTTTCTAGCCGTGGCGTGGTCTTTAGCTGTGCCTACCCACTTATGGTGAACTTTTAAATGATCGACAAAAAAGTACATATTTCCTGCTGTAAACAGTAGCCATCTTCCTAAGAAATTTTCCAGTTTATTTTTCTGATGAATTAGCTCATGAGAAAC
>CAYUDC010000193.1:0-2937 GCA_964443415.1 uncultured Chitinophaga sp. | reverse complement strand
ATTTGGTATTCTGATTTTAACTCTAATAAAACGGCAATGGTAAAGATGGCAATAAACACCAGGTACAACACTGTAAATGCCTCATTTGCCAATGCAAACCGCTCTTTTTCAACAATCTCATCCGTACTCGTTTTTTCTCGTTTTCTGCCGAGCTTAAACAGTGGTTCGTCTTTATGAATTGTTTTCAAATTCTTTGCGCTTTTTGCCTTAACTAATTAGAGGAAGGCCTTAACATCGGCGGCACTAATTGGCTTGGTGATAAATCCTTTGATGAAAGGGTATTTTTCGGCTTTGATCCTATCCGACCTGTCAATAGAAGAGGTGATGATGATGGTGTCAAAAATGGCTTTGTGTGGCATGGATAGAATTTTATCGCAAACCTCCCAACCGCCCACTTCTGGCATATTTATATCAAGCAACAATAAATATTTGTTTCCGTCATCTTGCACAGCGTCTATAAATTCATTTAACTCCTTTCCGTCTGCAAACTCTTTTACCTCGCCAGAATAACCTGCATTTCTTAAGGCGTTGTTTACAAGAAATAAGGCTATTGGGTCGTCGTCAATATTTAAAATGATTGTTTTCATTTTTATGAATTTTCTGATTTATTCTCCATTAACTTAAAGACGTCGTAGCTAAATCCTGTAAAGCTAAATCCTCCATCATGAAATAAGTTTTGCATGGTTACCATTCTACTTAAGTCAGAGAACATCAAAACGCAATAATTGGCGCAATCTTCGGCACTTGCATTGCCTAGTGGCGATAAAGCAGACGCATAATCATAAAAATCGCCAAAGCCTTTTACCCCGCCGCCTGCAGTGGTCATGGTTGGACTTTGAGAAATGGTATTTACCCTCACTTTTTTGGTTTTTCCGTAATGGTATCCAAAACTTCTGGCGATGCTTTCTAATATAGATTTGCTTTCTGCCATTTCATTGTAATCAGGGAAAACTCGTTGCGCTGCGATATAAGTTAAAGCTACAACAGAACCCCAATCGTTGATGGCATCCATTTTATAACAAGTTTGAAGCAATCTATGGAACGAAATAGCGCTGATATCATAAGTCTCGTGCGTCCATTTATAATCTAAATCAGTGTAATGTCTACCTTTTCTGATGTTTACACTCATTCCTACAGAATGTAAAATAAAATCTATCTTACCTCCCAGTATTTCCATTGATTTACTGATAAGGTTCTCCATGTCTTCGTTCTTACTCACATCACATGGGATGATTTGGGCATTGTTACAAGCCGCTGCCAAATTGTTTATTTCACCCATGCGCATCGCAATAGGGGCATTGGTTAATACAAATGTGGCCCCCTGCTCATGGCACTTTAAAGCCACTTGCCAGGCTATACTTTTATCGTTTAACGCTCCAAAAATGATTCCTTTTTTGCCTTTTAATAAGTTATTCATATAAATGATGCTATGGTTGATGATGCAAGTTTAACTTTTTTTGAACATACTATTACTGAATTTCTGCATTAAAATTTTTTAAGTTTTTCACTATTTTGCGTGTCACCATTTTATGAAATCATTAAATTTTAAGCATAGCCTGCTGTTTCTACTTTATTTACCTCTACTTGCATTTTCAAAAAACGCCGATACGGATGTGCTTTCTTATGATATTCAGTTGCATGTTGCCCCAGAAAAGAAATCCATTCGCGGAGAAAATGTCATTCGGTTTGCCCTATTAAAAACAGGAGAAACAGCTCAATTTAAACTTTTTTCTACTTACGCTATTTCCCAATTAGAACTCAATGGCAATGCCGTTGCTTATACACGCAATGGCCAACTTTTACTGATAAACTTGGATAAATCCTTTAAAAAAGGAGACACTTTATCTCTTAAAATTGCTTATGAAGGCATTCCCAAGGTGGCTAAAAATGCGCCATGGGATGGAGGATTTGTGTGGTCGCAAGATAGCGCTGGAAATCCTTGGATTGGTATGGCCTGCGAAGGTTTGGGCGCCAGTAGTTGGTTGCCTTGCAAAGATACTTGGGACGATGAACCTTCACGGGTTACGTTTACCCTCTATGTGCCCAACGGATTAACCGCTGTGAGTAATGGACGCTTGGTTCGAACCGAAAAAAAAGAAAACGAAACCAGCTTTACTTGGCAAGTAAATAACCCCATAAACCATTATAACATTGCCATCAATATTGGAAAATATGCGCATATCAAAGAAGCATATATCAGTGCAACAAATGATACCCTCGACTTAGATTTTTATGTGTTGGAGAAAAATTATGGGATGGCAAAAACCCATTTTCAACAGTCGAAACGTATGTTTAAAGCCTTTGAGCATTTCTTTGGTAAGTATCCATTTTATGAGGATGGTTACAAATTGGTTGAAACACCTTATTGGGGTATGGAACATCAAAGTTGCGTAGCATATGGCAACAACTATGAGAACAACCATTTTGGTTTTGATTTTATCATCATACACGAAAGTGGGCACGAATGGTTTGCCAACAGTCTTACGGCGAAAGACAAAGCCGATATGTGGATTCACGAAAGCTTTACCACTTACAGCGAGTCGCTGTTTATTGAGTATTATTATGGTAAAGCACGTGCCATCCAATACTTATTAGAACAAAAGCTCAAAATAAAAAACGAATCGCCCATTATTGGCAAGTATGGCACCAACCACCACTTTGATGACAATGATATCTATTATAAAGGTGCATGGATGTTGCATACCTTAAGACATATGATAGACAACGATACTCTGTGGCTTAACACCTTGCGCGATTTAAACAAACGTTTCTACCACCAAACTGTTAGCAGCAAAGAATTAGAGCAGTTTTTAAGCGAAAGAACCCGCTTAAAATTAGGGTCGTTTTTCGACCAATATCTGCGTAATCCCAAGTTGCCTACTTTAGAATATTACATTGCTCAACGCAATGATTTAAACGAGCTGCATTATCGTTTGG
>CAYUDC010000192.1:0-2945 GCA_964443415.1 uncultured Chitinophaga sp. | reverse complement strand
CAAGGGCAATTGTTGGCCTTTGATATTTCGCCGTGTAATATAGTGCTCAATCGTGTGGCAAGGTGGTTGGGAATGCCTTACGATGCCGAAGGCCAAATAGCAGATAGCGCTGCCCACGACGATGATTTGCTAGGAGAACTCAATGATTTACCATACTACAGCTATCAAGGTGCGAAATCTTTGGGCAGAGAATGGATCAATGAAGAGTTTTGGCCCATTGTTAAAATGTACACCGATATTTCGGAAGCCGAAAAAATGGCTACCCTTAATAGGCATATTGCACAGCAAATTGCCAAGGTGGTAAAAGATTTCGGGTTGACCCAAATTTTAGTGACAGGAGGCGGAGCCTTTAACCGTACCTTGCTCAAGCATTTAGGACATTTTAGTGGCGCCGAATTTGTGGTGCCAGACCCTAAACTTGTAAACTATAAGGAAGCTTTGATATTTGCTTTTTTAGGGGTATTAAGAATAAAAAATCAAGACAATGTATATAGAAGTGTCACAGGCTCTAAAAGCAATCATGTGGCTGGGGCACTTCATGGAAATTTTAACTCACTGATATAACAAAATAGATAGTATGCAATTACAAAAGCTCATTAAGAAATACGAAGAAAAACAACCAGAGATTGTTTTTGAATGGAAAGACAGCGAAACCGAAGCCGAAGGTTGGATAGTAATTAACTCCTTGCGCGGTGGTGCAGCAGGTGGCGGCACGCGCATGCGCAAAGGCTTAAACAAGCACGAGGTAACTTCTTTGGCCAAAACCATGGAAATTAAATTTACTGTGGCAGGTCCAGCTATTGGTGGCGCTAAGTCGGGTATCAACTTCGATCCTGCCGACTCTAGAAAGAAAGGTGTTTTAGAACGTTGGTATAAAGCGGTAGACCCCATCCTTAAAGCCTATTATGGTACAGGCGGAGATTTAAACGTAGACGAGATACATGAGGTAATACCTATTACCGAAAAAAATGGCTTAATGCATCCACAAGAAGGAGTGGTAAACGGCCATTATAAGGCTGATCCTGCTAGCAAGGAGGCTCGAATTCAAAATCTAAGAAAAGGAGTTTCTAAAATCATCGAAGACGAGCGTTTTGTGCCAGTGTTAGATAAAAAATTGCTAGTGGCAGATATGATTACTGGTTTTGGTGTGGCAGAAGCAGTAAGACATTATTATAGCATTTGGGGTGGCAATGTAAACTACAAAAGAGCCATCATTCAAGGTTGGGGTAATGTAGGTGCTGCTGCGGCCTACTATTTGAGTTTGTATGGTGTCATCATCGTGGGTATTATCGATAGAAATGGGGGATTAATTAAACCTACCGGATTTAGTAAAGACGAAATCAAAGACCTATTCTTAAACAAGCAGGGCAATACTTTGGTTCACCCCGACATGTTAAGTTATGAAGAGGTAAATGAAAAAATTTGGTCGGTGGGTGCCGAGATTTTTGTACCAGCTGCAGCCTCAAGATTGGTTACCAAAGAGCAAGTAGACCAAATGAAAGACAACGACCTCGAGGTGATTTCTTGTGGCGCGAATGTACCATTTGCCGATCCAGAAATTTTCTTAGGCCCTATTGCCAATTATACCGATGACCATGTAGCCATTATCCCAGATTATATTGCCAATTGTGGTATGGCCAGGGTATTTGCTTATTGTATGGCACAAGAGAAAGTAGACTTAACAGACGAAGCCATCTTTAAAGATGCCTCTAAAACCATTTGGCAAGCGCTTATGAGGTTACACCAATTTAACCCTAAGCAAAAAGGATTATTAAAGAAAGGCCTAGAAATGGCCATGATAAGTTTGGTATAGGTTTCATATGAAATTGCCTATTTTTGAGGCAATGGATTTTGAGCTTTTATCACATGATTTTATAGGCAATAGCGTCCGAAACTGGTTGCTTTGCATAGGTATTTTGGCCGGTACATTGGTATTAAACCGATTGCTGGCCAAATTACTTTCTAGGCTGTCCTATCGCTTCTTTAGGAAATTTGCCAGACAAGGGTTTTATGATAAGTTTCAAGAGTTACTGCAAAAGCCCTTTATCATGCTGGTGAACCTAGCTGCTGTTTACTTGGCTTTTTATCGATTAGATTTTCCCATAGAATGGGATTTTGCCAAAGTAGGGGAGTTTGGTGTAAGGCTAATCATCAAAACAGTTTTTGTAATTTCTGTGATTACCGCTGTTACTTCACTGTTTTTGCGCGGTGCCGAGTTTATGGAGTATGTTTATCAAAACATCGAAGACTCACCCGTATCACCAGATTTAGCCACCTTTATCAGACGATTTTCTCAGGTAGGCATTTACATTGGGAGCTTTTTTGTGATTTTAAGTGAGGCCTTTCAAGTAAACATAGCCGCACTTATTGCAGGTTTGGGTATAGGAGGTTTGGCCATAGCCTTGGCCGCACAAGATACCTTAGCTAATTTGATAGGTTCGTTTATCATTTACCTAGATAAACCCTTTAAAGTAGGTGAAATGGTAGAAATAGATGAAATTAAGGGGGTGGTAGAAAAAATTGGCTTTAGAACCACACGCATTAGAACATTAGATAAATCTTTGTTAATCATTCCCAATAAAAAAATCATCGATTCTAACCTCAATAATATTTCACAAAGTAGCCAAAGGCGAGTAAAGTTTAACTTAGAGCTTACCTACCAAAGCAAGCCCAAATATATTTTAAACATCATCGAAGAGATTAAACAAACCATATTGCAAGAATCGCCGCTTACTTCGCCCGAGATGACAGTGCGATTCTCTGATATTAATAACAGTTCACTCACCTTGATTGTAATATACTTTGTGAATTCAAATGAATACGAAGTGATGATTGAGGTGAAAGAGCGCATCAATGTTCGCATTATGGAGATTGTAGAAAGCCATGGCTGTGAGTTTGCTTACCCAACGCAAACGGTTTATCTGCACAAATAATTAAATTTTCTT
>CAYUDC010000191.1:0-2984 GCA_964443415.1 uncultured Chitinophaga sp. | reverse complement strand
AAAAGCAACATACCGTAAATATCAAAGACTATGTTGGTGCCGTGAGGGTAATGGTGGTGGCAGGTTACGAAGGGGCCTATGGATTTGCCGAAAAATCGGTGCCAGTGAAAAAGCCATTGATGTTGTTGGCCACTTTGCCAAGAGTGCTAAGACCAGGAGAAAAACTTCAAGTGCCAGTAAATGTATTTGCACTCGAAAATAACATCAAAAACGTGAGTGTGAAAGTGTCTGCCAGCGGTCCAGTGTCTATCAAAGGAGCGGCTACCAGAAACATTAAGTTTGCCAAGCCTGGAGACGAAGTGTTGGTGTTCGACTACCTCGAAGTAAAGAATAAGCTCGGTGTGGCAGAAATAAAGATTGAAGCCAGCAGTGGCGCCGAAAAAGCCAGTACTACCATTGCTTTAAATGTGGGCAATCCCAATGCCTATGAAAACAACATTTATGAAGGAACGCTAGAGAATGGCAAGCAATGGGCTACTCAGTACCAACTGCCGGGCATTGCAGGTACCAATACTGCTACATTAGAAGTAAGTAGCATTCCTCCGCTCAATTTAGAGAAACGCTTGCGTGAACTTATTCAGTACCCGCATGGCTGTGTAGAGCAAACTACCTCGGCAGTGTTTCCACAACTCATGCTCAACAAAATTACCGAGCTGCACCCGGGCTGGAAAAACGAAGTGGATCGAAACATAAAAGCAGGTATAAACAAGTTAAGAGGCTTTCAAAACAACGAAGGAGGATTTGTTTATTGGCCAGGCGAAATGCAAGCGCAAGATTGGGCTAGCAGTTATGTAGGACATTTTTTGGTGGAAGCCCAAAATGCAGGATATGCCCTACCACTGAATATGCTTAACAATTGGAAGCGTTACCAAAAAGCCAAAGCCTTGCAATGGATGAGAAATGGTAATAACTATCACGATTTAGAGCAAGCCTATAGATTGTATACCCTTGCACTAGCTAAATCTCCAGAGTTGGGTGCTATGAATCGCCTAAAAGAATTGCCAGACTTAACCTCCAATGCGCGTTGGCGCCTTGCCGCTGCTTATGCTCTTACGGGTAATAAAGAAGTTGGCTTAGCCTTGATTAAATCAGAAAAATTAGTGGTGAAATCGAGTGAAGAGGAGTTCGGAAATTCTTATGGCTCTGTAGAAAGAGATGAAGCACTCATGCTCGAAACTTTGGTGTTGTTAGGAGAACAAGCAAAGGCTTATAGTTTGCTTCAAAAAATCTGTAGTAACCTTAATGGAAACGTTTATTTAAGCACCCAGTCTGCAGCCTACTCATTGCTTGCAGTGGCTTCTTTAACGGGTAAATATCATAACCAAAAACAACTAGAGTTTGATTATATCTTAAACGGAAAAACCACTCATGTGAGCAGCAAAAGCGCCGTGGTAAATCTGCCTTTAAGTGCCGATGCCGCAGGAAATATTATTGTTAAAAATCAAAGTGGGCAATTGTTGTTTACTAGATTAATTACCCGCGGACAGCCAGCCATTGGCAAGCAAACTGCCATCAACTCTAACCTAAACATCGAGGTGGTATATAAAGACATGGATGGAAATGTGCTCAACCCAACTAGCCTTGCGCAAGGAAAAGATTTTAAGGCAGAGGTAAGCATTAGCAATCCAGGACTCATGGGCGACTACAAAGATTTAGCCCTGAGTATGGTGATGCCTAGTGGTTGGGAAATTCATAATACCAGGTTAGACAATAACCAAACAGGTAACTATGCTACGCCAAGATACCAAGATATACGAGATGATAGGGTTTATAATTATTTTGATTTAGCTGCAAAACAAAAAGTAACTTTTGTGGTGCTGCTAAATGCCAGCTATCAAGGCAATTTTTACTTGCCAGGTTTCTCTTGCGAAAGCATGTATAAAGGTCAGATACAAGCCCGCACAGAAGGACAATGGGTGAGTGTAGTAGAAAAAACTAACATCACAGTTAGCAGTAAGTGAGGCAAAAGAAGAAAGCAATCATTCTTGGCACTTGCCTGCTTATCCTTCTTGGCTTTTGGCTAAGCTTGCCAAAGAAATTGTTTCAAGCACCGTATGCAGTTGTTCTTTTAGATAATAAAGGACAACTGCTACAGGCGCAAATTGCCAGCGATGGTCAGTGGCGGTTTGAACCAAGCTACGACATCCCCGAAAAGTTTGAAAAGGCCATCGTCTGTTTCGAGGACAAACGTTTCTATTATCATCCCGGCATCGACCCTTTGGCATTGGCAAGAGCCATTAAGCTTAATCTGAAAAACCAGTCGGTGGTGAGTGGTGGCAGCACCTTAAGCATGCAGGTGATTAGGTTAAGCCGAAAAAAATCGAGGACCATTCTCGAAAAAATCATCGAAATGTTTCTGGCCTTTAGACTCGAGCTATCTTATTCTAAAAAAGAAATCCTACAACTGTATGCTTCGCATGCGCCATTTGGGGGTAATGTAGTGGGTTTGCAAGCCGCCGCATGGCGTTATTATGGCCGCAATGCCAATCAACTTAGCTGGGGTGAAGTTTGTGCGCTGGCGGTATTGCCTAATAGTCCGTCTTTGGTTCGACCCGACAAAAACCAACACACCCTTTTAGAAAAAAGAAACAAGTTGTTGGCCAAGTTACTCGAGCAGGGAGACATCAATCAAGAGACGTATCAATTGGCATTACAAGAGCCCATTCCGGGTAAGCCCTTGCCATTGCCTAACTTGGCTCCAAATCTATTAAGTAGTTTAAGCGAAAGGAAACTCCAAATACAGCTACACTCAGCTTTGGTTCAAACCACCCTGCAAAAGGCATTACAACAACAAACAAATGAAATTTTAGAGCAGCACCACCAAAGGCTTAAAGGCAATGGCATTCAGAATGTAGCAGCCCTTATACTTGATATTGAGCGCAACGAAGTAATTTCTTATGTAGGGAATGTGTTTCATCCAGAGGATGCAGAGGTAGAAAGTTATGTAGATATGATTCCTGCTAAACGCAGTCCGGGCAGCACTT
>CAYUDC010000190.1:0-3017 GCA_964443415.1 uncultured Chitinophaga sp. | reverse complement strand
ATTGTTAAAAAACCAGCCACCAAATTATTCGCTAATAATAAATTGTCAACCTCTGCCACTATGGCATTATTACCATGTTTTAATTGCATTTCTCCTCTTCCATTGTTGAGTATAATGGGGTTATTTCCCAGAGCCTTTTCTACCTCTTGAGCTATGAAGGGATACCTATAAAAATTAACATTAATCGACTCAAAATTTCCTTGATTTGGTTCAATATTAAGCACTGTAAAAGTGTCTATTTTTAACAAATAATTTGAGTGTAACAGATAAGCATCATCCATGCAAATAGCTTCGGCATTTTCAAAGTTTATACCCTCTACAGAATAACTTAAATAAGGAACTTTAAACTGAGCCAATAAAGATTGCTTAGTCTCTTTAACAGGTTTAAACATTCCTGGTGGCAACACATAAGCCATTCGGTCTGAACCAATTTGCACACGCGTTTCTTGTGGTTGTCTTTGGGTAAAGCTGACCCCTACATCTAAAGTACTTTCTTCGGCATCGTGTAAACATGGATTAAGCCATAACTTGATTGCGTTTTTATTTGGAATGCCAACTTTAATAGGTTTATTCGTTAACAAATCGAAGCTATAAAAGGCGCTTCTCTGATTGGCATCTGTTTGAAGATTTCTAAAAAAACAATGATCTAAAATGGGTGCAACACTCTCATGAAAAGGGAACTCCCACAAGCTAAAATCAGTTTCATCCGATAATAAACTGCTTAAACTTTGGGCAAATCCTTTGCTTGGCGATTTATCTTTACAAGCACATTTTCCAGTTAGAGGAACTTCTTTCTTTTTGCCGTTTTCGTATATAACTGTATCACTTACTTCACCGGTAGTATCGTAATATATCCAGGTACTATCTTCTATGCCATTTTTAAAAAAAGCTAGTAATTGTAATGAACCGTTTTTATGATAGTACTTAGCTAAACCATGCCGTTGATCTGCGACATAAAATTCTTCGCGCATTAAGCCTTTTCCATCTTTCTTATAAAACCAATCCTGACTCAGACCATGCCGCTTGCCCTTCTCATAATACTTTAAAGAGTAGAGTTTACCCTCATCTGTGTACGAAACATATTTGCCGTTTAGCATATCATTTTGATAAAAAACACTATCGCTTATAAGACCGTTTGGATGAAAAGAAATTACCCAACCCTGCCTACGACCATTATTATAAAATGTTCTTCTTTCGGGAGCACCTGTTTCATAAAAGCTAAACTCATACAAATAAGGCCTTTCACTTTGGGAGTTGGGGTCGTAAGCAAAATACTTTTGTGGCAAGCCACGTACACCATGTATTTTCCACTCCCCTATTTCTTTACCTGCATCGTAAAAACCACTTGTATGTAAGGTTCCATTTACATTTTTTACAATATACCTTCCGTGCAAAATCCCATTTTGTAATTCAAAGTAAACAAGCGTATCTTCTGTATAATTATAAACCAAAAAATATTGGTCAAATTTCCCATCTTTCAAATGAGTTTCCATGCGTTTTTTATTGAGTGCATAGTAACTACTTTGAATGCCATCACCTTGTTTAAGTAATCCCATTTGTCTTCTAGGTGATGCATTTAATTCGGCATATAATTGGTTCAGCCAAGATTCTGATAATACCGTATCTCGCGACAAATTATTGTGGTTATTGTACACTTGGTAACTCATTAAGCTACCATCTTGTAGCCATTGAATATCTAAGCCATTCAAATCAATAAAACGCTTTAATTTCCCATCCGGAAACCATTCAATAAATTGTCCGTGTTTGGCATAAGGTAAGGTAAACAACTCATAGCGCAAGGCGCCATTTGGATAATAAATAGCCTGCCAAGCTACACCTAAGTTATCAATGTACATGTACTCGTCGTTTGCAGGCTTAAAGATATAGGCCTCAGAGAGGAGATTCCCGTTTTCGTAAAACGATTCAAATGCTCCCATTGCCCGTCCTTTTGAATGATTGGCACGATAATGTAAGTTGCCATTCTCATGATAAGAAGTTACTATTAACTTTTTAAACTGCATGGAGTCCTTTTCACTTACTTCATAAGTACCTTCACGTCTAATTTGACCATTTTTATCAAACTCTCGCAACAACGCGTACTTATCTAGCGCTCCAAATACAAAAAGTTCCCTTTCCATATTGCCATTTTCAAAAAAAATAGTGAGCGAACCATACGGCATTCCTCGTGCATAGGTGGTAGAACTTTGTATTTTTCCATTAGAATAATACGTAAGATGAATACCATGCATAAGTGAGGTATCTCTACCATTTTCTTGAAACAATTTATAGGGTATTTTTTCTCTTATAACACCATTTTCATAGTAGTTTATTACATCCCCAATAATTTGTCCGTTTGAATAATTTTTCTCTACCAAAACCTTTCCTTCACTCGAGTATTCTATCCATTTTCCATGGGGTATAAAATTTTGGTAGGGCTGAACCAAATGCAATTTTCCGTTTTCGTACCAACTTATTTCTTTGCCAAATGCAAATCCGTTTTCATAGGTAGCCTCATACTTAGGAAATCCGTTAGCATACCATTCCTTGCTTTTCCCATGCAGTTTTCCCTTTATATAGAAGCATTCTTTTTCCTTTACACCACTCTGAAAATAGCTTTCATATTTGCCGCTTAATACTTGATTGGTTTCTGTAGGGCGGTTAGGAAATTCTTTAATTAACGTATCGTAAGTACCTTTTTGAATTAAGATTCCCGATTCATGCCAAACCCTAAATTTTCCAAAAGGGTAATTGGCTACATATTCAGTACTCGATTTTTTCTTACCATTGGTAAAAAAAATTACCTCCTCGCCATGTTTTAAATCATGATGGTAATTAACAATACTCATGGCTTTACCACTAGCCGAATAGGTTATTAACTTACCTTGCTTTTTATCATCAATTAAGGAATAGGATTCGGTTTTTTGTCCATCTTGATTAAATACAATAACCTCTGCTTTATGGCCCTTACTTATTTTAATAGTATGAATGCGTTTAGTGTTGCCATACGAATTATAATA
>CAYUDC010000189.1:0-3132 GCA_964443415.1 uncultured Chitinophaga sp. | reverse complement strand
GGCCTCAAAGTTTTCTAATCCAGAAACAAATAGCTCTTGGTTAGCTGGGTTGGGATAAACGCTGATATTTTTACCAGCAAACTCTTTTATGGCATTTGGCCAAGTGTTAACATATAAATCATGTCTAAAGGCTTCGCAAGTAGGACTTACCACCAAAAGCTTTACCGCTAAGTTGCCGTTAAATCCAGCATCCCTGCGTACCTCTACATTTCTATCTTTGATAGTAACACTGGATGCAGCTTGAGGAAAATCGTATAAATACACCTGATAAGAGGCATTGTAGTTGAGGTTAAAACTTAAAGTTTGGGCTCCCAAAAATTGCTTGGTTTCGCTTGGGTAACCAATGATTCTTGTTGGTAGCACATTCACGTTTATTGGATGGGCAATACTATTCCCCGAAAATGGCTCAGTGGTTAAGGTATACACATTGCTTGCTTGTGGGCGCACCCATAAGAAAGTGTCTTTGGTATTTACAAAAACTGCATCAGCATTTTGGGCTGCCCAGCTGTAAGACTTTTCAGTGGCACTTTGCTTGTTAAACTGCAGCAAAGTAAGTTGCCCTTCGCAAATAACAGGATGTTTGGTTTGGATATAAAACCATGCGGTATCTGTTTTTTTATTGGGCGCTTCTACTACCAATTGGATAGAATCATTGATCACTGGAAACTTTTGAGCACTTGGTTGTAGCCATAAATCATTGCCATTAATGATAGTGGCGTTTAGCAAATTGGGTGATTTTATCACTGTCCATTTTAGTTGCGAAGCAGAATAACCTACACAACTGGCAAAAGAATCTAAGGCGATTGGAGTAGCCAATTGATGGGTATTTATTTTAAATATACTCGACTTAATTACTGGGCCAGCTACTGCGCTTAACTTAAATCCACTGGCATAGGCCCTGGTAGATTTATTGGTATTATAGTTTAGTGTAATGTTTAAATAGGTAACTCCTTCTGGCACCATAAAGCTTACCTTTTGCTCTACAAACCCTAAAGAATTGGTGGGTATATCAAAGAACTGGGTTGACCCAAGCTCTGGATAATAGATAAGCAAGCGGAAGTAATCGAAGGCATCTTTTCCGCCTCTGGTAGATACACTAAAGGTATTTAAACCTTTAGATACACCCGACAAATTTTGAATATAAAACAAGGTAGACGTTGTATTGGTGGTGAGTGCATAATTGGCATTGTAAGCCACTCCGGCATTTTTATCTAGAAAACTTGGGTTAGTTAACTGTATGCCATCTATTTCATCGTCTCCATTTAAATCATTTTGCAAGGCTGGAAATATATCTTCGGCCGGATTGTAATGCGCGTGAGCCATCACATGACACCAATCTTTATAAGTGAGTACAGGAATATTTTTACTGATGGCCCACACCAACACCTCCTCCAAATTAGCAAGCATTTGATTGAAGGAGCTAATTGGTCCGCCAAACGACATGTGGTTAATGCTCACAGCCACTTGATTTAAGGCATACATATTGGCCACCATCTTCTTAATGTCATTGGCTGTTTGCGACTCTGGCGTAAAATCAACTCCTTGAAAGTTAAACTGCCTTAACCCTTTTGGATTGTGATAGGTGATAAAATTTCTATTGGCCGGATAGGAAGCTGCGCCTGTAAAGCCCATGGATTCGCTAAGCTCTTTTACCACACTTGGCGTTAAATAAGGATGATATCCGCCTGGATGCACAAAGGTGCTGGGGGTTTTAATACCGTGTTTATCAAAAATCTTCAGAGAATACTCTAACATGAGTTGCAAGCCTTGTTTGTCTACTGTTAGTTGGTAGGGAGAAAGTTTATGATAATTGATATTGTATCGCTCACCCATATTAATTGGTTCGAACCAAAAGTCCCTTAAAAATGCGGTATCTGGGTCGTTTGAGTTGGCATTAGAAAACCCGCTAAACCCAATGAGCTCGCCTGTACCAGGTAAATAAAACGCCACCACAAATTTATTGTTAAACAACCTGAAATTAGAAAACTCACCCGGTTGCTTGCTAATCATAAGATTACCCTTGATATCAACGGCACCTTCGTCTCCCACTCCCGAATTATCAAGAATATTATATTTTAAACATACCCTTCGTGAGCTATCACGAATATGATCTACGCCGGGCAAATTTTTATATTTTTTGGCCTCCTCGGCATTGATTACATCAAAGAAATGCGAAACATCAGATGGGGCTTGGTCTGCCACCTCATGCCCGTTTGCCTGCATTTCTCTAAGAAATGACCAAAACTGTTCGTTGCTAACAATTTCGGCAATGCCCGAGTTGGCAGCATAGGTAAACTTGCCATTGTAGCGATCAAACATGTTAAGCACAGAGGCAATTTTGCTAGAGTCTTGGTAATCGTCGAACCTAAAACAAATTCCTGCTTTTTTAGGAAGAATGGTTTGAGCGAAAACCACATACGGAACAAGGCCCAAACATAAGATTCCTAAGAATAACTTAAAGGATTTTGTAAACTGCATTTTAACTTAATTACTTTAACAATGTATGAATATAGACAAAAGTATTATTTTTAGCCATGCAAACCAATTTAAAACAGCTTGGCTTTAAGTTCGACTGGCTAGATATTTACGACCCTTCTGAAGAAGAATTACGCAAGGCAGCAGAGACCTATCAACTGCCAGAAGCAGCGGTGATAGATTGCTTGCAATCTGAACACCTGCCAAAGTTCGAAACATTTGAAAACTATCAATTTATTATTGTAAGATTTTACGACCAACATTGCTCGGCCAACAGCGATAGCATCCAAAAACTCACGAGAAAAATTGCCATATTTTTTAACAACGACTTTATTTTAACCATCCATCGAAGCAAGTTTGATTTACTCGATAAAGTATCGCAAAAATATAGCAAGGACGAAAACATGAAACACCCTTACAGTCTTGCCTGTAAGATAGTTAAATACACTTTCGAAACCTTTGAACTGCCGCTAAATAACCTCGATGAAACCATCAGTAATTTCGAAAGCAAAATTTTCCTTAAGAAGCGCACACCAGATTTGCTTCAAAACCTCTATTTACTCAAAAGGCAGATACATGTATACAAGCGCTTAAACTATGTTTCTAAAATGGTAGTAGATCATTTGCAATCGCATCATAAAAAGAATTCCTACTACG
>CAYUDC010000188.1:0-3236 GCA_964443415.1 uncultured Chitinophaga sp. | reverse complement strand
AACCTTAGCAAACCCTACCTAACACCTTAACCCACTCAGGTGCCTACCTTAGCAAACTATACGTGATACCTTAACCTACTCAAGGACCTACCTTAGCAAACCCTACCTGATACTTTAACTCGCTCAGGTGCGCACCTTAGCAAACTATACTTAACACCTAAACTCACTTAGGTGTTTACCTTAGCAAACTATACCTGATACCTTAACCTGCTTAGGGACCTACCTTAGCAAACTGAGGCAATGGATACATTTATTTTAGGTATTGTATACACCCTTTGGGCTTACTCCTGTGTTTGAATATTAACCCCCTTCTTGGCATTATTTCTTTGCTTGTCAAACATACTCTTTAACTCCTCATAAGCCGTTTGGGCTCCTGCTACACCTTTGGCAGCACCTCGTTTGGAGGTATGGTATACCTCTAGTGCTGCCATGTAGGCTTCATTGCCTACTTGGTCTCTGGTATCTTTTAATAGCTTTACAAATGCTTCTGCCTTGCCAATCATCCCATCCAAATCTTGTGCGAGCGTGAGGTCGTTTTCAAAATCTTTAAACTCAATTAGTTTTGGCTGGATACCTGGATTGCCCTTTGCTAAAATCAAGGCTTTTCTTACAAAATCTATTCGGCCTGCCTCCATTCGCAACAAGCGCTGCGATTCTGCAGGACTTAACTCAATTAAAAATGGCAGGTCTCTTAACATACCGTCAAAGGCCGCTTCCACCTTAGCACGGGTGGAGGCATCAATTATTGCATTTACTTTGTTTTCCATGAGGATAGGTTTAATACATTAGGTTTTACTGAAGCTACTCGATTATTTAAACTAGGATTTACTCAAAAATCTAAAAAACCAGGTAAAGAATAAACCTAAAAAAACTCACATACCCAATCTTTTGTATGTGGATAGTAAGGTGTAGCACCATTTTTCCATATCCTCTAGTTATACTTGCAGCTGTTAATATGAAAATCACCATTCACACAGATGGCTCTAGTAGAGGTAACCCCGGACCAGGAGGCTATGGCATTGTCTTGCAAAGCGGACCGTTTTACAAAGAACTCAGCGCTGGCTTTAGACTTACCACCAATAACCGTATGGAGCTACTGGCCGTGATTGTAGCCCTCGAAAGTTTAAAGATTCCTGGCTCCGAAGTACATATCTACACCGATAGCAAATATGTGTGCGACTCCATCGATAAAAAATGGGTGTTTGGCTGGGCAAAAAAAGGCTTTCAAGGCAAAAAGAATCCCGACCTATGGCAAAGATTTCTAAACATTTACCCCAAACACCAAGTAATCATGCATTGGGTAAAAGGCCATGCCGGCCACCCCTTAAACGAAAAATGTGATCAGCTAGCAACCGCTGCTGCCGATGGAAAAAAACTTGATATTGATCAGTATTTTGAGGCCCATCAAGGAGAATAAGACAATTTACTTTATATTCGAATAACTAATTACTCTGCTATGTTAAAGATTCTTGTTCCCACAGACTTTTCTCCAGAGGCTAAAAACGCATGCTTATACGCCTATGAGTTTGCCAGGTATACCAACAGCACCCTTCTTTTATACCATGCCATCCCACTGCCTATTGCAGTAACAGATATCCCTTTCGAAAACTTCTACCTCGACGAACAACAAGAGATAGACTTACTGCACGACAGTTTCGAACGCTTGATGTTACAACACCAGTTAGACCCTAAAATGGTGGAAGTAAAAGCCTGCATCTCTTCTAATAACAATGTATCAACGGGCATTCAAGAGGCATATAAAAAACACCAATGCGATATGGTGATCATGGGAACCCATGGCGCCAGTGGCATTAGCAGCGTGATACTAGGCAGCAATACCGCTTCTTTAATTGCCCATGCTAGAATTCCCATCATTGCCGTCCCATACAATTATACATTCCAACCCATCTATCATTTGGTATATTCTTCCGACTTAGAAAATTTAGAAGAAGAACTATCTGTGATTGTTCCTTTTGCCAAGGTATTTCAAGCCGTGTTAGAAGTGTTTTATTTTGATTATGCGGGCCCAGACAGCGAAAAACTGATGCTCAAGGCAGAGCGTTACATCAACTCTTTGGCGTATAAAAATATTTCCCTCTTGGTTCAAAAAGGCAACATACACCTCTCTGTGGCCGAAAATTTAAAAAGACAACTTAATCCGGCCAACACCCAAATGCTTATCCTCTATCGGTCTGAGCACAGCTGGCTCGATAACCTGATGATGGGCAGCAATACCAGAAAACTGGTGATGGAACCCAGTATTCCTATGTTTGTTTTGCCAAAAAATCCTGTATTTGAAGGTTAGCCTTTTGTGCCTCCTCAATCTGAACAAAGTGCCCGCATTGCGGATACACCACTAGCTCACATTTTTTAAAAACAGCTGCTGCCCGCTCTCCTACTTTTGCGGGCGTGTCTGTAAGGTGTATAAGTCGGTTTGGAATCAATAAATCTTGCTCTCCCATCAACAATAATACTGGCACGTCTATTAACCCTAAAAAAGGAAAAACAGGCTCATCCAACATCGACTCGATATTGGTCTTTACCATTTGCCTCCAATACTTACCCGTTTCTCCGTTCATCAATTGCCTTAAATCTGCAATGATATCGCTGGCACCTGGTTTTTGTTTATGGTAATAGCTTTGCTTAATAACCGTTTCTAAACTCATGGCATCACTGTAAACAAAAGAGCCAAGGGTGAGCACTCCTTTAAACCAAGATTTCTCTAAATCTGTAAAAACTTCTAAGCCACTGGGAGCAAACAATACCAAACTTTTAACCAATTCTGGATACCTTAAGCTTAACATCAAACTTACATGGCCACCCATGCTATGCCCTACCAATACCACTTTTTCTAAGCCTTTTTGAAATATGAATCTAGCTACCGACTCGGCATAAAAACTCATGGTAAATGGATAATTGTTTCTAGAAGACAAGCCGTTGCCAGGTAAATCAAGGGCTATACAACGATATTTTTTGCTTAAAGCCGGAATATTGTATTGAAATACGGGTATATAATTGGCCAAGCCATGGATAAATAGCAAGGTGGTTTCTCCCTCGCCTTCATCGCAATAGGCCATTTTTATTTGAGGTTCTATATCCAGATAATGTACCGGAAATGGATATTTAATCATATGCCACGATTATACATATATATTTGAACAAAAATTAGCTTTCGGTTTGAACCAAAAAATATTAATCATCAGATTGAGCTCTATTGGCGATATTGTGTTAACCAC
>CAYUDC010000187.1:0-3298 GCA_964443415.1 uncultured Chitinophaga sp. | reverse complement strand
GATGTGGGTTTTCCATATCCTTTTTCACATCAATGGTGGCCTTCACTTGGTCTGGGGTGTCTTCATACATAAACGAAGCTTCTAGTTCTACTTGCATGTAGTTATCGGGAGCAAACGCAAAGCCTTTCTGAGATTTTCTGGTAGCATAGAGTTTAATTAAATCTCGGGCAATGTCCTTAACTTTTTTCTTGGTATTGTTTTTAAGTTTTTCCCAAGCATCACTGCCTAGTTTATTCATTTTAGGAACAGCACCATCTTTGCCCACATATTTGGTGATTTTATGCAAGGAGTTAATGCTCACATACAGCAAATCGTTGTCTCTATATACTAATCTAACGGCTTCCTGAATTTGCCCGTTGATTTCTATTTTTTCTAAGCCAGCAAATTTTCCAATACCATGATCGATATGGGTAACAAAATCGCCTGGCCTTAATTCTCTTAGCTCTTTTAGGGTAATTACTTTGCTGGAAGTATAACCACTTTTTAGTTTGCCCTTATAAAACCTATCAAAAATTTGATGTTCTGTATAAATGGCTAACTTAGTGTTTTTGTCTATAAATCCTGCGCTTAGGCCATGGTACACGGGTTCAAACTTTAGCTCTTTATCTAAGTCTTCGAAAATGGTATAAAGGCGTTCTATTTGTCTGCTGCTTTCAGAGAATATTAAATTGGTATAACCTTGTTTGGTATTTTCTTTTAGGTTTTCGATGAGCAGTTTAAAGTTTTTATGAAACAAGGGTTGAGGCTGCATGTGGTATTCAAATACCGCTGCATTTTTTTTGCTGAACCGAGGTCCAAATCCTATTTGTACAAAATGTTCTAGAGATTTTTTTATTTGACCCACCTCTAGCCATGTTTCTGCCACCGAGCTAAAGTTTACCTCATTGGGGCCATCATATTTTTTTGGGTCAAACTGAGCTGCTTTTTCTAAACCCTTATTTACTTGATCATAAGATAAGGCATCATCTTTCCACCAAATGAGTGTTTCTTTTGGCAGGTAATCAAAGAAACTTTGGCGCAGGTTGATTTCTTTTTGAACGTTTGGAATGATAAAAAAGCGATCTACTTTTTTAGTACTCAATTGATCAATGGGGTTAAAGGTTCGGATGTTATCAATTTTGTCTCCGTTTAACTCTATGCGATAGGGGAGGTCGTTACTAAAAGAAAATACGTCTATGATTCCACCGCGTATGCTAAATGTGCCAGCTTCATAAACAAAATCTGTTCTATCGAAATGATGTTCTGTTAAAAATTCAATGAAGAATTCTAAGTCAAAAGCATCTCCTTGTTTTAATTCAAAGGTATTTTGGTTAAGGTCTTTCTCGCTCATCACCCATTCGGCAATTGCCTCCGATGTGGTAATTACCCATTCGTTTTTACTAAAATGTTGGTTCAACCTGTTTAATACTTCTGCTCTTTCTAATACCAATTGATTTTGCAATGTCTCTGGTTGAAAACTTCTTTTATAGGATGCCGGAAAGTAGTTGATGGTTTTTCCTTCGCAGAGTTGTTCTACATCGCCAGTAAAGTACCTCGCTTCTTCGCTGTCTGTGCAAACTATCAACATTGGTAGGTTTAAGGTTTGATAGATGCCAGCACAAACCAAGGCAGCAGAAGCGCCTTGTAAACCTTTGATATGGATATGTAAGGAAGATTTTTCCTGAATGGTATTGATGATGGCGGCAGTTTGATCAGCACTATTCCACGCCGACAGAATTTCCGAAAGCTTCATTTTTTATTCTTGTATCGTCTTGCAATATAAAGCCCATAAAGTCTAATTTTGTTCTTCCCACCTAATAACTTTTATTTCTTCTCCTTTTGGGATGATGCCTATATCGTAGCAATAAAAACAAGTTTCGCCGTCTCTTGTAATGGAGATATGGGTATGGTATTGAAACAGAAATCCAAGTTCTTGCAGTTTTCTATTAGAAACTACAGTTTCTTCCCGATTTTCTTTAAAAATAAATTGTCCTAGGATGCGCCTGTTTCTTTTTAAAAATAGGTTAATCTTACGCAAGTTTTGGTTCAAACCAACATACTGTAAATTGTTGTAACTGCTACGGCAATGGTCGTCGCAGAATTTTTTATCTACACGTCCCATCAATAATTCGCCGCAACATAGGCAAGTTTTTTCGAGCATAATTTCAGGTTGTTTCCTGAAATTAATTATTTTTATCGTGATCCAAAAATGGCGCTTCCAATTCTCACCAAAGTAGCGCCTTCTTCTATGGCAATTTGATAATCGCCACTCATTCCCATCGAAAGTTCTTTAAAATTTGGGTCGTTTTCAAAGTATTGCTTTTGCACGGTATCAAACAGCACTTTTAATTGAGCAAACTCTTGCCTCACCTGTTGCATGTTGTCTGTGTTACTAGCCATTCCCATTAATCCGCAAATGCTTATGTTTTGCATGTTTTGATAAGTTTCGGAGTTTAGCAATTCAAACAACTCTGTGGGCTCCAGTCCAAATTTGGTTTCTTCTTTTGCAATAAAAATTTGCAATAAACATGGAATCTTGCGGTTGTTTTTTGCGCCCTCTTTGTTAATTACTTCTAGTAGTTTTAAACTATCCACACCATGTATCAAGGCAACAAACGAGGCCATGTATTTTACCTTGTTGCTTTGCAAATGGCCAATCATGTGCCATTGAATGTCTTTGGGCAATTGTAGATGCTTGTCTACCATTTCTTGCACTTTGTTCTCTCCAAAAATTCTTTGGCCAGCCTGATAGGCTTCTAGGATAGCCTCCACAGGCTTTGTTTTGCTCACAGCGATTAATCTTGTATTTAATCCAATTTCTTGATTTATTTTTTCAATATTTGTAGCAATCATGAGAAGTAAAATAGTTTTCAAATATCTGTTTCTATTTTCTATTCTGCTAATCGCTTCTTGCAGCAATGAAGTTGGATCAGACATAGAAAAGCCTGATCCATTTTTTGATCGTCAAAAAATGGCGCAAATTATTGCAGATGTTCAGTTGGCAGAAACGGGGGTGCAAATGAAAAACATGCCTTTCGATTCTATGAACAGGGCTTATGCAGGATATTACGATTTTGTATTTGCCAAACACCAAATAGATTCGCAAAGCTATGCCCAGAATGTGGCATATTACCTATCTAATCCTGTAGAAATGGATAGTGTTTATCAGGCGGTGATTACTATTTTAAGTACCTTAGAATCAAAATCTAGAGGAATTCTTGTGCCAGATTCAAACAAGATAAGTGTTCAATAAGTTATAAAAGTATTGCCGTATCCATCATCCATAGAAAATAAATTAGCCTTTAATCAGATTAAAGAG
>CAYUDC010000186.1:0-3334 GCA_964443415.1 uncultured Chitinophaga sp. | reverse complement strand
CTCATTGTTGTTTCTTTCTTAGCAGGCTTTATCATTTTATTGGGATACCATGTAGGTGGCGCCATCTTAGATAATACAATTAAGTCGCCAGAGCGTGTGGCAAAGATGATAGACCTTCCTTTATTGAGTGCATTTCCGGAGCATGAAACCAACAATGTAAAAGGCATTAAGGTAGAAGAAATGCAGCAAAGTTTATTGCAGCAGGTAATCAATACATTGTTTATAGATTTAAAGAAAATAGATCCCAACGCCAAGAGCTATACCATCATTGTTTTTAGCACTCAAAATGCGGTAGGCAAAAGTTATGTGGCAGAAAGTATAGTAAATAAATTAAGTCGCATTAGAAAAAAGGTCATTTATCTGCATCCAGATGTGGGCCTTAAAGCAGGCAAATACCTTGACAAGAACAACCCCAAATTACTAAGGTATAAGTATAAGGTATCCGATGGCATTATTGATTATAAGAGTGTCATGGATTTTATCAATTTGGCTGGTCAAGCTTATCCAGACCTTAATGATGTTTCTTATAATGTAATAGAAATACCTAGGTTAAGTAAATATCCTGTGCCGGCCAATTTAGTAGAGCAAGCGCATTATTCTATTTTGGTGGCGCATGCCAATAAATCGTGGACGAGTGCCGATAATTTTTTAATGAATACCTACCTTAAATTGGCTCATGGAAAAATTAGTGTGATATTAAATCATGTGGCGCCCGACTTACTCGAACCTATTTATGGAGAGATTCCTAAACGTAGGTCTCTGTTAAGAAAGCGCATTAAGTCGTTGTTGGGTGGTGATAGATATTAATTTGCTTAGCCTTGCTTTCGTATAATGAAAATAAAATAACCAAAGAACTGGTGCCGCTCATAGGCTTTTTGCTGTTAGCGGCCATCATGGCTTTTATTATCAAAAAAGGAGAGATAGCTGGAGCCGGTTTTTTTATTGTGCTTCCATTTATCCTTGCCTTTTTAATTTGGGTGTTTAGAGACCCCAAGGTTGGAGTGCTTTCTATCTTGCATTTTTCTTTTTTGGCCAATGGGCTTGGGCGATTCTTGCCAGGTGCTATTCCGTTTGGATTATTTGTGGATGCTTTGCTGGTATTAACCATTGTGGCCACCATGTTTAAGGTGAGCAAAAAACAAGCAGGACAAATGTTTAACCCTTTGTTTTATATCTTGTTTGTTTGGTTTTTATATACCTTGTTCGAGTTAGTAAATCCAGAGGCACGCAGCAAAGAGGCTTGGTTTTATGCCGTGCGTGGGGTTTCACTTTATCAAATACAATTGATTCCTTTGGTATTTATTCTGATGAACAAACGCGAGGATATGGAACAAATCATTCGCATTTGGTTTATCTGGTCGTTGGTGGCAGCCTTCTATGGTTTTAAGATGAACATTTTTGGTGTAACGGGTGGCGAACGCAAATGGTTAGATGAGGGAGGTAAGATAACACACGAAATTCATGGTAGGTTAAGGATATTCTCTTTCTATAGTGATGCCGGACAGTTTGGTGCGGCCATGGCCCATACCACCATCTGTGCCTTGTTATTAGCCATTGGCCCTTATACCAAAAAAGAAAAATATTTCTATTGGTTTGTTACCGCAGTTTGCTTTTGGGGTTATGCCTTATCGGGTTCGCGCGGACCGCTATTTGTGCTAGCAGCGGGGGGCTTTTTGTATTTATTTCTTATAGGCAATTTTAGAATATTACTCATTGGCGCCATGATTGGTGGCGTATTGTTTGGCATCTTAAAATATACGCATATAGGTGATGGCAACTACCAGATTCATAGGATGCGAACGGGTTTAGACCCTAATGATGCCTCTTTGCAAGTGCGTATAGAAAATCAAAAGAAGTTGGCAGTTTATTTATCGTCTAGGCCTATGGGAGGAGGTATTGGCTCTGGAGGAAACTGGGGTGCAAGGTTTACACCAGGCTCTTTTTTATCTCAAGTGGCTTTAGATAGTTGGTATGTGAAGATTTGGGTAGAAACCGGTATCATTGGCTTGTTGTTGCATATTGCTACCCTTATTATCATTCTTATTTATGGAATGGTGAATGTTTTTAGGTTAAAAAATCCCGACCTGCGACAGAAAATGATAGCCTTGGTTTGCGGTTATTTTGGGATAGCCATGGCCAGCTATGGTAATCAGATTTTAGGGCAAATGCCCACAGGAATGATTATCTACTTTTCTATGGTGTATATGTTTTTATGCGTTAAATGGGATAAGGAATGGCAAGAGCAGCAAAACATAGGCAACAATCAGCCAACAGAGAAAAGATTAGAAAACACCACTAAACCGTTTGAGGTAGGTACTCGGTTTGGACAAAAAGTACGCGTTAAAATTGCCTAACTAGTTTTTAGGTTCTATGGTAAGATTGGCTTCTTTCCAGCGTTTGATGCCGCCATCTAAGTCAACCACATGCACAAATCCATTTTTAATCATTAATTCGGCGGCTTCGCTGCTTCTACCACCAGAAGCACAATAGATATAATAGGTTTTTGATTTATCCATGTTGTTAAGGGTTGCTTCAAAACTGTCCGAGAAAAAATCTAGGCATTGGGCTGTTGGGATAATCCCTTTCTTTTGCTCAGAGTGGGTGCGGATATCCAATAAAATTCCAGGTTCTTGTACCATTTTCTGTTTAAATTCTTCTGGCCCTAGTAGCTCGCTGATAGGCTTCTTGGCCTCTTGTGTGCTGGTATTAGCATTCTGAGAGCAAGCCTGAAAAAGCATTAAACCAAAAAATAGAAGAAAGGTAATTTTACGTTGCATGAAAATATGTTTTTTAAAGCCATACAAACTTAATAATTTGTGCCTTCAAATGAAAGTTACTTTTCTAGGTACAGGCACCTCGCAAGGAGTGCCCATTATTGCATGCGATTGCGAAGTATGTAGCTCTGGGCAAGCCAAGGATAAAAGGCTTAGGGCCAGTATTTTGGTGCAGTTCAAAGACTTTAATATTGTGGTGGATACGGGCCCAGATTTTAGAGAACAGATGTTACAGTGCCAACTCAAACAACTGGATGCCATTTTATTTACCCATGCCCACCGCGACCACATGGCAGGTTTGGACGATATCAGAGGTTTTAACTTTAGAATGAAAAGGGCCATCGATGTGTATTGCGAAAAGTGGGTAGAAAATGCCATACGCAAAGAGTTTTATTATGCTTTCGAAGAGCCTAAGTATCCTGGTGTTCCAGAGATGAATCTTCATACAATACATAATGAAGCGTTTGAGATTGGGGGCATCAGCATTATTCCCATACGGGCCTTTCATCATAAAATGCCTGTCTTTGGTTTTAGGTTTAAAGACTTTGTATATATCACCG
>CAYUDC010000185.1:0-3342 GCA_964443415.1 uncultured Chitinophaga sp. | reverse complement strand
TTCTATACACAACAGTTTAGCGCTTGTAAATTTATATGAAGCCCAAATTAAAAAGCTTAACCATGAAATAAGCAAGCTGCATGAGGACCTTCAATATGATTACCAGAAAACTCTTTCATCGGTAAAAAAGCATCTTGGATAACTTGGTTAATAGACTAAGTACTCCATCAAGCTAGCCTATTTATATAAAAAATAATCCAATTGATTATTTATTTCTCGGTTACTACTGTTTAATTTAATTCCCTTATCAATTGCCAGACTCCAAAACTCTTCTGCCAACTTGGGTTCATTTAATACTTGGTAAACATTACCTAAGAACAAATAAGCCACAGCCATTTCAGGATTTCTATCAAGTATTTTACGATATATCTCTATAGCCTTTTGATAATCACCTTGAATAGACTTTATGGTTCCTAAATGTAAATGATAAAGATTGTCTTTAGGTTTGTAATTTATCGCCTTTAAGAGATTTTTTTCAGCCTCCTTAAAATCTCCAAGTTTTGCATGGCAAATTCCCATTAAACAGGCATAATAGGCTAGCATGGTCTCCAATCCATCTGCATTTTCGCTCTTGTATAATAATTTATAAGCCATAATATAATCGGCTAAGGCTTGTTCAAACCTCTTAAGCTTAATAAAACAATAGCCTCGACCAGCATAATATTGCTCTTCATTTTTTGAATAGCGTATAGCACGATCAAAAAAGTCGATAGCAACTTCATTACTTAATCCCATATTTTGTGCCATCCAAAAATTACAAAAGGCATCAGTAGAATCCAGTTCAAAAGCTTTGTAGGCATCTTTTTTATATTCAAAATAACAAAAACTATCCCTTTGTTGTCTAGCATTCCATAGAACATTATATGACCTGGCTCTTCCCAAATATGCCTTAGCATTCATGCTATCTATCTGGATACATTTTGAATATAATTCTATCGCCGTTAGATCTTGACCATAATCAAATGCCTTTTCTGCTTTAATAAACCATTGCTCTTTATCATTTTGAGCAGTAGCAAACTTCACAAACAACAAAACAATTAGTATTAATATATATCTCATTACTACAAAATTTTAAATCCTAAATGAACTCCTAACTTTACCTAAATACCCGAGATATTTAACCTACCCCATTGGGGTACAAATCTCTACCAAAAAACCATCTAAGTCTCTTACATAAGCAAGGGTTTGTCCCCAAGGTTTGGTCTTAATATCCTCCACCAAAATTGCGCCAGCCGCGATGGCTGTCTTTAAGGTTTCTGCTACATTGGGTGTAGTAAATCCTATTTCTATACCAAAGGGAGATTGATTTAAATTGCTCTGTATAAAACCCGCTTTTAAATTGGTTCGAGCCAATGCCACTGAGGCAAAACAAAGACTGGTATCGCCCACCAGCATTTCGGCATAATCGTTTTCTGGTGAAATGAATTTTCTTGTAAGGCCAAATGCCTGCTCGTAAAACGCTACAGAACGGTTAACATCGTGTACGTATAAAATGGTGTAAGCAAATTTTATCATGGTTTATGTATTTTTGTATGTAAAAGTAGGGGAAAACAAAATTCTTGTTTACTAAATTTACTGGTTATAAATTAGCACTTTATCAATATCTTTTATTTCAAGATTATAAATTTTATTTGCACCTGTATGAGTGAATATAAACCTGAACAAATCGAATCCAGTTCTTTAAATGAACGTACAGGTTTTTACCAACCTCCTAGCACCTTCCATCCAAATTCATTAAGGTTAAGTTCACTCGAAGAATTGTCATTAGAAAACCTTCTATACTCATTAAGTTTAAAACCAGTAGAAAGATGGAAGTACCTTCACGAGTTAAACTTAAATGCCTTTGGTAAAGAAACTGCATTACTAAAAGATTTTGGGAAGACTATAACAATCAAACCATGAATATTTTTTACGAACCTCATATAGATTTACCTAATAAACTTGGAAGAATTGCAAAAGATTAAAAATTTAAAATAACCCATGTCGCTGAGTTATTGGGAAAAAACAAACTTCTTACACCTTGATTATGCCATCATTGGTGCAGGTATCACCGGCCTTTCTTTGGCCTGCGAGTTAGCAGACGCCTATCCAAATGCCTCTATCGCCGTGTTCGAAAGAGGCTTGCTCCCTAGTGGTGCCTCCACCAAAAATGCCGGCTTTGCCTGCATCGGCTCTTTGAGCGAAAAGGTGCACGACCTAGCTCTCATGGGACCAGAGGCTTTTCTTTCTCTCATCCAAGATCGCTACGAAGGCCTGCAAATCTTACGGCAACGCTTGGGGGATGCTGCCATCGACTTTCAACAACATGGTGGCTACGAGCTTATCTTCCCTCAACAAGACCTATCCTTTCTTTCTTCCTTAGAACACATGAACCAGCTGCTGGAACCTCTTTTAGGAAAAGAAACTTTCTCTATAGACTCTGCTGCAGCATCGGCCTTTGGGTTCAACCCGAAAAATATACAAACCGTAATAAAAAACCGCTGCGAAGGCCAACTCAATACCGGCCTGATGATGCATCACCTGCATAAGCTATGCCTTAGCAAAGGCATACAAATTTATACCGGCGCCAAAGTGCAGCAACTACAAGAGCAAACTAATGTCGTAGATATTGTTTGTGATGATATTACTTTTAAAGCTTCACACTCATTTATCTGCACCAATGCCTTTAGTAAACAGTTCCTTCCCCATGAAGACATACAACCGGGCCGTGGGCAAGTATTGGTAACTAAACCCATACACAACCTTAAGGTAAAAGGCATCTTTAGCTTTGATGAAGGCTATTACTATTTTAGAAATATCGACCATCGAATCATCTTTGGCGGCGGGCGAAACCTAGATTTTAAAGGCGAAACCACCACACATTTTGGATCAAACCAAACCATACTCTCTCAATTACACACACACCTTAAAGAAACCATCCTATACCAAACGCCTTTTGAAATAGACTACCACTGGAGCGGCATCATGGCTTTTGGTGGGCAAAAACTTCCTTTGGTAAAAAAAGTAAGCGAGCGCATATATGTAGGCGCCCGCTTAAACGGAATGGGTGTTGCTATTGGCAGCAAAGTAGCACAAAAACTACTTACTCTTCTTCAGCAGCATTCTTAAGCTTCATGAGTAAAGCATAAGAGCCTTTATTTGCCACCTGAGCTTGCAGCCATGCTGCTGGAGCGTTTAACACCTGCACCATGCCCTTTTCTTTAACTCCTATCTCAATGGCATGCATCTTAAAATTATTGCCTTCTTTGATAAAAATAACTGGCTTGGCTTCCCAATACTGAATGGCCGTTTCGGGCAATACCATCGCCCCCTTATACACCTTGTTAATCTCTGCATTCATAA
>CAYUDC010000184.1:0-3476 GCA_964443415.1 uncultured Chitinophaga sp. | reverse complement strand
ATCTTCAAGGAAGTTTAGTGTTGGCATCGAATATTACTTCCAATGAATCAATTGACGTTAGCGGTTTGAGCCAAGGATTATATTTTATAGAAATACATCGTGCAGACCAAATATTTACTGGAAGATTTGTAAAACAATAACATGATGAAAACTAGCATTACCTTATTGGTTAGAATTGGAGTGGCGATTATTTTACTGCAAACTTTGTTCTTTAAGTTTAGCGGCGCGGCAGAATCTGTTTTTATTTTTAGTAGTTTGGGTATAGAGCCTGTAGGTAGAATTGGTTCAGGTGTTGTAGAGTTAATAGCGGCTATTTTACTATTTGTTCCTAATTTAATTTGGTTGGGAGCTGGTTTGGCGTTAGGGGTAATTTCTGGTGCCATTCTTAGTCATTTAACCACATTAGGGATTGTAATTTTAGATGATGGCGGAACTTTATTTGCCTTAGCCTTAATGGTTTTTGTGGGCTCTGCTTATATTCTATGGACACAGCGATTGTTAATTCCAATTATTAATAAATATATAAAATGAAATTATTTTTAAGTATTACATGGCTATTATTAATATCCGTGTATTCGCCAATACAGGCGCAATGGCTAAAGCAAGGTAATGCTGCCGATTTTAGCTTATCTAGTAATGGAGCGCAATCTGCCATTTCCGCAGCCATTCATCATTATCACCAGCTTGGTAAAAGTAAGAAGTTTGGCATAGGATATGGACTTAGATACACAGGTAACTTTGGTAGTAACTCTGATTTTGTTACTGCACCAGCTACACTTACTTCTGGCAAAACGGGTCCGGGTGTTTTGGCCTCCGAAACCATACTTGCCAACTTAGATACCTTAAGCTTTGCCAAGCACCAGGTGAATAGTTTTAACTTTGCTATTTACCTCAATTATGTCCTCACCAAAAAATTAAAAGTTGAGTTTAATATTGATGCTGTAGGTTTTTCATTTGGTTCGAACCAAACCTCAGAGTATACAAGCAGTAAAAGAAGTCTTAGTCCAAACCAAGATATTAAACAGCCAGCAAAGGTTACTGGCTTTAATGCATTACTTATAAGCGATAATGACATTGGAAGTTTAAATTCTGAAATATTGGTGAGATATAACTTAAACAATCAGTGGACATTAAAAGCTGGTGCTGCATTTATTTTTACTGAGTTTACCACTGATAATCCTTTGTATTTAAACAATGATAGATTTAGACATAAGTCGTTACAACCCATGTTAGGCCTAAGTTATCAGATTAATTGAACAGTTTAAAAGTGAATATAGAACAGTTAAAACCCGCCAGTATTAATAGTTTAAGGCAACTATTAGATTTGTTAACCCAGCTCTCAATGGAGCAATATGCTTCTTGCTTTCCTTTGTTATCTGGAAACTCCATTGGCAAACATTACCGTCATGTGGTTGAGTTGTATCAAGAGTTTTTCAATGGATTTTTAAAAGGTGAGGTAAACTACGACCAACGTAAGCGGAATCTTCAACTAGAAACAGATATAAACCAAGCCAGTTTAGCCATTAAAGACCTCATATCACTCATAGAAAGTCTGCAAGAAGATAGACCCTTAATGGTTTGTGCCAGCTTTATTAATGAAGAATTGGTCTCGTTACCCTCAAGTAGGAGTAGAGAGTTAGCCTATAACTTAGAACATGCCATTCACCACATGGCCATTGTGCAAATTTGTGTAAAACATTATTATCCCTTTATACAATTATCTCCCGATTTTGGTCTGGCTTATTCTACGATAAAATTTAACCAATCCCATGTGCACGCTCACCTATCTACCCTTACCCAATAGTTCTTTTTTACTTACCTCTAATCGAGATGAAAAGTTACATCGCAGTATTGCCATAGCTCCAAAGGTGTATGAACAAAATGGAAAGTTCCTTTTATATCCCAAAGACCCACAAGGAAACGGCACTTGGCTTGCAGCATCAAACTTTGGTTCGGTGGCTTGTTTGCTCAATGGGGGTTTTGTAAAACACACTTCTCAGCCTCCTTATCGTTTGAGTCGTGGTCTGGTTTTATTAAGTGTTTTTGACTACGAAACTGTACCAGAATTTGTAAGGCAATATTCATTTGAGGGCATAGAACCTTTTACGCTGGTGGTATTTGATGATTATGTTCTGCATGAAATTAGATGGACAGGCAGCCATATTCAACACCATATCAAAGATAAATACCAAGCGCATATATGGTCTTCTGTAACTTTATATTCAGAAGAGATTATCAAGGGTAGAGAGACTTTCTTTAAGCAATATCAGCAAGATATAGATTTGAGCCAAGCCGCTCAAGCCATGATGGATTTTCATTTGTTTAAAGGCGATGAACGTTTCCCTCATAGCATCACCATAGAGAAAGACAATGGCACAAAAACGGTGAGCCTTAGTCAGGTTTTGTTTACGCCAGAACAAATTTCATTCGACTATTTAGACCTATTAGACAACAAGCTTAGCTCTAAATCTTTTTTGTTGGGCTTGGTGTGATCCAATGTTTATGTGGGCCATCATGAATAAGTATAAAAAATATACCTCATTTGAGTTTTGGCCTAATTGGCTTTTATACCTTCCGGTGGTCTTAACTTTGCCTTATTGGTTGGTGCGGTATCGTTCGTTGTCAGTGATGGCATTGGCCAATCCGGGCTTTTACCTGGGTGGAATTAAAAATGAGAATAAATTTAAAATCCTCACAAGCATTCCGGCTTGGTTCAAACCGAAAACCATTGCCATACCAGCCAACAGCCAAATAGAAGAGGTTTTAGATTTGGTAAATACGCATGCTTTAGAATTTCCTTTGATTATAAAACCGCAAATTGGAGAAAGGGGAACAGGAGTAGAAAAGCTAACTAATAGAACAACATTGCAAGCCTATTTAACTCACCAAAAGCAAGCTTCTATGTTGCAAGAATTTATAGATTGGCCCGAAGAATTTGGGGTGCTTTGGTATCAGATGCCTGACGGACCTTGTGGCATTAGCTCCTTGGTTAGAAAGTCTTTTTTAGAAATTGAAGGGGATGGTGTGCATACCTTTTATGAATTATTGATAAGGGAAGAAAGGGCGCAAGAACGATTGTCTTATCTTGAAAAAAAACATGAAATACTATTAGAGACCATTCCTGCAAAGGGAGAAAAAATTATGGTAGAGCCAATAGGTAATCACTGCCGCGGAACGCAGTTTATAAATGCTAACCATTTAATAAATCCCACCTTGGTGGAGGCTTTTAAGGCCATCGCGCAAGCCATCCCAGGGTTTTATATCGGAAGGTTTGATGTAAAGGCTGCTTCTGTAGAAGACTTTTTGCAAGGAAGAAATATCAAGGTGATGGAGTTAAATGGAATTACCTCAGAGCCTGGTCATATCTACCATCCAGGCAGAGGCGCCTTAAAAGGTTGGAGAGATTTATGGCAGCATTGGAACAGGGTGTTTATGATTGGCGCTATCAACAGGGCAAAGGGATATAAAGCTATGGG
>CAYUDC010000183.1:0-3509 GCA_964443415.1 uncultured Chitinophaga sp. | reverse complement strand
TCATACGAATCATGGATGTCTTTTACTGCTGAGGAGGTAGTTAGAATAATGGTAGGGATATGTTTATGATGGGGGCTATTTTTAATCGCAATTAAAATCTCCATGCCACTTTTCATGGGTAGATTTAAGTCGAGTAAAATTAAATCTGGAAGTTTACTTTTTTCGAAGTGGCCGAATAAAGAATCCATGGCATCTCTACCATTTTTGATAAATTCTAGTTGTGCTTTGTTCCCAATTTCTTCAAAGGCTTCTTTCAGTAAAAGCACGTCTCCTTCGTTATCTTCAATGATTAGAATTTTTGCTTTTTTCATTTGTTTACATGTAATTTATTTACCGAGAAATAGAAAGTACTACCTTCTCCAAGTTTAGAGTTGAGCCATATTTTTCCTCCGGCAGACTCCACCAATTTTTTTACGATAGACAAGCCCATGCCGGTGCCTGGGTAGTTTTCTTTAGGGTGTAATTTTTGGAATACGATAAATATTTTTTCAAAATATTCTTCTTCAATGCCAATGCCATTATCATGAATGGCAAAAACCCAATGGTCTTGATATTCTATCGAGCTTATGTTAATGAGCGGTGTGCGCCCCACCTGTCTATATTTAATGGCATTATCTACCAATTGCATGACAATTTTTCTAAAGCTATTTTTAAACCAGTTAATGTTGGGGAGCAATTCTGTTTGAATGATTACTTGATGCTCTTCGATGATTCTTTTTTCCATGAGTTTTACCTCATGAATGATGTCATTTACATTGAATGGTTCTATGGATTCTTCGTCGCTTCCTACCCTTGAAAATTCTAATAAGTCTAGGATAATTTCCCTCATGTCTTTTGCGCCATTGGCAGCAAAGTCTATGTATTGATTGGCTTTTTCGTCTAAACTTTCGCTGTATTTCTTTTTAAGTTGCGACATAAAGCTGCTCACCATGCGCAAAGGCTCTTGTAAGTCTCTGGAGGCAACCACGGCAAATTGCTCTAGCTCTGTATTTGAAATGGCTAGCTCATGGGCTTTTTTAGCTAGGTTTTGGTTAAGGATATTCAGGTTTTCTGTATCTTCTTTCCGATTGGTAATATCTGTTCTGATGGCCAGATAATTAATGATTTCACCTCTTGCGTTTTTCATGGGCACAATAATGGTATCTACCCAATAAAAGCTTCCATCTTTGCGCTTATTGTGTATGTCGCCGCGCCAAATCTTGCCATCTTTAATGGTATCCCACATTTGGGTATAAAAACTTTGAGGATGATATCCGGAGCGGTTTACACGCGTATGGCTGCCAATTAATTCGGCCCTGCTGTAGCCAGATAATTTGGTAGTGGCATCGTTTACATCTATGATATAACCTTCGGGGTCTGTGAGCACCATGTTAAAACTTTGGTCGAGGGCCGATTTTAAATCTGATAATGATTGTAAAGATTCTTTTAAATGTTGCTCTGCTTCTTTTTGTTTGGTGATATCTCTGGCCACAGCAAAATGGTAGGTTTCTCCCTTTCGGGGTGTAGTAGTCCACGAAAGCCAAATGGTTTTACCAGATTTGGTTAGGTAGCGATTTTCGAAATAACTAACAGACCTTCCTTGGCTTACTGCGGTTTTAATTTCGAGGGTGTCGAATTTATCGTCTGGGTGAATAAACTCAATATAGGGTTTGCTTAATAACTCCTCCTCCGTATAGCCAAGTTTTTCAGTAGCGGCTTTATTAATTTTTAAGAAGTACCCTTCCGGGCTAGCCAAGCAAATGATATCGGCAGCCGAATCAAATAATTCTTCATTTTCAACTTCTGTTTTCTTTCTGATGATTTCGTTGCCTAGTAAAGTGCCTGCTTCTTTAAGTAAAGAGGCGGTCATATTAAATTGAGCCGCTGGTTGATTACTAATAAACACTAAAACTCCTATCACCTCATTTTTAAATAAAATGGGAAATCCAGCAGCCGTTTTTAAGTGTAGTTTTTTAGCCGCTTTTGATTTAAAAAGCTTCGCATCATTTTTTGTATCAAAATCAATTATTTCAACCGCTCCATGTTGCCAAATTCTGCCTGGTAATCCATTTCCTTTATCAAATTTATTGGCTGATTTTGTTTCCTCAGAAAAGCTTGCTGCTTGCTCGTTTAAGTTAGCTGTATGTAGATGATGAATGCAGTTGTTAAGTTTATCAACCATCCATAATTCTGTGCAAACACATTCGCTATAGTGCAGCAGTTTTTCTGTGATAAATTGCAAAGAACTGTGTAAATCATTTGAGGCAAAAATAGCGTTTACCTCACTCCAAAATTTTTGTAATTGTATTTTATTTTGAACCTCTGTTACATCTCTTTGAATAGAAATCCAATAGTTTAATTCGCCATCCATTGAGAAAACTGGGCTGCTAGAAATATTGTTCCAAAAAGTACTGCCATCTTTCCTATAACATATCACAGTTACCTCCGTGGCTTCCGAATTTTTAAAGGCTTCCCCCAATTTAATTAATTCGGTTTGATCCGATTTAAGACCAAAGAGCTGAATGTTATCTGTACCTAACAGTTCATTTTTCTCATATCCAAATAGTTTTTCAAAGGCACTATTTACATAGATAATCTCTGGAGAAATAGCTTCTTTGGATTTTACCCTGCTAATATTTACGGCATCTTTAGATTGCTTTATGACGTTATGAAACAGCTTCAACATTTCATCACGTTGGTTTCTTTCGGTGATGTTTTGTGCTGTCCCAAACAACCTTACAATTTTGCCCGTTTTGTCTTTTTCACTAAAGCCAAATTCCTCAATCACTCTTTTTTCGCCCTTGGGCGTGGTAATTCTGTAAACAATGTTAAATGGCTCTCCGGTTTCTTGAGCCTTTTTACTGGTGTTATTTACCAAGGCCTTGTCATTTTCATCTACAAGGCTTACAAAAGAGCCATGCGTTTGTTTAAATGTTTCCTTGTCAACATCAAAAACCTCGTATAAAGGTTCAGACCAAGTAAGTTTATCTGTTCTAAAGTCGTAGTTCCAGCTACCCATCTTGGCCACCTTTTGTGCCTCAAGAATGAGCATTTCGTTTTCGGTAAGCTTGGCTTCTGTTTTTTGCATGGCATCAAACAAAACATGCTTATCGGTAATTTCTTGAAATGCCAAGGCAATGGCTTTAACCTGTTGGTTGTTATAAATAACAGGGATATAGTTTACTTCAAACCATAGGGTTTGCCCCAATGCAGCCGTGAACTGTTTTTCGCCATAATAGTTACCACCTTTTAAGGCTTGCGAAAAATCATCCATAAACTGCTGAATATTGTCTCTAGGAACAATCTCTAAAAACGTATCCCCGCGTTTGAGGTTTTTACCACTTAGTTTCCCAAAAATTTCTAGCGCCTTATTGTTAAACTGAAGAATTTGATAGGCATTATCAATTAGGATCAAACCTTGTAATTCTATATTTAATAGGGCCAAAGAGTTGGCTTGCAGTTCTTGTAACAGCAATTCTTTCTTTTCTAATTCTTCGTTTGCTGCTTTAAGTTCTGTATAGGCAATTTGT
>CAYUDC010000182.1:0-3553 GCA_964443415.1 uncultured Chitinophaga sp. | reverse complement strand
ACGAGTTTGCCAGAAACCGCTGCCTCGAAACCTACAAAGCTGCCTTGGCAGAACAAACAGGATGAGCTAGCGCCATCCTCCCCCTAATGACCGATATAAGAATACCTTGGCCTGCATTTGTTGCATTTTAATTTCTATCAATTCCATTTTAGATTCTAATGCCTCCCGCTGGGTAAGCAATACCTCGGCGTAATCTGCACGGGCAGAGAAAAACAAGTTGTTGGCAATCTGAATGGATTGCATCAAAATGTCTACCTGCTTGCGCTTGGTTTGATAGCTCTGTTCGAAATTCTTTACCTTATTCTGTTGGTTTAACACATCTACATAGGCATCTATTAAACTTTGCTGATAGCCGTATAGCGCCTGTAATTGCTTTGCCTTGGCAGTATTGTACGCCGCTTTAATGGCATTTCTGTTTACCAATGGCGTCAATACATCGCCTGCCAAGTTATACATCATAGATTCGGGTTGAACCAAATAGCCTGGTTTAAATGCTTGATATCCCATCCCTGCGCTAATGCCTAAGGATGGATAAAAATGAGCCCTAGCTACTTTTACATCCAACCTGCTGGCGGCTAATTGCCATTCGGCCTGCTTAATGTCGGGGCGGTTTTGCAGCAATTGTGCCGGCACACCCAACCATAAACTATCTTTGCCCATATCCAAGAAATTAACGCCATTGCGAGCAATGGCTTGTGGATACCTACCGCATAACTTGTTTAGGTGGTTCTCTGTTTCTACCATGCGCTGCCTTATCTGGTATTGCAAGTTTTGGGTATTCAATAGCTGCGCTTCAAAACGGTTTACGGCGAGCTGTGTAACCTTTGCCGACTCTTTCTGCTGCCTCACCACCTTCAAAGCATTTGCCTGAATTTCGATGTTCATTTCTACCATGGCCAGCATGTTGTCTAATGCCAACAACTCATAATAGCTTTCTGCTATCTCTGCTACCAATTGGGTGCTTAAAAAATGCTTGCCTTCTATACTGGCTAAGTACCTTAAAGCAGCCGATTTTTTGGCATTGCGTAGTTTCTTCCAAATGTCTATTTCCCAAGTGGCATGAAGCCCCAAGTTAAAGTCTTTTAAGGGATCTGGAAACGCCTCGCCTGGCTTTACTTCTAGCTGTTTTTCTAAGGCGCCAAAGCGCGTAAATTCGCCAGGTTTCTCTGTTGCCGCGCCTGCTCCAATGCCCAAAAATGGCAGGTATTCTCCCTTGCGTGCCCTCACCTCGTTTTTGCTGATCTCTATTTCTTGCCACACCTTTTTTAACTCTAAGTTTTGCTGCAAGGCTGTATCTATTAATGCCACCAAGTAGGGGTCGCTAAAATAGGTTTTCCATGCCAACAATGGCTGCGTGGTGTCGCCATAAATATTACCTTGCCCATAGCTGGTTGGAAAGGTCTTAATTTCTGGCTCTTTGTTAAGCTTGCTAGTACTGCAAGCCCCAAGCATTAGGCTTAGGATGGCCATGCCTATATAAATTATCTTATGCTTCTTCATGGTGATTGTTTTTTTCTTTTATCATCTCGCCTTCCATGAGTTCTTCTGTCAATGGGTTTTGGTCTTCGTCTTGAATCATCTTTCTACCATCGGCCATGCTGCCAAAAATGTAATACAACCCAGGCACAATAATTACCCCAAACAAAGTACCTAATAGCATGCCGCCAAAAGCAGATGAACCAATGGTTCTGTTGCCAATGGCTCCTGCCCCTGTGGCACGCACCAGCGGAATTAACCCCGCCATAAAGGCAAAGGAGGTCATTAAGATAGGCCTAAACCTGGCCTTGGCTCCTTCAATGGCGGCCTCAAATAAACTCAATCCTTGGTTGCGTTTTTGTACGGCAAACTCCACAATTAACACCGCATTTTTGCCCAACAAACCAATGAGCATAATCATGCCTATTTGCGCATATATATCATTGGATAAACCCAGTGTTTTTAACAACAAGAACGAGCCAAATATCCCTGCCGGCAAAGAGAGTATAACCGATAGCGGTAAAATAAAACTCTCGTACTGCGAGGCCAATACCAAGTACACAAATATCAATACAATGATAAAAATGTAAATCGCTTCATTGCCTCTATTGGCTTCGTCATACGACAGTCCTTCCCAAGCAATATCATAGCCATTGGGTAGGGTTTGTGCCGACACTTCTTTAATGGCTTGTATGGCATCTCCTGTGGTATAGCCTTTGGCTGGGATGCCCCTAATGGCCGATGAAGTGTATAAGTTAAATCGCGTAATCTCATTGGGCCCTTGGGTTTTTCTTAAGCTCACAAAGGAGCTATATGGCACCATTTCGTCGCGGTTGTTTTTAACATACAGGTTTAATATGTCGGAGGGCAGCTTGCGGTATGCTGGTCCAGATTGCGTATACACTTTATAAAATGTGTTGAACCGTGTAAAGCCTTGCTCGTAAGTACTGCCAATTAAGATGTTTAGGTTCTCCATCGCCTTGCCAATAGATACGCCCTTTTGCATGGCTTTTTCGTTGTCTATCACAATTTCATATTGTGGGTAGTTGGCAGCATAAAAAGTAAACAAGCCACTGAGCTCTTTTCTTTGTTTCAGTGCCTCCATAAAGGCCATGTTAATCTTATCAAAGTCTTGGTAGTCGATGGTGCTGTTTTTATTGAGGAGCCTCAAAGAAAAACCGTCAGAAGAGCCATAGCCAGGCACTGCGGGTGGCTCAAAAAATTCTACGATGGCTCCCAAATTCTGTGTTTTTTCTTCTAGCTCTTCCATGATTTCTTTTACAGAATGGTGCCTATCTTTAAACTCCTTGAGGTTAATTAAACAAGTACCAGCATTAGAGCCACGGCCTTCTGTTAATATCTCGTAACCTGCCAAAGAGGTAACCGATTGGATGTCTGGAATCTCTTCTGCTATCTTTTGCAACTCCCTCGATACATCATTGGTGCGCTCTAAGGTGCTGCCAGGAGGCGTTTGTATGATGGCATAGATTTGGCCCTGGTCTTCGTTCGGAATAAACCCACTCGGCAAGGTTTGGTTCAACCCGAAAATGCCAAATGCAAAGGCCGCCAATACAGCAAAGGTTAAAACCCGGCGGGTTACTATTTTTTCTAATAGTTGGGTGTATTTACCAGTGGCTTTATCAAAGTTTTTGTTGAACCAATTCAAGAAACGCTGAATGGGCGTTAGCTTTTTAGGGTGTGCCGAATGACTCTTTAATATCATGGCGCATAAAACTGGCGTTAGGGTTAAGGCCACCACCCCCGATAGCACAATAGCGCTGGCCATGGTTATAGAAAACTGTCTATAGAATACCCCAACCGGTCCGCTCATAAAGGCAATGGGCACAAATACCGCCGTCATAATTAAGGTAATGGCAATAACGGCTCCGCTAATTTCTCCGAGTACTTTTTTAACCGCCGGGTAAGGCGCCAAATGTTCTTCCTGCATCTTGGCATGCACTGCCTCTACTACCACAATGGCGTCGTCTACCACAATGCCTATGGCCAGCACCAAGGCAAATAGAGTAATGAGGTTAATGGTTAAGCCCATCATTTGCATAAACACAAAGGCCCCAAT
>CAYUDC010000181.1:0-3568 GCA_964443415.1 uncultured Chitinophaga sp. | reverse complement strand
ATCTCTGCGGCTACCTTGTTAAACGAATGGTCGGAGTCTGCCATTGCAGACATTTTATATCAATATGGAGAGCTTCATAATGCCAGAGCCCTGGCAAGAGAAATAGTGAATTATCGCTCTCATACTCCCATAGAAACGGTGGGGCATTTAAAAGATGCCATCAAAAAATATACACCCAAGTTTGGTGATTATAAATTCTTGGCTCAAGTATTTCAGGCCCTACGAATAGAGGTAAACCAAGAGTTAGAAGTGCTTAAATCTTTCTTGCAACAAGTGCCAAAGGTACTTAAGCCAGGAGGCAGATTGGTGGTAATGAGCTACCATTCATTAGAAGATAGATTGGTGAAGAACTTTATACAAGCCGGAAACTTTAACGGTGAGGCGGAGAAAGACCTGTATGGAAACATCAACAGGCCGCTCCATCCGGTTTCGCGAAAGGTTATTACAGCTTCGGCCGAAGAGCTAGAAGCAAACCCTCGCTCTAGAAGTGCAAAGCTTAGGATAGCAGAGAAAATAAATAGTTATTAAGTGAATAGAATTATTACAGAAGAAGAAAGCAAGGGAACTACTGTGCCCAATCCAGAAACCCAAAGGTTTACGGAAAAGGTGCGTAAGCTCGCGGATTATGACTTTAAAATCAATCCCGATTTACTGCGCAAACAGGTTCCGTTTATTCTGTATTTAGTGTGTTGGTTAATACTATTTATTTATAGCAGTCATAGGGCAGAAAAGCTCATCAGACAAACAGATAAACTCAACAACGAACTAAAAGAACTCAGAAGCGAATACGTGTCGGTTTCTAGTGAGCTCATGCGCGCCAGCAAACAAAGTTCTGTAGCTGAGAAACTAAAAGCTTTAGGCATTAAAGAATTAACCACTCCACCTCAAAAAATTACTTACAGTGGCAAATAATACCAATACAAGAAAAGCAATTTTTATCCGAAGCATGATCGTGTTTTCGGGTATGCTGCTTTTTGCAGGTTGGATATTATATACCCTGGTTTATATACAGGTGGTAGAAGGAGAGAAGTGGCGTAAGATGTCGGAAGAATTTACCATTAGGGAGTTTGATATCGAGCCCATTCGTGGAAATATTTTCGATTGTAAGGGTAATCTCTTGGCCACCTCTGTACCCATTTACGATATAGTGATTGACGCTAAAACTCCAAGCTTTGCCAATACAGATACATTCGAAAGATATGTAGACTCTCTTGCCATTGATCTAGCCAATTTGTTTAAAGATAAATCGGTGGATAGCTACAAGCAACAATTAACAAAGCTTAAGCTAGCGGGTAAACGTTATAATATTTTTAAAAAGCGTATCAGCTATCGCCAAATGCGCGCCATGAGCCGGTTCCCCATTTTTAGAAAAGGAAGAAATAAGGGAGGCTTTATTGCGGTTTCTAAAAGTAGACGCGAAAAACCCTTTGATTTTTTAGCAGAAAGAACCCTTGGCTTCACCCAAGTAGGTGTGCGTCCGGTTGGGTTAGAAGGCGCGTTTGATTCTATCCTCAAAGGAAAAAGTGGTAAGCAGCTATTGCAAAGAATTGCAGGCAACTCATGGATACCTCTAGAAGACGAATCGCTGATAGAAGCACAGCAAGGCAAAGACCTTATTACCACCATTGATATTAACCTGCAAGATGTTTCTGAGCATGCCCTCATGAACACTTTGATAGACAATGATGCAGAATATGGTACCGCCATTCTGATGGAGGTAAGTACAGGAGAAGTAAAAGCCATTGCCAATCTTACTCGCGTATCCGAAGGTGTGTATCAAGAGCGTTACAATTATGCTGTAGGTAACAAAGTAGCGCCTGGCTCTACTTTTAAACTATTGTCTATGATGGCATTGTTAAACGATGGATATGTTACTCCAACGGATAATGTAGATGTAGAAGGTGGCGAAAAAAGATTCTGTAATGCTACCATGAAAGACTCTCACTTAGGCGCTGGTGTAATGAATATGCAATATGCCTTTGAACATTCTTCTAATGTAGCGTTTGCCAAGCAGATGAATGCTAGTTATGCTAAAAACCCCAAGCAATTGTATGAGTTTTATAAAGGTTTAGGGTTGACCCAAAAGCTGGATATACAAATTAAAGGCGCTGCTCAACCTGATGTTAAAAGTCCGGATAGCAAAGCATGGTCTTGCACCAGCTTACCTTGGATGGCCATTGGGTACGAATTAGAACTTTCTCCTTTGCAACTCCTAACTGTTTACAATGCAGTTGCCAACAATGGGGTGATGGTGTCTCCTTTGTTTGTAAAGAACATCATGTCGGAAGGTAAGAATGTTCAAACCTTCAAAGCCAATGTAATCAATCCTCAGGTTTGTAAACCAGAGGTGATAAAACAACTGCAACAAATGCTAGAAGGGGTGGTATTACGTGGTACTGCATCTAAACTAAAAAGTAATCATTATACCTATGCAGGCAAAACAGGTACTGCTGTAATAGACAAAAAAGGGGTATCACAAGAAGGCAAAAGTTACAGAGCTTCTTTCTGCGGTTATTTTCCTGCCGAGAACCCAAAGTATTCTTGCTTTGTGCTCATTAGCAAACCTGCAAAAAATAAATACTACGCAGCAGAAGTGGCCCTGCCTGTTTTTAAAGAAATTGCCGATAAGGTGTATGCAAGCGCTTTGTCTTTGCACCAAGAGTTAAAGTATGCCGTAAGACAAACTACCGAAGATCTACCTAAGGTTCCTAAGGCAGATAAAGACCATGTTCAAACTATACTAAACACTGTTTCACTTTCATCGCATTTTCATAACGACTCTATCCACCAAGACCAAACAGATTGGGTGAGGGGTGTTCCGCAAGATAAGTCGATGGCCCTAGAGCCCATTTTAGCAGAAAGTGGTGGCGTGCCAAATGTAGTAGGAATGGGCGTGAGAGATGCTGTTTATCTGTTAGAGAAAAAAGGATTACGTGTAGAAATAAAAGGTGTTGGGAAAGTAAAGAGACAATCCATCGCCCCAGGTACCAATTCAAAAAAGTATAGAACCATTCAAATCGAATTAAGCTAACGTGAAAACCTTACAACACATAGTAGAAAATCTAGACTGCATTCAATGCATTGGGTCGACCCAACAAGCAATAGAGCTGCTTACCTTTGATAGCCGTGAGGCAAAGAAGGGAGCTGTATTTTTTGCTGTAAAGGGAACACAGGTAGATGGACATCAGTTTATTGGTGAGGTAATAGAAAAGGGCTGTGTGGCCATTGTATGTGAGGTGTTACCCGCCAATCTGTTGGAGTCTGTTTGTTATGTGCAGGTACAGAATACCTCTGCAGCCATGGCCTTTATGGCGGCAAAGTTTTATGATGAACCTAGTAAATCCTTGCAGTTAGTGGGTGTTACTGGTACCAATGGAAAAACTACCGTTAGCACTTTACTCTTTAATCTATTTAGGTCTTTTGGTTATTCTGTTGGTTTGCTGTCTACGGTACAAAACCAAATAGATGATGCCATTATTCCATCTACTCATACCACTCCCGATGCCATAAGAATAAATGCCTTGCTAAGAAAAATGGTAGATGCTGGTTGTACCTATTGTTTTATGGA
>CAYUDC010000180.1:0-3642 GCA_964443415.1 uncultured Chitinophaga sp. | reverse complement strand
GTGAAGCAGATAGACTTAAACGATTTTAACCTTTAGGCTTTCGGGCTTGACCTCCGCGCCATTTACCTTTAGGCTTACCGCCGCTTTGTGGACGTCTTTGGTTTGAACCAGAAAAAGACTTTTTCAATGGTTCGTAAACCGGACCAGCACCTAAACTTTCGGGTAAGGTTAATTTAGGAATTTCTTTTTCTATTAATCTTTCAATAGAATGAAACCTTCGCATGTCTTTTTCATTGATAAAGGTAATAGCAGTGCCAGTGGTTTCAGCTCTTGCAGTGCGACCAATACGGTGCACATAATCTTCTGGGTCGGGTGGTACATCAAAGTTGATAACCAAATCTATTCCATCTACATCAATGCCACGCGAGAGAATATCGGTGCCGATAAGCACCTGAATCTTTCTATTTCTAAAATCATTGAGTAAGTCTTCTCGCTCTTTTTGCTCTAAATCTGAATGAAAAGATTTAGCAGGAATCCCAATTTTCTTGAACTCATATTGCAAGCCTTTTACCTTTTCTTTGGTAGAGGCAAATACAATCACACTTTGGTATTGCTCTTTAAAAATCTCGGTAAGAAGGGGTAATTTTTGAGGTTCATAGGTTACATAGGCCAATTGTTTAATGCCTTCGGCTGGCTTAGAAATAGAAATACTAATTTCTTTAGGTTCAAACAGAATTTTTGTAGCCAAAGTTTTAATGCGGGGTGGCATAGTAGCAGAGAAAAGCAATGTTTGTCTGTCTTTGGGTAAATAGCTAATGATTTTTAAAATGTCTTCATAAAATCCCATGTCTAACATGCGATCTGCCTCATCTAATACCAAATGTTCTAGCTTACCAAAATCTATTACCCCCGAAGCTAGGTGGGCAATTAGTCTGCCTGGTGTAGCAATAATAATATCTGCCCCTTCGCGCAAAGCTGTTTGCTGCTGGTTAAATAAATGTCCATCACCACCGCCATAAACAGCGATAGAACTAATGGCAACATAATATCCAAAGCCTACCAATTGTTGGTCTATCTGTTGAGCAAGTTCTCTGGTGGGAACAAGAATGAGGGTATTTAAGTGACTATGGTTAGAGTTTACAATTTTATCAATGATAGGAAGCAGGTAGGCTGCTGTTTTGCCAGTACCTGTTTGGGCGCAGGCAATTAAATCATAATGGTCTAATATAAGCGGAATAGCTTGTTGTTGGATGGGTGTAGGGTTCAAAAATCCCATGGCATCAAGGCCATCCATGAGCTGTGGGTCTAAGTAAAAGTCGTCGAATGTCAATGTTTATTCTTTTTACGAATATAAGCAACAAAGGCCGAAGTACCTCGGTTCACTTCGGCCTTTGTTAAAATTAAGCCATTTGATGGTGCTCAGCTGCCTTGCGTTTGCCTCTAAAAAACAAATAAAGGTTCAAGAACAACATCACACCAAGGTACACCGAAAACCAGCCTATCTTATTGCTCAATACTTCAAATAGCTCTTGGGTAAGGGTGATGTCATAAGAAATATCCATCATCATTAAGGCAAAGCCAATGTTTAGAAGATAAAATCCTACTTTAAACAAATGATTAGTGGCATCGGCAATTTCTACACGCCCTCTAAAGATATCGAGCATAAAAATTCTTCCTTGCTTAAATAACACATGGGCCACATAAAGGGTTAAAAGAATGGTAACAGGTAAGTAAACATAATAGGCTACTAATACAAAATTGGTTTCCATAATTTAAAATGATTTGGGTTTGAAATTAGATATGAATGAACTTTTTGATCCAATGCGGATATTGGTGAATGATAAAAATATTAAAATAATGAATGAGGGCCAGTGAAAACAGGATGAATCCTATACGAGAAGCTAAGGCTTCTGATAACTCTATGAGGTTACTTATACTCGGAAACAAGCTGAGGCAAACGGCAGCGTATCCAATATTGAGTAAATAATAACCCAATAATAAAAACTGGTTTACCACTTTCACTAAAGGTGCGTCGCCAAGCGCATCCGTTAGCAACCCTACCCCCTTTTGATGCAAATCGCGCCCCACCCAAATGGTAAGTATCGAAGTAAAAGGAAGGTATATCAGATAGGCCAAGGTATTATAACTCATAACTTATTGTATTTTCAATATTTATTGAAACTATAAATCAAAAAAAGGGCGAGGCTTAATCTCTTTAAAACAAATGATGATATAGGCCACTGCAAGTGCTGGAGAAGCTGCTAAAAACAGGAACATTCCAATGATGGTAATGGGTGGAACCAAAGTAATAATCATTACCAATAGCGCTTTAGCATATAACTTTCTCCCATAGCTTTGGCCTAAACCTAAGCCCAGCCAATTAATCATAAAGCTTAAAAATTGGGCTGCACCTACTACAAAATACGCATTCAACAAATAGCTAAAATCACTAGTTCCTTTGGTGGCTAAGGTAAATATTCCCCAGCCCAATACCCCTGCAAGTAATAACAATTGTACATAAGCATCGAGCTTTTTAAATGTACTTAATTTATATGCGGTCATAATTATTTAATGAGTTTTAACAAGGTACTAAAAAACCAACTTTCATCTGCCTTTAGCATCACTTCTACAGATTTATCCATTTTGCCAACAAAATTGTCTAAATCGTTAATGGTAGATAAAAAAGACTGATGGGCCTTTAATGATTTATCTAAATCGGCCTCCTTGAGTTGAGACAGCACCTTAAGCACTGGCTCGAGCTCTCTCCTTTTGCGCTCTTTGGCAATACGTCTTGCAATCTCCCAAATATCTTTCTCGGCTTCAAAGTACTCTTTTCTATCGCCAGGTATCAATACTTTACTAATAAGATTCCAGTTAATTAAATCACGTAAATTCATGTTGGCATTACCCCTACTAATGCTTAACTGCTCCATCACATCTTCGGTACTTAATGGCTCTGGTGAAATTAATAACAAGGCATGTACTTGTGCCATGCTTCTATTGATGCCCCACTCACTGCCTAAGGTTCCCCAGGTTTGAATAAATTGTGTTTTGGCTTGATTGAAATTCATATTGCTTTTGCTTGGACAAAGGTAAAAAGAATTCCTAAACTTTCAATACTTTTTGAAAGTTTAGGAATATTTAATTTAAAAAAGAAGGAAACCGATTGATTTCCTTCTACTTAATTTTATTAGAACCTAAATAATGGAGAACTTCCCCAAGGAATTCTAGAAAGTATGAGCACCAAGCCCAAGCCAAAAAACAAAAGACTACGCTTGTATTTATCTGTATCTGCATAGGCTTTCTTAGTGCGTATGCGTCCAACTTGAATAAGCACTACCCCAATAATCATGGTTAGCGGATGTTCTATTAATTGTAGGCGAGTTACTTTGTCCTTCATGGCACTTGCCATGTCTGCCATAGCAGCTTGAATAACCGGACTAACAAAAAGCAAAATAATGCCAATCAAAAGTTGACTATGTGCCAAGGCTATTAAAATAGAGCCTGCAGTGTTGTCGCTTTTGCTGTAAACACTCTTATTCATGAGTCCTAATACAGAACGTAAAATGGCATACAAGGCGGCGGCTAGAAATAACCAACGCAGTAAATTGTGAATGGTAAGTAATAAACTGTACATGTTGTTCAAATTTTATCAAAACTAAACATTCCGTAACTTATGTCCACATAGGTTATAAACACCCA
>CAYUDC010000179.1:0-3644 GCA_964443415.1 uncultured Chitinophaga sp. | reverse complement strand
GTTTCGGTTCAATAATACTCTCCCATTGCTAGTTGCTCGCAACATATATTTTGATTGCCAATCGGCCACTGCTACCCAAAGTATGCCAAATGCTTGCGTAAACATACTTTTTTGCACCGCAATGCTTTTCTCTAAGTTAATCATTTGTTGCTCTATTTCATTGGTGGCATTTTCATTTGAAATAATGGATTGAACCAAATTATGTAAGTTTAATTTTTTCTGCAGTTTATTTGATTCTGATGCCCTTAATTCAGACAAGGTTAAACTTCCTTGTCGCTTTAGCAAAGAGTCGGCTTGCCAGGCCTCTTGTGCCATTTCAAATTCTCTTTGAAGTATTTGTTTTTGTTTGTTTAGTTGTTCTTTGCCAAGGAGTAAATAGTTTAGCCTGTCTTCAATGATTTTTCTTTCTTCTAAATATTGTCCTTTGGTTAATGCGATATACAACTCATTGTTGCTCTTTTTAAACTGTTCATAGCTTTGCTGTAATTCGCCTAAATTGTAAAGTGCTTCCGCATCAATTAACCGAATGCTGTCGAGCTTGTTGCTATCTAAACATTGCTTAATTAGTTTTAATTCTATGAGCAATTGCTCTACTTCTTTTAGATTAGCTGTACTTTCTATTCTAAGCAATAAATCACCAGCTTTCACTATAGATTTATCACTAATCATTTTTTCGGATATACGCCCATTTACTTTAGCAATTATGGCCCTAGGAGGTTGTAGGGCGCTTAAACTAAATCTACCTTCTAATACATCAGGTACTTTTACAAAATAAAGGCTTGCTAATACCCCCAAACTCAATAAAAAGAGCATACTCATTCCATAGCGCAGAAATGCACTTAGCCTTCTATTCATTAAGTATTGTATAGATTCGTTATGTGTAACTAAGGTTTCTTTTTCTGGCATCATTACTTACCTAACTCCAATTGATTTTTTACCAATTCATAATATTTACCACGCAGGTTCGAAAGACTCTGGTGGTTGCCCACTTCTACGATTTTACCAGCCTCCATTACAATGATTTGATGGGCATGTTGCACGGTGCTCAATCGATGGGCAATCACTATCACTGTGCGATGGGTAAAGAAATGTTGAAGTTGCTCCATGATTTTTTTTTCGTTATTGGCATCTAGGCTACTGGTGGCTTCATCTAAAAATAAGTAGGAAGGATTTTTATATACTGCCCTTGCCAATAGTAAACGTTGCCTTTGGCCTACACTAACCTGTGTACCATCATTACCTATTTCGGTTAAATAGCCATTGGGTAATGTGCTAATAAAGTCATCTATGTTGGCAATTTTACCCGCCTTGATAATGTCATTCATTCGGATAGGTAAGCCAGCGGCAATATTATCTGCTACTGTTCCATTAAAGAGTTTGCCATCTTGCATCACTACACCACACTTGTCTCGCCAAGCACCATGGTGCAAACTTTTAAAATGGTGGTTTCCTAAGTATATATGACCTTGTTGTGGCTCGTAAAATTTAACGAGCAATTTTAGTAAAGTAGATTTTCCACTGCCACTTGCGCCTACAATGGCAGTTATTTTTCCTTGTGGAATCACACAATTAATTTGGTTCAAGATTGGAGATAAGCGTTCACTGCCATACACAAAACTTACCTCTTCTAGGCGTAGGTCTTGGCCGTCTGGAATATCTGTGAGCAAGTGATCTTTGCTATCGCTTTCATCCTTTTGTAGCACTACATCACCAATGCGGTCCATTCCTATACGAGCTTGTTGAAGTGAATTAATTAATCCATAAAGTTGCTGTATGGGGCCATTTAATTGGCCAATGACCATGTTGATGGCAAACATTCCACCTAGGCTTAGGCTACCATTGATAACGGCAGTAGCAGAGGTATAGCTAATGATTAGGCTACTAGCTTGGCCAATAATATTTCCACCGATGCTTTGCAGTTGGCCTACATTGAGGTTGATGATTTTTTGTTTGTAGAGACTTGCTTGTATTTCTTCCCATTGCCAGCGATGATACTTAGCACTATTGTTTATTTTGATGTCTTGAATGCCTTCAAGCATTTCGATTACTTTGGCATTTTCTTTACTACCCAAGTGAAACATTTTATAGTCTACTTTCTTTCTCCAAGCTAAAAAGAGATAGGTCCAGATAAAGCCAAGTACTGCGCTAATGGTAAATATGAGTAATATGCCTAAGTGATAGTTGCCAAGAATAACTACCAAAATAGCCATATTTAGAATAGAAAAAATAGTACTGAGTGAGCTAACAGTTAACAAGCTTTCCAAGCGCTTATGGTCGCCAATTCTTTGCATGAGGTCACTGGTCACATGGCTATCAAAAAAGGGGATAGAGAGATTAAATAATTTATAGAAAAAATCGGAAACCATGCCTACATTGATACGAGTACCGAGGTGCATGAGTATTTTAGTTTGTATAAACTGAATGGCAATGCTGCCTACAAACACGCCCAGTTGGGCCAAAAGAATCAGCGTAACCATATTTTGGTTATGCATATTAACCCCTTTGTCTATCATGGCTTGAGTGAGTGCAGGGCTTGCCAAGGTGATAAGGCTGCTGAGTAACATTCCTAAAGCCAATTGAATAAAGTAGCTTTGGTAGGGCTTAAAATAGTGTAATAAGAAATCAATACCGAGGCTTGCCTTGGCCTCTGCTTCGTTATTTTGAGTGAAGAATTGCGGGGTTGGTTCTAGAACCAAGGCATACCCTTGCGAAGGAGCATTCTTAGACAGATCATTTGTATCTGTAGCAATGGCCCAATGATCTAATAGTTCTTGTTCACTAAGCACTAGCAGTTCGGATGCGGGATCGGCAATATAGAATTTATCTTTGCCTAGCCAGGTTTTTTTGTGGTGATATAATACTACAAAATGATTGTTATCCCAGTGGAGGATGCTAGGGTGACTTTGGGCAATTTCTTTGAGTTTGTGGATGTCTACTTTAACGCCGATGCTTTTAAAGCCAATGGCTTCGGCAGCTTCACTGATTCCTAGCATGCTTACGCCTGTTTTAATGATATGGCTTTTTTCTCGGAGGTAATCAATGGAGTAATTTTTACCAAAATATTGGGCTATCATCTTTAGGCAAGAGGGGCCGCAATCTTTTAAACCCAATTGATGGTAGTGGGGAAATTTCATGTTTCAATTATACATCATTGTTAAAAATAATAATAAAAATATCTTTATGTAAGTAATGCTTGTGATTTCATTTAAAAGCCCCTCATAATTTGCTAAGCATAAGATTTTCATCTCGCTCGCCCTTTTTATTGAGTATGAAATCATGTTTTCAGTTAGTTGCATTTAAAATGTAGAATTAATTCTACAAGTTAAATTAATAATATTACTATATAAAGTTAATATTATTCTACATAAATTGTCCTTTGATGTAAATAAAAACTCACTTTTGGATATAAAATAGAGACTAAATATTTTTTATATAATTGAAAATCAATATATAATATAAATTATAAAGAATTTACATTATGATAATTATGTATTATTAAAATTAATAGTAAAATTTGTAATAGGCTTATGAAACAAATGAGCTTTTGGTCATGCTGTGAAGCACCACTGGGGAGGCAACAAGAGTTTTATTGGCTTGCCAAGGTCAGCTCACTTGGATAATCACTGAGCAACAATTTTTATTTA
>CAYUDC010000178.1:0-3680 GCA_964443415.1 uncultured Chitinophaga sp. | reverse complement strand
CATACCGAGTTGGTTCAAAACGTAAAGTTTTCTGCAGGTGGATTTGAAGCCAGGTATGGCGATAAAATGAGCAGCGTACTTGATATTAAATACAAAGACCCTAAAAAATTTGGCGCCTCGGCTACTGTTAGCTTATTGGGTTTGCAAACCCATGTGGAAGGTGCTTCTAAAAATCTACGATTTACCTGGCTTTTGGGCGCTCGCTATTGGAGCAATGCCTATGTTTTAGGAACCTTTGATGTGCAAGGTGATTATCAACCAAAATTCTATGACGTTCAATCTTTACTTAACTACCATATTACAGATAAGTTAAGTTTGAGCGTATTAGGAAGCTTTGCCAGTAACAAATATTATTTTGTGCCGCAAAACAGACAAACCACATTTGGTACCGTCAATAGAGCCTATCAGTTAAACATCTTTTTTGATGGCGCAGATTTAATGGAATATCAAACAGGTATGGCTGCTGCTACCTTAGATTACAGACTCAATCACAAGACGCAACTTAAACTCATCGCTTCTACTTTTTACTCTAATGAAAATGAAATTTTTACCGTTGAAGGTGCCTATCGTTTAAGTGATATTGAAACCGACTTGGGCTCGGATAATTTTGCGCGGGCAAGAAGCTTAAGGGGGGTGGGTTATTTTATCAATAATGCCAGAAATGCTGTAATCGCTACCGTAAATAATGTGGGTCACCGAGGTTTTCATAGTAGCGGAAAACACACGTTTCAATGGGGAGCATTTATTCAAACCGAGTCTATCAATGATAGATTGCACGAATGGTATTATGATGACTCTGCTGGCTTTTCTAGACCTAAAATAGATACTTCTGGCAATTTCGAATTAAACAGTTTCTTGAGTACCCGACTTAGCTTAAATACCTATAGAACCAATGGCTATTTTCAAAACACACAAGTCTTAAATAAAACCTATAACGCTACTATTACCTATGGCGCAAGGTTTAATTATTGGAGCTATAATCAACAAACGGTTTTTAGTCCAAGGGTACAAATGGCTTTTGAACCAAATAGAAAATATAATCGTCAATTACGAGAAACAAATTCGGATAAAAAGCCAAGAAAAGACTGGTTGGTTAAAGCAGCCTATGGTTGGTATTATCAGCCGCCCTTTTACAGAGAACTCCGCAATTTTGACGGACAATTAAACCCCAATATAAAAGCGCAAAGAGCTATTCATTATGTGCTGGGAGGAGACATGAATTTTACGGCTTGGAATAGGCCCTTTAAATTTATAGGTGAACTATACTACAAACAGCTTGATCATTTGATTCCGTATGAAATAGACAATGTACGTATTAGGTATTTTGCCAACAATAATTCTAGTGGTTATGCAGGTGGAATAGACCTTAGGGTAAATGGGGAGTTTGTGAAAGGTGCCGAAAGTTGGGCCAGTTTAAGCGTAATGAAAACCCAAGAGAAGATAACGGATGCGGTAGATGCGCAAGGAAACCCCATCACGCCTTCTTATATTCCAAGACCTACCGACCAAAGAGTAAATTTTGCGATTTTCTTTCAAGATTATCTAAGAAAAAATCCTAAACTTAGAATGAACTTAAATTTAGTGTATGGCAGTGGAATGCCATTTGGGGTACCAGATAGAAATAGGTATAATGATTTAAATAGAATTCCAAGTTATAGAAGAGTTGACTTAGGAATCAATAGGGTTTTGATTGAAGAAGACACTAAAAAAAGGGATAATTTTTGGAGAAAAAATATTGAAAGTGCTTGGATTGGAATTGAGGTATTTAACCTGTTGGGGGTAAATAATACCATTAGCTATATCTGGATTGAAGACGTTACTGCAGCAAGATATGCCGTTCCAAATTACCTCACCAATCGTAGGGTAAATATTAAAATGCAAATGCGCTTTTAGGAATGGCTGAAACAAAAAAGAAAGAATCGTTTGATTGGAAGTTGCTACTAAGGGTATTTTCATTGGCCCTACCCTATAAACGTAAATTTGTTACGGCAGTTATTCTTACCATTAGTCTAGCAGTTTTAGGCCCACTTAGGCCCTATCTTATTCAAGTTACCATAGATACTTATATTTCTAAGGGCGATGAACATGGCTTGTTAAATATGTCTGTATGGTTGTTTATTTTATTATTTATATCAGCAGCTATGCAGTGGTGGGGCACTTTGCTCTCTAATTTCTTGGGTCAACAAATTATTTATGATTTAAGGAACAAAGTCTACAAACATTTATTGGCATTTAAACAATCTTATTTTGATAAAACTCCTGTGGGTACCTTAGTTACCAGAAGCATCAGCGACATAGAAGTAATTTCGGAAGTGTTTAGCGAAGGCATGATTAACATTGTTGGAGACATTCTTCAAATTGTGGTTTTGCTGGCATTAATGTTTTACACCGATGTAAAATTGTCTTTGGTTTGTTTATCGGTATTGCCCTTGCTATTTTACAGTGGGTATTTATTTAAAGAGGCTGTTAAGAGCAGTTTCGAAGAGGTAAGAAACAAGGTGGCTCAAATAAACACTTTTGTGCAAGAACACCTTACAGGCATGCAAATCGTTCAGATTTTTAATAGGGAAGAACAAGAATTTGATAAATTTAAAAAAATCAATGCCGACCATAGAGATGCGAATATTAGAAGTGTTTTTTATTATTCTGTATTTTTCCCTGTGGTAGAAGTGTTAAGCGCCATTGCCATCGGACTTTTAGTTTGGTATGGCGCTGATGGGGTGATAGCTGGCGAATATGCTGCAGGTGTAATTATTGCCTTTATCATGTATTTAAATTTATTCTTTAGGCCTATTAGGCAATTAGCAGATAGGTTTAACAATTTGCAAATGGGCATGGTGGCATCCGAAAGGATTTTTAAGTTACTCGACGAAACAGAACACCTAGAAAGCAGCGGTGCCATAGAAGCCAAGCAAATTGAGGGGAATATTGAATTTAAATCAGTTCATTTTGAGTATATACCCCATCAACCCGTATTAAAGGATATTAACTTTAAACTGGAGAAGGGAAAAACCTTGGCCTTGGTGGGAGCTACAGGTGCTGGGAAGTCGAGCATTATCAATTTACTGAGTAGATTTTATGAAATTTCATCTGGCAGCATTTGTATAGATGAGGTGCCCGTTAACCAATACACTTTAGAAAGTCTGAGAAGCAGGATAGCAGTGGTTTTACAAGATGTGTTCCTATTTAGTGGAACCATCATGGACAATATCAAATTGTATGATAAAGACATTTCTGATGAAAAAGTAGTAGAGATTGCTCAATTATTGGGCGCACATGAATTTATTAGCAAATTGCCAATGGGTTACCAACAACCCGTGATGGAACGAGGAGCAACGCTGAGTGTAGGACAAAGGCAATTGATATCCTTTGTGAGGGCGATGGTGCAAAATCCTGCTATTTTGGTGCTAGATGAAGCCACATCGTCTATCGACCACGAAACAGAAGAAATTATACAAAATGCCATTGAAAAAATGCGCAAAGGCAGAAGCAGTATCATGATTGCGCATCGCTTGAGCACAATTGCCCATGCTGATGAAATTTTGGTGCTAGAAAAAGGCGAAATAGTAGAACGTGGCAATCACCAGAGTTTATTAGCTCAAAGCAAGTATTATAAAGATTTGTATGAACACCAGTTCATTACTACAATTTCATAAAATCAGTATATTCGCATCAAAACA
>CAYUDC010000177.1:0-3697 GCA_964443415.1 uncultured Chitinophaga sp. | reverse complement strand
CACCCCAAACAAATTGCCTTCTTTTAATACTTTAACGGCTTGACCCGAAGCCGAACACACTCCCAAAAATAGTAAGCAACAGAGGCTTACCCCTCTAAAAAATCGAACCATATTTCTAAATTTGCTGGCTGTTTGCATCATAGTTTTAGTGCTAATTAAAACGTAAATATATGAAAATCTACCTAAAAACCGGCCTTATCTTTTTATTCACTGTCACCTTGGTTTCAAACAAACTCATGGCTCAAGACAGCCTGTTAAACAAAACCAGATTAACCACCGTAGTAAGCAGCATTGGTGTGGCAGAAATTGGTTTATTATACTACCTGCAAAATGTATGGTATAAAGACCAAACACCCGATGGGTTTACCTTTTATAATGATAGCAAAGGGTACTTACAAATAGATAAGATGGGGCATGCCTATGGCTCTTATTTGGAAAGCTATATTGCCTATCAATCTTTAAAATGGGCGGGGGTATCCAATACCAAAGCTGCATTATGGGGTGGCAGTGTAGGTTTTTTATTGCAATTGCCCATCGAAATTTGGGATGGGATGTACCCTGGTTGGGGCTTCTCGTGGAGCGATGTGGCAGCCAATACACTTGGGTCAACCCTTGTGCTTACCCAAGGCTTACTTTGGCAAGATATTCCGGTTAAATATAAATTTAGCTTTGCCCCTAGCCCTTATGCCAAGCAGGCCAATGGCTATTTGGGAGAGGGTTTTAACCAAGTATTTTATGATTATAATGGACATACTTATTGGTTAAGTTTTGGCCTGCATCATTTTAGTAAAAACCCAAAATTTCCGCAATGGATAAACCTTGCTGTAGGTTATGGTGCAGGTGGAATGTTTGGTGAGTTCGAAAATAGAAAAAGTTATAGAGGCGTGAGCATTCCAAATACCGAGCGGTACCGAAAAATGGTGCTTTCTTTAGACATCGATTTCTGCAAAATTCCCTGCAAGAACAAAACCCTTAAAAAGGTATTCAACCATATGTTTATGATTAAAGTGCCTTTCCCGGCTTTATCTATTAATACCAAAGGCGAGGTACAAGGTCATTGGTTGTATTATTAAAGAAATTCAAGTTTGTAGGATTTTTCAAACTATTTAATATCTAATGATTTAATTCAATTTATAAGAGATTTAACCAATAAACCTAGAAGGACGGTTTCTATATAATTTCTAGCAGAAGTAGATTTGAAAATCTATAGCCATCTAGAAAATAATGACCAAAACTGAAATTGAAGCCTTTTTAAACAATACTAGCTTTACCTTTTTTCCTTCACAGAATAAGATTTGCCTTCCTATTCTAAATAGAATGATTCGAAAAATGAAGGTTCAACTTTACTTTAAGCCCATAAAGGTAAATTCAAATTTAATCATCGATGGCCATCATAGATATATTGCCTCTAAAATAACTGGACAAATAATCAGCTTAGATAACTATTCCAAACCGAGTCTCCTCTTGAAAGGAAATTGGGCAGAGATAATCATTGATGAAAATGATTGGGAAACCCCTGAAGAAATTATAAAATGGAATTACAAGGATGCAGCCTATAATGATATAACTTTTAAGGAGTTATTGCAAAAAATAAAATGATTAAATAAAAATAAACCTTAATTTTGGAGGATGATTTTGCTATTAGATATAGATGGAGTGATGGTGCCTCAAAAAAGCTGGAAACAACCAGAAATACTTGAGGATGGATTTCCTGCATTTAGTAGCAATGCCGTAGAGGCTCTAAATAACTTGATCGTTTCAGATACTGTCATTTTTATTACCAGTTCGCATAAATCTAGTTATAATTTGAAAGTATGGAAGGCAATTTTTCTAAGAAGAGGAGTTAAACATTGCCCTATTTACGTATTGCCTGAAAACTCCAATAGGCTTGATAGAAAAGACGAGATAATGAATTGGTTGAAAACACAAAACAACCTAGGCTCTTATCTAATTTTGGACGATGACACTTCCTTGTTAGCTTTGCCTAAGAACATTAAAAACAGTCTTGTGATTACAAGCCCAATGATTGGTTTAAGGCCAATTGACTTATTACATACTAGCATACAATAACTTTACACCCTAAAATCTAAAGTTGGAACGCTTCATTTGCAAATTGGGATATCATGCCTTGTAGAGATTACCAGGTGTATGTATCCTTGTTCCATCAAATAAAAAGAACAATGAAAAAAATAGTAAGTACCTTTTTACTCTTAGCCTGTTTATTAAGTGCAAATGCCCAAAGCAGCGACTCTACAACAACCCAAAAAATAGGAGGCTATCGCATCGAACAAGACGAAGTGGTGTTTGTATTTAACCCCAATGACCATAACGATTACCTTACCTCCTATGGCATGTGGAAATCAAAACCCAGCATAAAAATTAAGACCGTTACTTTATGCGGAGAGTTTAATAGTTGGAACACTGGCGATAAGTTATACCTGATGAAAGCTGTTGGCAACAATTATGAGTACCGCATGAAACTAGCCGATTTTAAAGGCAAAAGTAAAATCGAATTTAAATTTGTAGTCAACAAAAAGTATTGGGCCGAACCCAATAATTATTTTAGCAACCTCACGCAGAGTTTAATGGAATATACCAATCCAAAGAACTTTGTGTTAAACTTGGTTCAACCCTAAACGCATTAGCAAAGCTCATATACGATGGCAGCACCTTGGCCCACGCCAATACACATAGTTGCTACCCCGTATTTAACTTTGCGTCTTTTCATTTCGTGCAAGAGGGTGGTAGAAATTCTCGACCCACTTGCACCCAATGGATGACCCAAAGCAATCGCACCTCCGTTTACATTAACAATGGCTGGATCCAAGCCTAAATCGCGCATACAAGCAATTCCTTGTGAGGCAAAGGCTTCATTGAGTTCTACTAAGCCTAAATCGTTTACGGTAATTCCAGCTCTTTTAAGGGCTTTTTGGGTAGCAGGCACTGGCCCAATTCCCATAACCGAAGGATCTACTCCTGCAATGGCCCTGCCAGCAACCCTGGCAATGGGTGTTAAATTAAACTCCTTTACCATCTCTTCGCTAGCCAAAAATAAAGCAGCAGCTCCATCATTGATGCCACTGGCATTTCCTGCAGTTACACTGCCCTCTTTCCTAAAGGCAGGCTTAAGCTTGGCCAGTTCTTCCATTGAGCTTAATCGTGGATGTTCATCTTTATCAAATAATTTAGGATCACCTTTTTTCTGAGGAATAGCTACAGACACCAACTCGTCTGCAAATTTTCCAGCTTCGTGAGCTGCTTGGTATTTTACTTGCGATTGATAGGCAAATGCATCTTGGTCTTCTCGGCTCACCTTCCATTGCTCTGCCACATTTTCTGCGGTCTCGCCCATGCTATAAGGATGATACATGGCTGCCAATGCCTTATTGGTAAAACGCCAACCAATGGTGGTATCATAAATTTCTGGTGTACGGCTAAAAGCTGTATCTGCCTTGGCCATTACAAATGGGGCACGTGTCATACTCTCCACTCCACCAGCAATATATATACTTCCATCTCCTACTTCTATGGCGCGTGAGGCGTCGATGATACTTTGCAATCCACTGGCACATAGCCTATTTACCGTATTACCGCCAATAGAGGTTGGCAAACCCGCTAATAATAGCGCCATTCTAGCTACATCCCTGTTGTCTTCACCTGCCTGATTAGCCGCGCCAAAGATGACATCTTCTATCTG
>CAYUDC010000176.1:0-3697 GCA_964443415.1 uncultured Chitinophaga sp. | reverse complement strand
AGCAGGGCGTATACTTTTTTATCAGAAAGCTTTCCTGGGCGTGTTACCCAAATCGAAGGCTTTCATTTAAGTTACCAAAATGCTGTTATCTCTGTTCCTGGTTCGTTTTGGATTAACTTCAAAAGAATTCCTAAGCTCTTTGGTTCAAACCTTATTAAATTTATTAAACTCTCACTTTGGTTCAAACCAAACTTAGTCATTACCGACTTCGAAAGCTTTAGCCACCTATTTGGATGGGTGCACCAAATTCCTATGATTTGCATAGATAATATTCAGATAAACAACCGCTGTGAGCTAAGTATTGATATACCAAGCTCGGAATATTTTCATTATTGGTTTGCCAAAGAAATTACTGCTTCTAAAGTACCTGCCGCTGATACATTTTTCATCAGCTCATTTTTTGAGGCAAACATCATCAAACCCAATACCCTTTTAGTTCCGCCTATTGTAAGAGAGGTGATAGAAAAAGCTAAGGTAAGCGAGCAAGACCATATCATCATGTACCAGACTTCTGCCTCCTTGGATAGCGTAGAAGCTGTTCTTTCTAAGTTTCCAGAACAAACATTTATTGTTTACGGTTTGAACCGAAACGAGCGCAAGCAAAACCTTTGGTTCAAACCCTTTAGTGAAAATGAGTTTGTGGCCGACTTAGCCAGCGCAAAAGCAGTAATTGCCAATGGCGGATTTTCTTTTATTAGCGAGGCGGTATATCTAAAAAAGCCTATTTACTCCTTCCCTATTCAAGGACAGTTTGAGCAGTATATCAATGCAGCATACCTAGAAAAATTAGGGTATGGCAAACACGCCAAAAGCCTTAACACAGCCGATTTATTGGCATTTATAGCGGCCATTCCCACATATAAAAGTAAGCTTGCTCACTACCAGCAAAACGGCAATCAAAAGCTTTTCGACATTCTACAACACTCCCTATTAAGTTAAGCAAGCCTATTCTTAAGTTCGTCCTTTTTCATACAATTAGGTGTAGATGCAAAGCCATCTTTGTTGCATCAAATACACACACCCATGAAAAAGTTCATTCAAGTAAGTCTTCTCCTTAGCCTTGCCTTTGCTAGCTTTGCTGAACGCCTAAACTCTAACCAAGAAAAGGATGGAACCCAGGTGCTCAACCATTATACCATTCAAACTACCGGCTTTAACAGCTCCATTTCTTATGATGGGAATGCCCTATTAAAATTAAGTTTTTTTAACCTCAATGGAACTCCCATCAAGTTTCAATTGCAGCAGGATGGCATCACCTTATTATCGGCTAAATACAAGCTAATAAACGTAAATCAAGGTTTTGATTTATCTCAATTACCAGCAGGTTTATACACTATTCGTTTGGTTCAAGACCATCAAATCATCGAAAGAGCTATCTTAAAAAAGACACAAGCCACTATATTTGAATAATGAGTAAGGCAGGCAACATCAGCAGTTTAAAAACAAACGCGTTATTGTATATCATTTCATTGATATTATACGTGCTTGTTTCTGAACTCATTTACAGCCTCATGGGATTTTTGTTCTTTACACAAAATCTCCTGAACAACATGCTACACGCAGGTGCCAGCCTTGGCTTAATGTTTATCTTTAGTATGTATGCTAAAAAGCAACTCGATGTGCTTAACCCATGGTTTGATAATCCCATAAAAAGGTTTAAAAAACAGTCGCTATTAATTGCATGGCTTATTCCGCTAATAGTTTCAGGATTATTTGTATATGTCTCATTCATTAAAGTGCATTTCTTACAATCGGATATGTATATACAATATCGATTGATGCTTATCAATTATTTTATCTTTACTTTTATCATGCAGCTCAATGTGGCCTTCGACTTAGGCAGCTATTTTTTGCAGCAATGGCAAGACTCTAAAATCCAGCAAGCCACCTTCGACAAAGAAAAAGCACAATTTAACTTAGAGTTGCTGCGCAATCAGGTGAATCCGCATTTTTTGTTTAATAACCTCAATACCCTTTCTGCCCTTATCTACGAGAACCAAGACAAGGCTGCTGGATTCTTGCGCATGCTCTCTAAAGTATATCGAAACATTTTAGAGTATAAAAACAAAGAAACCGTTAGCCTGTCTGAAGAACTCGAATTCTTTGATACCTATTGGAATCTGCTTCAAATTAGATTTAAAGATATGATTCAGGTTATCATTCGGGTTGACCCAAACCTGTATCAGAAAAAAATGATTCCACTCACCCTGCAGTTGCTTATTGAAAATGCCATCAAACACAATGTAGTTTCTACGCAGTATCCTTTAACTATAACCATAGAAAGCAAAGAAGATATGCTCTTTGTTTCTAATCCTATTCAAAAGAAAGAGTCGTTAGATTACTCGAGTGGTTTAGGATTAAGGATTATCTCTAGCCGTTATGCCTATCTCTCCGAAAAACAATTTGAAGTGATAGACGATGGTGCGCACTTTACCCTTAAAATTCCTTTGTTATGAAAGCTGTTATCATAGAAGACGAACCTCATGCACGTGCCGAACTTAAGAGACTGCTGCAACAAACAGATGACTCTATTGAAATCATTGCAGAAATAGAATCGGTAAAGGAGGCTGTTAAGTTTTTAACAAATACCCAGGAGTACGACTTAATTTTCTTAGACATTCAACTATCAGACGGGTTGAGTTTTGATATCTTTAATGACGTAAAGGTATTTAAACCCATTATATTTACTACAGCTTATAACGAGTATGCTATTAAGGCATTTGAATTGAACAGCGTAGACTATCTGCTTAAACCCATAGAACCAGAACAGCTAGAGAAAGCGCTCGAAAAGCTTAAGAAAATTAAAGCTACCGCCTCCAGCCAAAGTTATACCGGAGAGCAGCTAAGAGCATTATTAGGCTTGAGTAAAAAAGAAAGTAAAAGCAGGTTTCTAATTAAAATTGGTGACCAATTTAAGTATATCTCTACCGAAGAAATAGCCTACTTTTTTGCCGAAAGAAACACCATTTATTTAGTGACCAAAACCAATCTAAAGTATATCGTAGATTATCGCTTAGACGAGTTAGAAGAACGTTTAGACCCTAAATATTTTTTTAGAATCACACGCAGTTTTATTGTGCATATACAAGCCATACAAAAAGTACATAAGTACTTTAACAGTAGATTACTCATAGAGGTACAACCCTCGGTAGAGGAACAACTCTTGGTAAGTAGAATTAAAGTAGATGCCTTTTTATCTTGGATGGATCAATGAAAATCTTCATAAAATATCTTTTAGTCATCATTGGGATGCTATCCTTTACTGCCTGCCAGCGCATGCGCATAGAAGTTGGGAACATTCCATTAAACACCCCCGAAGGTGCCGCCATTTATGCTACCGGAAATTTTAATAATTGGAACCCAGCAGACCCCGATTATAAATTACAACTCGACCCACAAAGGCAAGTTTGGTTTACCGAAATTCCACTTGGCTTTGGAAAGGTAAACTATAAGTTTACACGTGGAGATTGGACCAGCGTAGAAGTAGATAGCTGTGGGAGCGACATTTTAGATAGAAACTTGTTGTATGATGCCAACCTATCGCCCATGCATTGGATTAGCGGTTGGAAAGACCTCGCTCCTATTTATTGCAATAGGCTTACTATTGTGTTAGATACTATTCCATATAATACACCTGCAGAAAGCAATATTTACCTTTCAGGAAACATCAACTATTGGATGTTGGGTCAACCCGAAT
>CAYUDC010000175.1:0-3713 GCA_964443415.1 uncultured Chitinophaga sp. | reverse complement strand
TGATGTCCGGTGCCAAATGAAGTTTTTGGTTGAATCACTAATTCGATTTTTGCCTGATTATCTGCCGCATGAAATGGAGCTCGTATACATAATTCATTGTCTACATAAACCGGTTCAAATGAACTTTCCCACTGGGCATTCCAATTTTGTTGTTCTAAGGTTTGTATAGCATATTGTTCGCTACTAATTTGATATTTAGTTAGGATTTCTAGTGTGGTAGATTCAGAAAAATCTTCTAATAAAACGCAAGCCTCAAAGCCTTCATCGGTTTCCATAAAGGTGTCAAAGCCTATCATTTCTAGTTCGGCCATTAAAAATTCAGCTTTTTCTGCCGAGCAAGCAATGCGTAGGGAAATAAACTTTTGCATTGGGTAAAAATAGGGATATTCTGCTATTGTTTTTGTTGCATTTTAAAAGGCCACAGTGAGGTCATTGATAAATTTATTTAAAAAGATGATTAAAATTGTCGTTTTTAGGACTAGAAAAAATTATATACAAAGTATTAATGGCACAAAATATTTTACGGAGCATCATTGTAGAAGACGAACTGGGTGGGCGAAATGCTTTGAAGGCCATCCTTAAGCAATTTCCAGAAGTATTGTTGGTGGGAGAGGCGTCTAATGCCGAAGAGGCTAGGGTTTTAATTGCAGAGTTAAAACCAGATTTATTGTTGTTAGATATAGAAATGCCTTTTAAAAATGGTTTTGAGTTGTTGTCTGAAATACCCGATAGAACTTTTGATGTAATATTTACTACTGCCTATGATTCTTATGCCATTCGTGCAATAAAGTTTAGTGCCATCGATTATTTGTTAAAACCTGTAGACCCAGAAGAACTAAAAGTTGCCTTAGAGAGAGTACTAGAGAAGAAAAATCACAATTCTTATCAACCTCAATTGCAAATAGAGAATTTGTTAGACAACTTAAAAAGCATTCATAAGCAGAATTTTAAACTGTCTTTGCCAACAGCGGAAGGAACATTGTTTATTCCTATCGAAGAAATCATGCGCTGTGAGTCGGACGCTAATTATACCCGATTTTTTTTCAAAGACGGCACTAAGCCGGTGGTAGTTTCAAAAACGTTAAAAGAGTTTGAAGAGTTGCTGAGTGATTATGGCTTTTGCCGTATTCACAATTCTCATATGATTAATCTTAAATTTATACGCAGGTATATTAGAGGGGAGGGTGGCACGGTAGTGATGTTAGATGGAACAGAAGTGGAAGTTTCTCGCAGAAAAAAGGAAATCTTTCAAAAAGCCTTGGAAAAAGAAACCGGATTTATTTAAAAGACCGCCATTCAAACATTCAAAACCACCGTTTACTTCTTTACCTCAAGGCGCATGGCTATTTTGGGCATATTTGAGTAAGTTTTTGTATAAAAACTGCCAAAAATTAATTTAAATGGCACCCGCTGATGCCTGGAACTCCCCTCGTGCTGTAGTGCTATAAAATAGCTTAGAGAACCCGAAGAAATCCTCCGGGTTTTTTTAATATGTTAAGGCCTCGCCGGCATACAGCTGACTTCTTTGTAGTTTTACCTTTTCATCATTCAAGTATTCATCATAAGTCATACGTTTATCTAGGCAGCCATTTGGTGTAATTTCTATAATTCTATTGGCAATGCTTTGTACAAAAGTATGGTCATGAGAAGTAAAAATGATGTTGTGTTTCCAATCCATCAAAGACTCATTAAATGCAGTAATCGATTCGAGGTCTAAGTGATTGGTTGGCTCATCTAGAAGTAAGCAGTTGGCATTGGTGAGCATCATTCTCGAAATCATGCAACGCACTTTTTCACCACCCGAAAGCACATTGGATTTCTTAAATACTTCTTCGCCACTAAATAGCATTTTTCCTAAAAAACCACGGATATAGGTTTCATCTTTTTCGGCAGAATATTGTCTCAACCAATCTATGAGGTTATTGTCTCCATCAAAATACTTGGCATTTTCGTTGGGCAGGTAAGAGCGGGTAATGGTTTGACCCCAAATTAACTCCCCGTGGTCTGGTGCCATTTCGCCCATTAACACCTCGAAAAAGTTAGAAATAGCCATGTGGTCTTTAGAAAGAATCGCTACTTTATCTCCTTTGTCTAATGCAAAGTGAAGGTCTTTAAAGTAATAACCGCCATCGCTATTTTTAAGGGAAAGATGTTCTACACGCAAAATTTGATCACCGCAATCTCTGTCGGCTCTAAAAATAATTCCAGGATATTTTCTGGTGGATGGTTTAATATCTTCTAGCACCAACTTTTCTAGTAATTTTTTACGGCTAGTAGCTTGTCTTGATTTAGAGGCATTGGCGCTAAATCGCTCAATAAATTCTTGTAGTTCTTTTCTTTTGTCCTCCACTTTTTTGTTTTGGTCGGCACGCTGCCTCAGTGCCAACTGACTACTTTCATACCAAAAGGTATAATTACCAGTATATAATTGGATTTTACTAAAATCAATGTCTGCAATATGTGTACATACAGCATCTAAAAAGTGACGGTCATGGGAAACCACAATGACGGTATTTTGAAAATCTGCCAAGAAATCTTCGAGCCAGGTGATGGTTTCAACATCTAAGTCGTTGGTAGGCTCATCTAATAAAAGAACATCAGGGTTTCCAAATAGTGCTTGTGCCAAAAGTACCCTTACTTTTTCTTTACCATTGAGGTCTTTTAACAATTGTTGATGTAAATGTTCTCCAATGCCAAGGTCGCTTAGTAAGTTAGCGGCATCACTGTCTGCATTCCAGCCCTGCATGTCTGCAAATTGTTCTTCTAATTCGGCTGCACGATGTCCATCTTCATCAGAAAAATCAGGTTTTAGATAAATCGCGTCTTTTTCCTGCATTATTTCCCACAACTTTTTGTTGCCCATAATAACAGTTTGGAGCACTGGGAATTCATCAAATTCAAAATGATTTTGTTTGAGCACGCTCATGCGTTCTCCTGGCGACATACTCACATTTCCAGTAGTTGGATCGATTTCTCCAGAAAGAATTTTTAGAAAAGTAGATTTTCCAGCACCGTTGGCGCCAATGACACCATAGCAGTTTCCGGGACTAAATTTTACATTAACGTCTTCAAATAAAATACGTTTGCCATAGCGCAAACTCAGGTTAGATACAGTAATCATTTTGATTCAATAAAGGGCCGCGAAGATAGTTATTACCAATGGGATAGACAAAAAAAACGGGAATCGGTTTAACCCGACCCCCGCTTTAGCCTATGAAACAAATTGCACTTCTACCCCTAGGTGCAATTATCTTTAGCATCTACTCCTTATGTTTTTTAACTAAAGGAATATTTAGCTTTGTTTTCAAATTGTTTGACAAAAATAACATAACTGGAACTAATATCAAAGTTAAAAATGTTGCAAAACTTAAACCAAATATCATTGTCCAGCTCAAAGGTCCCCAAAATGCCACATTATCACCACCAAAATGAATGTGTGGGTCGAAATGTGTGAATAAAGAAACAAAGTCGATATTTAAACCAACCGCCAATGGAATAAGGCCTAAAATGGTAGCCGAAGCGGTTAAAATTACAGGTGTCATGCGGGTTTTACCGGCTTCGATGATAGCCTCTCGACTTTCCATTCCTTGCTCAAGTAATAAATCTGTAAATTCTACTAATAGGATTCCATTTCGCACCACAATCCCTGCTAAGGCTATTACACCTACCCCAGTCATTACCACCGAAATGGTCATATTAAAGATAGAAAGTCC
>CAYUDC010000174.1:0-3802 GCA_964443415.1 uncultured Chitinophaga sp. | reverse complement strand
ATGATAACTCACCGATGAATCATGTAGAAAAAATCAAAGGAAATTACTTAATCATACATGGCACCGCAGACGACAATGTACATTTTCAGAATGCTGTAGAAATGGTAGACCAAATGATTAAGAAGGGAGTGAAGTTTGATTCGGAATTTTACCCTAACAAAAACCATGGCATTGGCGGTGGCAAAACCCGTTTGCATTTATACGAAAGAATGACAAGGTTTTTGTTGGAGAAGTTGTAAGCCTCACCAAGTATTCATGATTTCGGCATCTCTTTGTGTATTGCTAAAGAGATGCCGACGTCTGTCTTTCATGATAAATTGTATACGATGAGGGTTTGCATTGTATTGGTCTTTTTCGGGTAGCTTTAACTTGGCATCTATCGACCTAAAGTGGATAGGTGAGAGGCCGCCATTATCTTCTAATAAAAAAAATACCACAAATAGACCTGTATCTTTCGGTATAATGCCAATAGTTTGTTTTTCACTGCTGCTTAAAGGTGCCACCTCAAACTTAATGGAATCTAACAGGTTGAGATCTTCTTGTGTAGTAAAATCAAATCTTTGGATAATCCCAATACCTATGTAGGCATTTCTGGGATTTTGGATATGAAATAAAAAGTCAATTTCTTTCCCTGGGAAAACTGGGCGGCTTAAACAGGCCACCACGGCAGTTCTGTTGGGGCCTTCAAACCTTATCTGAGGTGTTATACTTAATAAAGTGTTTTTATTGTTTTGCTTTAAAACACTGGCACCGTGCCTAATGGGGTACCAAGCTTTAAAAGAGCATTCAGCTTCATATTCAAAACATACATTGATTGAATCAAAGTTTGGGTTCAACAATAATCCTTGACCCCATGCATGATGGGCCCAAAATACTAAAAAAAGTAGGAGGGGTTTCATAGGAAAAAAGTAGGGGATAGCTTACTCGCCAAACACTTTTTGCAAAATTTCGCTTACTCTATGCAAAGGGTCTCTTCTAATTTTTCTTTCTTCGTCGCCTACTTTTACAAACAAGCCATCTAAGGCTTTCTCTGTTACATGTTGGCTAAGCGAATTGGTTTTTATTTCTGGCCATAAAATGCCACCTAAAGAAGCAGTGTTATAGGCATTGATTAAATCGGTATAGGCCTTTTCTGCCGAGGTGTTTAATACCAAAGGTTTGCTCAAAGAAGTTTGAATTTTGGGTTTAAACAAATCGGTTAAAGGGGTTCTTGTTTTGTCAGACAAATAAATGGTAGCAGCGGTGTCTCCACCATTTAAGATGGTAAAGCCATCGGCAATGGTAATGCCGGTGATGGCATCTACAAATATGGTTTTGGCTTCTGGGGCAGCATCTTCTGCCGCTCTGTTAATGGCCAATACGGCATTGTTTAAGAGGGTTTGCCCACCAGGAATACTAGTTAGTACATTATAAACAGGTTCTGCCTCTTTGGGTAGCAAAATCTTCACCGCTTCATCTTTAAAATAACCATCCAATGCCGATAGCCGTGTAACAGAGGTGTCGGTACCTACATTTAAGGCCGTTTTTAAGCCTTCCACCACCTCTTCATTGGATAAACCAAGCTCTTCTAAAATTTGGTTGGCTTCTTCGCAAGCACTTATGCTAAGGATACTAAAAGGCAATACTGCCAATAGGATGATTCTTCTAAGCTTTTTCATTCTTTCAAAAATAGCATATTATGGCAAATTTGAAAAAGTGATTACAATACATATATTGCGTCTTTAACAATATACTATATGAGTCAACAAGTACAAGCAAGAAAAGACCACCCTAAAGGGCTCTATTTTTTGTTTTTCACAGAAATGTGGGAGCGTTTTAGTTATTATGGAATGCGTGCCATCTTCATCCTTTTTATGACAAAGGTATTGATGATGCAAGATGCAGATGCCTCTGAGATTTACGGTAGCTATACTGGATTAGTGTATTTGACACCCTTATTAGGAGGTTATTTATGCGATAAATTTTTGGGCAACAGACGCAGTATTATCATTGGTGGATTATTAATGGCTCTTGGACAGTTTTTAATGTTTTTGAGTGCTTCTACGGGTGGCGGTCAAGCAGCAGTTTCTATTATGTGGGCTGGCTTAACTGCTATTATCATTGGTAATGGTTTCTTTAAACCTAATATTTCTACCATGGTTGGACAATTATATCCAGAAGGCGACCGCCGCATTGATAGTGCCTTTACTATCTTTTACATGGGTATCAATTTAGGTGCTTTCTTTTCTCCTTTGGTTTGTGGGTCTATGGACTTTAAATACGGATTCTTAGCTGCTTGTATTGGCATGGTCATTAGTTTGGCCACTTTTGTTTTGTACCAAAAGAAATACCTCATTTCAGAAGAAGGAAAAGAAATTGGATTGCCAGTTCAAAAACTTGATTTCAAAAGCATTGGAATGATCATTGGCTCTATTGCTATCATTTTCTTTATGTTGAACTTTAAGCAAATGTTTAAAAGTGATATTGAAATTATTAGTTACCTCATTTATGGTGCTATGTTGGTGATGCCTATCATTATTTTAAGTGATAAGAGCTTAAACACCATAGAAAGAAAACGCATCATTGTAATTTTCATTTTAGCGTTTTTCGTTATTTTCTTCTGGGGAGCTTTCGAGCAAGCAGGTGCCTCACTCACCTTATTTGCCGATAGACAAACAGACCGTATGTTAATGGGCTGGGAAATGCCTGCTTCTTATTTTCAATCCATCAATCCTTTGGCAGTAATCATTCTTGCTCCAGTTTTAACCATTGTTTGGGGATTCTTATATAGCAGAAAATTAGAACCATCTTCTCCAAAGAAAATGGCTTTAGGTTTGTTATTAGTTGCCCTAGGCTATGTAGTGATTGCCATTGCCGTAAAAGGTTTAGGAATGGGCGATAAAGTGAGCATGATGTGGCTTATATCTTTATATGTTATTCACTCTATTGGCGAGTTATGTTTATCACCCATTGGTTTATCGATGGTATCTAAATTGGCTCCATTGCGTTTATCTTCTTTAATGATGGGAACATGGTTCTTAGCCAATGCCGCTGCCAATAAATTTGCAGGTACTTTAAGTGCATTAATTCCACCTTCTGGTGATATAGACCCTTCGCTGCCTGTGGTTTACCCAAGCATTCTTGGTTTTCAAATTACAAACTTGTATGAGTTTTTTATGGTGTTTATTGTGATGACAGGAATTTCTGCTGGCATCTTATTCTTATTAAGTTCATGGTTGCAAAAAATGATGAACGAAAACCATAACGAATACAAGCAAGACATGGATGCTCATTAATGAACTATGAGCAAAGCAACTTTAGCAGAAATACAAAATTTTAAAGGCAAGTACCCCAAGCAATTGTGGTACTTGTTTTTTAGTGAGATGTGGGAGCGCTTTAGCTTCTACGGTATGCGTGGCATGCTCATGATTTTTATGGTGAGCAAGCTTCAAATGAACTCCGAAGTGGCCAACCTGCAATATGGCGCTACCCAAGCCTTTGTATATGCCTTTACCTTTGTGGGCGGGATGTTTGCCGATAAAATATTAGGCTATAGAAAGTCGCTCTTTTGGGGTGGAATCCTCATGATTATTGGTAGCATTGTGTTGGCCCTCGACCCAATGCGTTTCTTCTTTATAGGCATTGGCTTTACCATCATTGGAACGGGTTTCTTTAAACCCAATATTTCTACCATCGTTGGTAAGTTATATGCCGATGGCGATAGCCGCACCGATGCAGGTTTCTCTTTGTTTTACGCTGGTGTAAACCTAGGCGCCCTCATTGGTGGTTACCTTTGTATAGCTGTTGCCAATGGAAACTTATT
>CAYUDC010000173.1:0-3802 GCA_964443415.1 uncultured Chitinophaga sp. | reverse complement strand
TCATGAGCTTTCTTTCAACAGGATAACCGCCGCGTTCGCTCACACCATCTTTTACTTCGTCATTACTTAATACAGTACCCAATTCTGGGCACCAATTCACATACGCCTCACTTAAATAGGCCAAACGAAATCCTAATAAAATCTTTTGTTTGGTTCGTTCTTCAAATTTTACCCATTGTTCTGCGCTAAAAGCAGGGTAATCAAATTCAATTCCACCAGTTAAAATACTGTCATCACTGCCTTTAAAACCTTCTGTTTCAAATTTATGAAGCAAGCTGGCAATGGGTTCGGCTTTTTGGGTATTCGGGTTGAACCAACTGTTGTAAAGCTGAATAAAAATCCACTGTGTCCATTTATAATATTCGGGGTCTGAGGTACGAACCTCTCTATCCCAATCAAAACAAAATCCTAGCTGATCAAGTTGCTCGCGGTACCTTTTGATATTGTTTTCTGTAGTAACCGCTGGATGTTGCCCAGTTTGAATGGCATACTGCTCGGCAGGTAAGCCAAAGGCATCGTAACCCATAGGGTGCAGCACGTTATAACCTTTTTGTCTTTTATACCTGCTGTATATGTCGGTGGCAATATATCCAAGTGGATGTCCCACATGTAAACCCGCGCCACTAGGGTAAGGAAACATGTCTAACACATAAAATTTGGGTTTAGTTGTATCCTCCTGAACTTGGTAGATTTTCTCATTTTTCCAATAAGATTGCCATTTAGCCTCAATTTCACTCGGTTTATATTCGTTGCTCATCTCGCAGGGTTTGTTATAAAAGTCTGCAAAAATAGACGGCTGTCAGTCCTTTTCCAAAGTGTGGGTTAAATAATCTTTGTAGGCCCGTTTGGTTTTATATTTTTGCTGAACCAAAACTAAATACATTGAGCAACACAGAAAAAAAGAGAAGAAAGTTCACCTATTTCTCGGCCATATTAAGCATTGCCATGGTTCTGCTAATGCTGGGATTATTTGGGTTTTTATATTTAGGGAGCAAGGCCGCCGAGAATTTTATTAGTCAGAATCTGACTATTCAGGTGTTTTTAGACCCTAATTTGTCTGACAGCACCATTGCAAATTACGAGGCAAAGCTAAAAACAGAAGCCTATGTGGCCTCCTTGGCCTATGTGAGTAAAGAACGCGCTGCCATTGAGTTTAGCAACGAATTGGGCCAAGATTTTACCAGTTTTTTGGGTTTTAACCCATTGATGGGGAGTTTTCAAATTAAACTCAATGCTGCCTTTCACCAACCCGAACAAATGAAGGAGATTGAGTTAAGCCTAAAGAAAATGCAAGGAGTAACCGATGTAAGCTATCCCAAAGCAGCTTATGGCATTGCTCAAGAAAATATTAATAGGGTAGGTTTACTGTTTATAGGTTTGGCTGCCATTTTTGGCATCATTGCCGTAGTGCTCATACATAATACTGTTCGACTAAATTTATATGCTAGGCGCTTTACCATCAAAAGTATGCAATTGGTGGGGGCCACTCCAGGTTTTATCTTACGTCCGTTTTTGATTAGAGGTTTACTCAATGGATTTTGGGGCTGGTTGCTGTCTGCGGTATTGCTCGGGTTGATCCAAAATAGTTTATACAGTTGGATTCCGGAATGGGAAAGCGTTTTTAACCAATTATTGCAGCCAACTTTGTTTGTTGCCTTATTAGTGGTAGGCTTGTTAATAAGCTTCTTAAGCAGTTATTTTAGCACAAGAAAATTTCTAAATACCCGTTTAGACGATTTGTATTAATTGTAAAATCATTAAAAAATTAGATATTGCACCCATGAGTAAAGAAAAGATAAGCGCAAAAAAAGTAGACGCTAACGTTGAATCTAACTTCGTTTTTGGCAAACAGAATTACCTTATTATGATTGTTGGTATTCTTGTGATTACAGCCGGTTTTATATTAATGGCTGGTTCTGAAGATATCTTCAACTTTCAAAAGCTTACCCTAGCACCTATTTTGGTATTATTGGGTTTTGTAATTGAAATTTATGCCATTATGAAGAAGTAATTTCGCCAGTTTTAACCATTTACCTATGAATTATTTCGAGGCTATCATCTTAGCCATTATCGAAGGCTTAACAGAATATTTGCCGGTAAGCTCAACTGGGCACATGATTATTGCATCTTCTATCATGGGCATTCAAGCAGATGAATTTGTTAAACTGTTTACGGTTGCCATCCAGTTTGGGGCCATCTTATCTGTAGTGGTTTTATACTGGAAGCGTTTTTTTCAAAGCCTCGACTTTTATTTTAAGTTGTTCGTAGGATTTTTACCAGCGGCCATCTTAGGTTTTTTATTAAACGACTACATCGATGCGTTGTTAGAAAATGTGATTGTAGTAGCCACTAGTTTAATGATAGGAGGAGCCATCTTGTTATTTATAGATGATTGGTTCAAACATACCGAAGAAGAGTCTGAAGAGTTGAGCTATGGTAAATCGCTTATCATTGGTTTTTTTCAAGTGATAGCCATGATACCGGGAGTCTCTAGGTCGGCAGCCACCATCATCGGAGGATTAACACAAAACCTTAATCGCACGGCCGCAGCAGAATTCTCTTTCTTTTTAGCTGTTCCTACCATGTTTGCCGCCACGGCCTACAAAATGCTTAAGTTTCAGAAAGAGTTTGGCTTTACCTTAGACAATTTGCCAATTTTATTGGTTGGTAATGTAGTGGCATTTATTGTAGCCATGATTGCCATCAAAGGTTTTATCAACTATTTAACCAAGCATGGCTTTAAGGTTTTTGGCTGGTATCGCATCATTTTAGGTGCTGCCATTTTATTGCTTTATGGCTTAGGCTACGAATTACAAATGATGTAATTTAAGGGTGGAAGCATTTGAGATTACAGAAGACCCTGGAACCGTTTTATTGGTTCACAAACCCCTTGGATTAACCAGTTTCGACGTTACTTATCATATCAAACGATTGCTGCAAAGGCGTTGGCGTAAATTTTTGCCTTTGGATCAAGCTAAAAAGAAAAAGGTAAAGGTTGGCCATGCAGGCACCTTAGACCCTTTGGCTACCGGATTATTAATTGTGTGTGTAGGCAAAGAGACTAAAAATATCGAGCGATACATGGGCCAAGATAAAACCTATACCGGCACCATTGTTTTGGGTGAAAGCACCCCCAGCTGTGATAGAGAAACACTCACAGACCAATGGTATCCTACAGAACATATAACCCATGGAGCCATCTATGCCACCGCCAAAGAAATGACCGGCGAGATAGAACAGTTTCCACCCGTTTTTTCGGCCATTAAGGTAGATGGAAAACGCGCCTATGAAAGCGCAAGGGCAGGGGAGGCATTAGAATTAAAGGGAAGGCAAATAAAAATTCATGCATTTGATATTGTAAAAATAGAAGGCATGACGGTGCATTTTAGCATTGTTTGCAGCAAGGGAACTTACATCAGGTCTATGGCAAGAGATTTTGGCCAAAAATTGCAATCAGGGGCATTTTTGGGTAGTTTGCAGCGGACTAAAATAGGGGACTATAGCCTAGAAAATGCCTTAACATTGGATGAAATAGCCGAGTATTTTGGAGAAAAAATAGAAATCAAAGAAGGCATCAAAATAAGAAACTTTGGTTCTCAGTAACTTAAAAATAATATTGAAAAAAAATGCGGCAACGTTTGGGGAATCAACAAATCCCTATATCTTTGCACCCCGTTACACATAAACAATGTAGCAAGATTCGGTAGCTCAGCTGGTAGAGCATTACACTTTTAATGTAGGGGTCCTGGGTTCGAATCCCAGCCGAATCACAAAGGTCTCGAAATTTCGAGACCTTTTTTTT
>CAYUDC010000172.1:0-3941 GCA_964443415.1 uncultured Chitinophaga sp. | reverse complement strand
CAGAATCAGACCGCCACATAGACCATGGACGCGCTGCCGAATTGGTGCACGATGCTTGTTTTCTATCGGGTTTGCGAAAAATTGAAACAACTTATGAAGGCCAAATGCAACAAGCTTGGCGCCCAAGGCAGGTATATCATTATATTCAAGATAGGCTTACCAAGCCTAATATTATCGTTGATATAAGCGACTCCTTTGAGGAAAAAATACAATCAATTGAAGCGTATAGCAGCCAGTTTTATGACCCTAACTCTACCGAACCTGTAACCCCAATTGCCACTAAAGAGTTCTTGGAGGCGGTAAAGGGAAGGTGCGCCGAATTTGGTAAGGAGATTGGTGTAAGGTACGGAGAAGGCTTTACGGTAAGAAGAAATATTGGCAGCAAAAACCTGCTCGAACAATTGTAGAAGTAATCTTGCTATTTTGTTTCTTGTGCTGCAGTTTCAGATTCTTCTGTTACCGCATTGATCCAAATTTGGATATACACTTTTTCGTTTTCAACTTCTAGCTCTTTGGCTGTTATTCGGTCAATTAATACAATGGTGCCTTCGGGCAAACCTGCTGGCAAAGGACCAATAACCCTCGCAATGGTTTTCTTATAAGTATCGCGGTTTTGAAGGGTGATGAACTTACCCTTTTCAACTCCATTAACATATACACCCTTAAATGTTTTCTTAACATCATAATAAGCAAACCCCTTGATGGTTTTCTCTACAAACACTTGCTCTTCGGCAGCAGGTTTTTGTGCAACTACTGTTCTTTGATAAGGCGATATATTGGCGCGTTCGCTATTGATAACTAATTCCTGTCCTTCTCTTACACGGTAGTTTAGCAAACCATTCCAGTTAATGATATCAGTTGCACTGACACGGTATTTTTGGGCAATAGATTGCAAAGACTCTTCACGCTTTACAATATGAACCGTTTTTTTATTTCCATATCCTGCACGTTGCTCTACGTTGGGTACTTCTATGGCGTTTTCTTCGGCAATGCGCATGATTTTGGTATCAAACTGATAATCCATTTGGCGGTAATCAAACAACTTATATACAACTCCATCTGGGTGTATATAGGAGGTATCTAAATGGTCGATATTTGCAAGCGCTTGTTTTCTTTTGCGGTAGGCCTCGGTAAGTGTGTCTGGCTTGTTAACAGGAGCTACTTTGGCTTCAAGCATGGGCTCCTCATCTTTTATCTTTTTCGCCAACACTTCAGGCAATGGTTTTACCTTTTTAGCTTCCTTTTCTTCAATGACTACTTCTTCTACTTTTTTCTCTGGAGCCATCGGCTTTGCAGCAACAACAGCAGGCTTTGAAGCTGGTTGAGCAGGTTTCTTTTCTACTGGCTTATCTTGCGTTTTTTGAGCTACCACTGGCTTAACTTCTACAACAGGTGCTTGTGGTTTAGTGGCAACCTGTTCTTTGGCAGCAACCGTTTTAACAGTTGCCTCTTTGGGTTTGGTATCAGCGTAAACCGGAATCTTAATTTTTTGCCCAGCTTTTAGACGGTAATTTTGAAGGTCGTTTTCTTTAATGATATCAATAGCCTCCACAGAAAATGTGTTAGCAACTTGCTCTACGGTTTGAGGAGAAGAAACTACATAGGTATTAAACATGGCTATAGGCCTGCCTGAACCTTTGGTGGCCATCGTAGTGGCAACAGGTTTAGGCATATCTTCACTAGCCTCGTTTAGCGTAACCACCTTTTTTTCTTCAGGAGATGGCAATGTACTGGCAACGGGCAAAGCACTTGCAGCCAATGGCTTTACTTCTGGCGCAGTGATATTACCATATTTGGAAGTATTCAAAGGAATTTTTAATAATTGCCCTTCGTACACCTTATCAGTTACCAAAGGGTTATGGCTTAAAATATCGGATTCATTTACTCCATAACGTTTTGCCAATTGGGGTAAACCTTCATTTTTCACTACACGGTGAATGATATAGGTTTGGGCATCACGCTTTTCTATTCGCAAAGAATCTGTAGGGCCTGCTATGGCAAGTCCTGTAAATTGAATCAATATTAAAAAGATATAGAAACGCTTGAGCATGTAAAATTCACATTTTCTCCAAATGTAAAGGATAAATCCCGAACTTAATAATGTTAATTTTTTCTGAATATCAGTGGGTAAACTATTCTTAGAGACATTATTTAACTTGCTGTTCTACTGTTAAACTCCATGCAATGGGTTTGGCATTGAATTTACTTTTGGTATTTTCCCAGGTGGTTTTAAACAATTCGCTAAAGCGGTATTTGTTTAAATGAGCCTCCGATTCCCATAATGAATAGGTAAACAATATATTAGGTTCATGTGCATCCCTTAGTAAGGTTAGCCCATTACAACCTTCAAAAGCTGCAATTTGGTGTTTTACCTCTTCAAACAATTCAAGGAAAGCAGGAACCAAGCTCGGTTCAAAACTCATTCTTACTATTCTGTTGATCATAGGTTCAAATATAATCATGTTTTATTGTTTCTATTTTGTGCTTACTTATCTTTCTTTGTGTACTAATTTAATTGATATGATAGCTAAACCTCAAAGCGGAGACATCGCAGCGTTCTACCAAAAATACATCGACCTAGTTCCCCAAACCAATGATATCTTGGATGAATTATACCAACAGCATTTAGATACCATTGATTTGGTTACTTCCTTAGATGATGAAACCTTACAATCCTCCTACGCACCTGGCAAATGGAGCATCTTAGACATTTTGGTTCACTTGATGGATTCGGAAAGAATTTTTTGTTATCGTGCTTTAAGAATTTCGCGTGGCGACCAAACGCCTTTGCCGGGCTATGATGAAAATGAATATGCTAAAACAGCAGATGCCAACGGCAGAAAAATATTAGACATCGTAAGAGAGTTCTCGGTGCTCAGAAGCAGTACCATTGAGTTATTTAGGAGTTTTACCCCAGAGCAAGTATCAAAAATAGGGCAAGCCAATGGCAATCCGGTGAAGGTTTCGGCCTTGGTTTGGGTAATCTGTGGGCACGAAATCCATCACCGCAATGTAATTGAAGAAAAATATATCGGTAAGTAATTACCTTAAGATATAAGAGCTCTGGTGAACCAATACCCCATCCATGTAAATGTCGATGGTATAAGTACCGGCCTCTAAAATTCTTTCGTCGTTTTCGTAAGCCAAGCATAAATCTTGTTTGCTGCCGGTATAGTTTACTTTCTGACTGGCAGTGGCAAATACATTTTCACCATCGGCATTTTTAAACTCGGCTTTAGTATAACCCATCAAAGGTTTTCCGTTAGGAGCAGTAATAACCAAATAGGCCATTTTATCTCCGTTAGGGGTTACCTTATTGTCCATGATGGTAAAGCAAGATTCTATTTTATTGGTGCGCTTTGCCAAGGCACTCTCGGTATATTTGCCGCTGCTTTTCTTCTTAAACGACCCCATCTTCACATATTCTACCTTTAATTGAGAAGCAGTTAATACCTTTCCTTCCAACAAATTTTTCTGTTCATTTAGTTCACCTACCGTGCTGGTTAAGTTGGCATTCTCATTTTTCAAGGCTTGATTCTCGGCCAATAAAGCGTCAATTTTATCTAGGTATTCGTCCCTTAATTTATATAAAACTTCTAACTCAGCTTTAAGCTCTTTGGTCATTTTACTCATTCTACCTTGTGAGCCTAATAAACTTCTGATCTTCGCTTCTTGCGCTGCAATTTTACTATTGGCATCATCTAATAAGGTATCTAAGTTACCTGCAATTCCGCGGTATTTCTCTAGTTCTAAACTTACATTGGCTAGCTCACGGTCTACATCTACTTTTTCATTGTAAAGGCTATCCATTTGGTTGTTATGGGTAGTTACCGACTTTGAGTGCGAATTATACTGATAAATATTCACACCAATAGAGGTAATTAATAGTAAAAGCAAAAGGGTTAAAGTGCTTTTGTTTTGTTTTTCTGGAGCTGTCATAT
>CAYUDC010000171.1:0-3963 GCA_964443415.1 uncultured Chitinophaga sp. | reverse complement strand
CTTATAAACTCGATTCGGTTCAAACCTACCTAAATGCAGCTAAACCGCTTCTAGCCAATTACAATGAATTGGGAGCACAGAAGTTAGCAGAGAAAATTCAACTAGAAACCAATCCTCAAGCCGATGTAAAAAAGTTGGCTAAAGACCTAGGAAAAGCAGATAACTCTGCGATTGTTTGGGGCATTATGGGAGTGGTACTTTTATTTATTCTCACTTATATCTACGTAGAAAAAGTTAAAACACCTACCGCATTTAGGGTAGCCAACATGTTTAAAAAGTTACAACTATTATCTTCTGCCGCCTTTAGTATTGGCCATGGTGGTAACGATGCACAAAAGGTAATGGGTATAATTGCAGCAGCCATGGTTGCTAATGGCAATATCACCGATTTAAAACAAATGCCAGATTGGGTTCCATTGGCTTGCTATGGAGCCATCGGTTTAGGAACACTGAGTGGTGGATGGAAAATTGTAAAAACCATGGGGTCAAAAATCACCAAGGTTACCCCACTTGAGGGTGTGAGTGCTGAAACATCGGGTGCATTAACTTTATTTATGACTGAGCAAATGGGAATTCCAGTTTCTACTACTCATACCATTACGGGTTCTATTATCGGCGTAGGTGCCACCAAGCGTTTATCAGCAGTAAGATGGGGTGTAACCGTTAACCTGCTTTGGGCATGGATTCTCACCATTCCGGTAAGTGCCATCTTAGCTGGCGTAACTTACTACATCATTAGTTTGTTTTAAGATTCGGTTTGAACCAAATCTGAATAACACTGTAATAATTTTTTGAAATCAGCATGCCAGTTGAACTTAGTGTCACTGGCATTTGCTGCATTTAGGGCCCTTTGGTTCAAACCGACACCATCTGATAAAAGCGTTTGCAAGGCTTCATAAATTTCTAGAGAATTAGCTAAATCTACTGTTATTCCCATTTCAACCTCTTCATTAAGTTCTTGATAAATATGCGTATTGGCAAATATAGAAGGTAAGCCAATGGCCATGTATTCGAACAATTTTCGCTCATGACTTACCAGCATTTCTGCAGGTTGATTTTTAAGGCAAATGCCTACTTTGCAGGTTTTAGAAATTTCGTATGCTTCAGACATTTCTAAACGCCCATAAAAAATAACTTGATGCTGAATGTGTGGCCAAAAACTTAAATGCGAAAAGCCTTGATTGGCCTTTGCGCCAAAGTATCCAATTAAATGTAAACGAATGATGTGACCCTTTTGCTGATGCCTGTAAATGGCTTCAAGCAATGGATCTACTTCATAATACATATCGCGGATCATGCCAATATAAAAAATATCATTCCCAACAATGCTGGCTCTATCCACTACTCGGTATGGCAACAATTGCTTTACATCGGCAAAATTCTGAATGATGGTGCAAGCTTCTGGCTTCACAAAAAAAGCGGGCAAAAACCTTGGATGTGCCACCACTACAATAAAATGTAAATGCTGTTTGGCAAACCTTAGCATCAAGTTATAGGCTTTTGCCAAAATGGGTTTGATGGCAGGTTTAATCCAAGGTTTTAGCAGAATGTCGTGGTAGGTGTTTTCATGGATATCATATACCACCTTTTTTCCAGAAAGGGCCAGGGCTATTCCATATGGAATCATCTCGGCATCATGTATATGATAAAGCGCTGCATCTTGGTGCAGCGCTTCTTTAAAAACTTTAAAGGCAGTAACTATAAATCGTTTAAAAAACGATTTTGGCTTTTGAATGGCAATAACATTTACGCCATGGATGATGCCACTCTTCTCTCCTATGGCAATTAAGGTAACCTCATGTTGGGTAGCTAAAGAAACACATTCTCTATAAAAAACGCGCGTATCCCAAACATGATGAACAGAAGAGAAATGGCAAATTTTCATTTTAACACGGCACGAGAAATTACCAACTTCTGTATTTCGCTGGTTCCCTCGCCAATGGTACACAATTTAGAATCGCGGTAAAACTTCTCTACAGGGAAATCTTTGGTATAACCATATCCTCCAAATATCTGCACAGCTTCTGTTGAAGCCCACACTGCAACCTCGCTGGCATAGTATTTAGCCATGGCTCCTTCTTTGTTTACAGACATATTTTTATTTTTTCTGTCGGCTGCTTGCATGATAAGCAATTCTGAAGCTTCGATACGAGTGGCCATGTCTGCCAACTTAAATGCAATTCCTTGGAAATTGCTAATAGGCTGTCCAAACTGTTGGCGTTCTTTTGAATATTTTAATGCGGCTTCGTAAGCACCTTTGGCAATACCTAAAGATAAGGCAGCAATAGAAATTCTTCCACCATCCAAAATCTTCATGGCTTGCTTAAATCCATCTCCTACTTGTCCTAAAATATTGGCTTCTGGCACCCTGCAATCTTCAAAAATTAACTCGGCAGTTTCGCTGGCACGCATGCCCAATTTGTTTTCTTTTTTACCTCCTTTAAAACCGGGTGTACCTCTTTCTACCACAAAGGCGGTAATACCATTGCTGTCTAATAAATCACCTGTTCTGGCAAGTACAACTGCTACATTACCAGTTAAGCCATGGGTAATCCAATTTTTTGTACCATTAAGTACCCAATGGTCGCCATCTTTTTTAGCCACACATTGCATGCGCATGGCATCAGAACCTGTGTTGGCTTCGGTTAAACCCCAAGCACCAATCCACTCGCCAGTAGCAAGTTTAGGCAACCACTTGGCTTTTTGTTCTTCATTGCCAAAATACATAATGTGCCCTGTACACAAACTATTATGGGCTGCCATGCTTAATCCAACAGAGCCACAAACTTTTGCCAATTCTACGATAGCAGTTACATATTCAAAATATCCAAATCCAGCACCACCGTAATTCTCAGGAACCAATACGCCAAGTAAACCTAATTTACCCATTTCTTTAAAGGCTTCAATAGGAAAATATTGGGCCTCATCCCATTCCATCACATTGGGGCGAATGTGCTTTTCTGCAAAATCCCTTACCATTTGAGCAATCATCTTCTGATTCTCAGTTTGTTCAAAGTTCATCATATAGACTCGTTTTTTGTATGTTGATTAGCTAACCTATGCAATAATATTAGATTTTTTTCTAAGTGTCATTGCCATTTAATAAACGATAGAAATTTGAATTGGTTTCTACACAAAACCAAAGCCTTATGACTATTCTATTTCAAGATAAGTTGCAATTTTTTGAAAAATGCTATCATTTACCAATTTTATGTTTTTTAAATCATCTAGCGACTTAAAGTTTCCATGTTGTTTCCTATAGTTGATGATTGCTTTGGAAAGGGTAAATTTAAAATAAGGATGCTTGGCTAATGTAGCGTAATCTACCTGATTGAGATTCATTTTTACGTTGGCAGTATTTTCTAATACCAGCCTATCTTTTAGGTCATACAATAAATCTTCTTTAAATCCATAAACCTCGCATAATTGAGCGGTTTCTAAAAACCCGCCAAGTTTATGACGATAGGCAATAATCCTAGATGCCAAAGTGGGGCCAATGCCAGGCAAAGCTACCCATGCCGCGCTATCGGCTAAATTAATATCTAATACTATAGGCTTAGGTGCAGAGGTATTCTTTTTAAAAGTAATAAAATCTGGTCGCTTTTTGGTTTGATCCCAATCTCGTTTCTGTTTAGGAAAAGGTTTCCAAGCGGATTTTTTTTCCTCTTTCTGAATTTGCGCTTCTAATTCTTGAAGGTAACTAATGTTTAGGTTTTGGGTAACATTTGGTTCTAACCAACTATAAACAAAGCCAGCAAAAAATAAAAAGAGAATCACCAAAAGCAAACTAAGGATGCCTTTTTGCTCCTTTTGGGTAAAGAAAAAGTAGGCACGTAAAAATGCTTTAATCCTCCTCTTCATCCTCCTTTGCCTTAGGATTGATTTTAGGATTTTTGATGATAAAAAAATACAATAAAGCCACCACTACAGCCGCAAAAAATAGCTCGGTTAAAAACCAGAACA
>CAYUDC010000170.1:0-3993 GCA_964443415.1 uncultured Chitinophaga sp. | reverse complement strand
TATGGGTTGAACGCTATTTACCAGCGCGTCGGGCTTATCGATTTTTGGCTAGTCCGGTAAGCACCCTTAATGGCATAGATGACAATTGGCAACACAATACCCATATCACAGGAACAGGAGGGGTAAGCAATGGGTTCGACTCTAGTATAACCAATAACCCAAGTATGTTTACTTTAAATGAAAGCACACAAACCTGGAGTGCAGTTAATCATACCCAGAATCAAAATCTACAACAGGGAGTGGGATATAGATTGATGATCAGAGGCAATCGAAGCATCGACTTAAACAATCCGCAATCGCTACCTACCTCGGTGGTTTTATTGGCAGGCGGTACGCATGTGGTGGGAGATAAAACCTATCATAGCAGCAGCATACCAGCCCTTTCTGGGGTAGTTGGTAACTATACCTTTATTGGAAATCCATTTGCATCAGCCATTGATTGGAATGCAATAAGCAGAACCAATGTTTCTTCCACTTATTATACTTGGAATGCCCAAATAGGAAGCCACGGCAGGGGAGCTTATGTAAATTATAACGCATTAGGAAATGTAAGTTCGGATGGAAATGTAAATCAATACATAGGTTCTGGCACCGCCTTTATGGTAAAGACCACTGGAGCCAATCCCAGTATAACCATTGAAGAACAAGATAAAGTAAGTAATACTCAGGGTAGCCAATTGTTGGGTAAGGCTAAAGAATTTGGTTTACGAGTACAACTCATAGAAAGTGATAGCATGGTGGCCGATGCCATGTATGTTTACCAAAATGATTTGGCAGAAGATGCTTTAGATGCCTATGATTCGGAGAAATGGCTAAATCCGGGCATCAGCTTATACTCGTATACCAATGACGGCAAAAAAGTTTCTATCCATGGATTTAAAGATAGGGTAGAAGGTAAGCAAATAAGCCTGGGCATAGAAAACCATGCAGTAGGCAACTATCAGCTAAAGTTTAGCGAATGGGAAGAAGGCGTTTGGCAATTATGGTTGAGGGATAAATATAAAGAAGTAGCCATACCCATTGGCATGCAAACTACTTATGACTTTGAAGTAAGCACCGATGAGGGTTCTGCAGATGGCCAAAGGTTTGAGTTAATATTTAAACAAAGCGTTTTGGGAAAGGAAGAAGCTACACTAGTAAATACCATATCCTTACACCCCATACCAGCAAGTGATGTAATAGTGCTTACCAAGAAGGGCTTTTACCCCAATGATTATGGGTATCAAATTTTTGACCAGATGGGGCAGGTTTTGGCTAGCGGTGAAATAACCTTGGATGGATTAGGCTTATATAGCATGAGTATAGCTAATTTATTGAGTGGTATCTACTATTTGAGGGTTTTTGATGCGCATGGTTCTACCACCTTAAAGTTTATAAAGAAGTAAGGCAGGTTTTTTTATTGAATTTAAAAGTTAAAATATATAATTTACCTCTTGAACCAATTGTAAGAAAACGCCTATGCCTGCCCATGCTACCGTTCATATTTATGCTATACTCCTACGCAAACTAAAGTCGACAAGTGGGGCCTCTTTAAAAGAGTTAAAAGCGTATTTAGAAGAGCACGACTTACCAAAGTCTGAAAGAACCATTGCGCGGTATATAGAACAATTGCGTAATGAAATGGGTCTTGATATTTTATATGATGCCGCTAAAAGAAAGTATATACTAAAAATAGACAGTGATTTTGAGATTGAGAGTTTTCTAAACTTGCTTACCTTAAGTCAAATGACCTCTATAGATGTAAGCAATCCAAAGAAATGGCAAGAAATTCAAAGCATCATACAATTTGATCAGATTCAAGAAACCAAGGGATATGAATACATGCAGGAAATTACTTCTGCCATTTTAAAAAGAAGGTATATCGAGTTTGAACATTTAAATTTTCATACCCAAAAGGTAACTAAGTATCAACTGAAGCCATTGCTATTAAAGCAATACCAATATCGTTGGTATGTGATAGGAGAAATAGACTCGGGAGAAATGCGCACTTTTGGCTTGGATCGTGTGCATGGACTTAATATGTTAGGTAAATCTTTTCCTTCTAAGAGCAATAAAGAAATAAGGCAGAAATTTGATCAGGTGATAGGATTAGATTTCTCTAATGGGGTGCCAGAGAAGATTAGCATCTCTTGCACACCCTTTCAGGCCAACTACTTAAAATCGGTTCCACTGCATCAGTCGCAAGTGTTAGAATCAGAAACCAATAAAGAAGTTATATTTAGCTACTATCTCATTCCAAATTTCGAGCTCATTCAAAAAATACTCATGTTGGCAGACCAAGTAGAGGTAATAGCACCAAAGACACTAAGGAGTCATCTAAAAAGCTTACTTGGCAAGGCGATAAAAAAGTACTCGTAATAAGTGTATATGCTGCACTTTGGCTAAGGCTCAAATGGGTTTTGTATTACCGTCACAAGAACCATTCATCGGGTTGAACCAAAACGTCTTTATAGCCTAAACCCTAATCGGATAGATAATTCTAATGGAAAAAAGGAGTAAGTTGAAATGAGCATTTTAGTAGCTTCTTCCTTGGTAACTAAATTGCCATTTACTTGGTAAAGATGGAAGTAAGAGAATCCATAATTAAATTGTAGAATTACATTTTTCTCCTTCCTAAAAAACAACTGATGTCCAACACCTAAGCCGCCGCCCACAAATCTTCCTTTAAATTCGTCTGTACTTGAAAAGCCAAAGAGTAATCCTTCCCTTGTGTCTTTATAATCTATACTACCCCCGTTTAAATTTCCATAAGCATAGGTTTCGAACCTTGATTGGGGTGTAAAATGATAACGATATTCGGCGTGATAGCGACTGCCATTTATGTTTAGTGAATATTCTCTATTAAAAAGTGTTTCGCCTTTTCTTTTGACATAGTAAGCTGTAAGCCCCACTACGATGGCATGCCTATTAGAAAATCTATAGCCTAATTGAGGGTTAAATTTATAGATTAAAGAAATAGGTTGGTTTACATAAAGCCAAGGACCTTTTTTTTGAATCGTATCGTTTTTAGATAGGTCTTGGCTAGATGCACCTTTGTAAAAAATAATAAGAAATATTATCAGGGAAATGAAATTTCTAAATGTCATAATCTTATGTTAAAACAAATGTATACAAGGTTAAAAATAGTAGAAATCATTGATTAAATACTTAACCAAACCATAACTTTAGGTCTAAGGGAGTGCCAGGGCTACCCAAATCAATAGGCCCAGTTATTCAAAATAAATGGGCCTATTCAAATGGGTAATATTGAATTAAAATCTACCGATCACACCTATGCCATACAAACCTTGGTTTCTAAAGCCAAAGTTTCCATAAATACCAATCTTTTCTGTCACAAAGTAACGCGCTTCTAGTAAATTAAAGTGCAATCCAAACCCTTCCCAAACTTCAGGATTTATGGTTCCTGCATTGCTTGGAATGATAGTAATAGAGGAGGAAGTATTTCCATAGCCCATTCCTAAGCCACTGCCTAATTGAAATTTATCTTTGCTAAGCCAAAAAAAGTTTGCTCTTAAAAAAACTGAAGTGATTTGAGCATCTTGTTTGTACTTAAAAAGTAAGAGGTCAATTTCTTTTGAAGCAGCCGAAGAATGATTGAAAGCCAAGGATAATTGGAACTTTTTGGTAAGATGGTATCCAACTTCGGCATGAATGGGAATGGATTTTGAATCTACGTTTGAACTACCGATAGCCCATGCGCTTACATTTTCTGTAGTGCCTAAAGCAACAGTAAATTTTCCTTGTTGGGCACTTACAAAAATACTTGTCAATGCCAATGCAATAGTAAAAATTGATTTTTTCATTGTTTGATTTTGTTTAAAATGAGAACGCAATATGGCATCTTATAACCTTTGATAAAGCAAGTTATAGCTTGTATTTTTGCATCATCATTAAATGGTCAATCTGCCAGCATTCATTCACGCATTGTTTAACAAAAAGTCTAAAGCTCAAAATGTATCTCGAATGAAAGACCAATGTTGCTAAAGGTTACAT
>CAYUDC010000169.1:0-4013 GCA_964443415.1 uncultured Chitinophaga sp. | reverse complement strand
CGCGACCTACAGCTTGGAAGGCTGTCGCTCTACCAACTGAGCTACTCCCGCGTTTTGATTCATTGCCTGGGTGGGGAGAGAAGGATTCGAACCTTCGAAGTCGTAAGACAACGGATTTACAGTCCGTCCCATTTGGCCGCTCTGGAATCTCCCCCTAGGTTCTTAACCTTTGGAGCCACTTGCCGGAATCGAACCAGCGACCTACTGATTACAAATCAGTTGCTCTACCAGCTGAGCTAAAGTGGCAATTCCTTTTTGACAATGAATCGCATTTGTTATCACCAGTAAGGCTTTAAAGCCCTATTTCTCTAGGTGAAAACTTACAAAGAACATTTTTTACTTTACCCGTTCCTTCTTAAAAGGACTGCAAATGTAGTATTTTGCAGGAAGTTTACAAGCATGAAGCAAAAAATATTTAAAGAGAAGTTTGAAGCGTAACAGTGGGGCAAAAGTAAAGTTCCATTTTACATTTGCAAAAAAAATTAAGAAAAGTTTGTGTCTGCCCTATTTTTCAGCACTTTGAATTTTTAATTTCCTTCACTATTGTTGAACCATGAATAAACTATTGTTGTTTTTAAGCCTTTACTTTTTTTCTAATTTTTGCTCCGCCCAGAAAAAAGAAACCCCTTTTAAAGGAAACACAACCCCCACTTACGAAGAATTAATTGCCGCCTACCGTCAACTCGATGCCCTGAGCGAATATGCCACCCTCCTCTCCCCTGCTCCCAACTTTTATTACCTCATTATCGATAAAAACAAAAACCTTGCCCCGCCTGCCCCCGAAGACAAATCCCGCTCTGTATTAATGGTGATGAATGGCATCCACCCCGGAGAAAGCGATGGTATTGATGCCAGCTACCTTTGGGCGCAAGACCTTCTCATGCATCCAGAAAAAATTGCCTCCAATGTTACCTTGGTTATTATCCCAGTATATAACCTAGAAGGTATGCTAAACAGAAAGCAATATACACGCTGCGGTCAACTAGGACCAGAAAAAAAAGGTTTTAGGGCTGATGGTATGAACCTCGACTTGAACCGCGATTTCATAAAAATGGATAGCTGGCTTACCGCCACCTTTATTAGCCTATTTAAAGTTTGGAACCCAGACGTATTCATAGACACCCACACTTCTAATGGCGCCGATTATCAATACACCATGACCCTCATCTCTACCCAGCAAGAAAAACTGGGTGGAAAAATGGCCGAACTCGTACATGCCGATGCCTCAAAGTTTTTATATAACGACATGAAAAATCGTGGTTGGGAAATGGCGCCCTATGTCAACGTCTTTGGTCGCTCGCCTATCCCCAATGGATATGAAGTATTTGTTGAATCGCCTAAATACTCTACCGGATTTGCTGCCTTGCACCATACTCTTGGTTTTGTGGCCGAAACACATATGCTAAAACCCTACGCCGATCGTGTGAACGCAACTTATGCCTTGCTTAAATCTTTATATGCCTATACCAGCGACAATACCATCTTAATTAGGCAAGCTAGAATCTACGACAAGCAAAACAGCATGTTCGAAGAACCTTTTCAAACCAATTTTAAGGTGAATCGCAACGATTCGATCCTGCTTAATTTTAAAGGATATGCCTACGAATCTAAACCAAGCGAATTGGGGAACTATCAAAGAATGTTCTATAACCGAAACAAACCTATCACTGCCAAAATCCCCTATTTTCCTAAGTGTACCCCTCAAACGGTTATCCAGGCCCCCGCTGCCTACATCATCCCTAAACAATGGCAAATTGCACGCTATAAATTGCAACTGGCAGGTGTAGAAATCAACGAATTCCCAGAAGACACCTTTCTCTATCTTGGCGTTTACCGAATAGAAAAGATAGACTACGCCAAGGAACCTTATGAAGGCCACTTTCCACACAAAAATATTAAGACTTCTAAAACCATGGAAAGAATCTTGGTGCGTGCAGGCGATGTAATGATACCGCTCAACCAAGGCAATTGGAAATATGTCATGGAGTGCCTAGAGCCAGAGGCAGAAGATGGGTTCTTTGCTTGGAATTTCTTCGACCCCATCCTCAACCAAAAAGAAGGCTATTCTGATTACGTGTTTGAGGATGAAGCCAAAGAACTCCTAGAAAAATATCCAGAACTCAAAGATTGGTTCGAAACGTGGAAAAAGGAAAACCCTGCTAAGGCCAACAACCAAGGAGAAGTGTTAAACTTTATCTACAACCATTCCCCCTACAAAGAGGCCGAACTTAAAAGAGTGCCTGTGTATCGTTTAGAAGCGCAATAGCTAAGACTTTTCTTGCATTTTTTCTTTGTGCTTTTTAATCTGTGCAACCAACTTATCCATTACTAAATCAGTAGCGGCCTCAAAGGTGCTGTTGTGTTCTTTGGCAAATACTGGATGTCCTCCCACATTCATCTTTACCTCTACCACTTTATTTTCTCCAGAACTATCCTTGTCTAATCTTAAATATACATCGGCTTGGTTTACGCCTTCAAAAAACGTCTTGGTCTTTTCAATTTTTGCTTTTACAAAATCAAGCAACTTGTGGTCGGCTTTAAAATGAATGGACTGAATTTCGATTTTCATATTTTTTGCATTTGTTTGGTTAAAAATATTGCCTGCCTCAATACCTTTAACCGGTTATACTTTCTTGGCAGGTTAAGCTCTAGGGTGTTTATTTTTATACACCTGTTTTAATCTTTCAATACTATTATGCGTATACACTTGCGTAGCACTTAAATTGGCATGTCCCAATAGCTCTTTGATGGCGTTTAAATCAGCACCATTATTAAGCATATGCGTAGCAAAAGTGTGGCGCAACACATGCGGACTCCTTTTCTGCAAGGTAGTGACCATAGAAAGGCGCTCCTTTACCAATAAATATATTTTCTTAGGATACAATGGGGCACCGTTGAGCAAACAAAATAAATGAGTAGAGGCAATGCCCTCCTTTCTTTTTAAAACAATAAAATCTTTAAACACCTCACATAGCTCTTTGGTAATGGGAATGATTCTTTCTTTGTTTCGCTTTCCAAGTACTTTTAATTGCATGCGGTATTGGTCGATGTCTGTTTCCTTTAAACCAATTAACTCGCTTAATCGCATGCCGGTTGTGTAATAAGTGAGTAATATTAAATGCTCTTGCAAGGTTTCAAAGGCTGTTTTGCTTTCGGTTTGAACCAACTCCGTCGCAAACAATTCTTTCATTGCACGTTCTTCTATAAACACGGGCAACTTCTTTTCTACCTTTGGAGCCTGAATGCGTGTCATGGGATTAGTGGCAATGGCTTCTTCGCGCATCATAAAGCGGTAAAAAGACCTAAGGCTTGATACTTTTCTAGCCACGCTCCTAGCGGTAATCCCTTGCTCCATTAACTCAGATAACCAAGAGCGAATAAATAAGTGGCTTATATCACCCAGCAAGGTGCCAGGATAAACTTCATCAAGATAGGTTTGAAATTGAAATAAATCGTTTTCTAATGCCAATAAAGTATGAGCAGATTGCTTCTTCTCGAAACGTGCATAATCCAAAAACTTAATAATGGCTGCTTTTACCTCCATAGCTTGTATTGCTAAAAGCAAGGTAAAAATTAATTTCTTAACAAACAACAAAATCAGCCATTCTGCTAAGGGCAATGCGTAACCGTTACTAAATCAAGCAGTATGAATATTTGACTTGGGGTCAACCCCAAAAAAAAAGAGGTTTTCCAATGGAAAACCTCTTTTTTATGTGAAAATCTAAAGCAATTAAGCTTGAGATTGTTGTTGCATTTTAAGCTTGTAGGCGGCACGGATCTTTTGCTGACGCTTTTCGATACAGCCTTTGGTGAAAGCTTGACGTGAGCGAAGTTCTTTAACAACGCCAGTTTTCTCGAATTTCTTTTTGAATTTCTTCAAAGCTCTATCGAGTGATTCATTTTCTTTTACGCTAATATGGATCATTTTATGTGCACCTCCTTTCCTTCAGATTTTCCCTAAAGGGGCTGCGAAGGTATTCATTTTCATTTATAAAACAAATATTTATCTAAAG
>CAYUDC010000168.1:2827-4025 GCA_964443415.1 uncultured Chitinophaga sp. | reverse complement strand
GAAGACCGCCAAGGCTGGAAAATTGGTTGCATCGAAGAAGTAGCCTACCGCATGGGATGGCTAGACAAAGCTGGCCTCGAAAGAGAAGCTAAAAAAACCCTTAAAAGTGGCTATGGCAAATATTTGCTTAGCCTGTTAAATAATCATTAAATATTATAAGACATAACAGATATGAATCCGCAACACGAAGCTTTAAGAAAATTTGGTTACCAGATTAATTTTGCCATTAACAACTATAGCAGCCATGGTTTAGCTGCCTCACAATTCTCTAATATTTTAATCGGTGGATTGGGAGGAAGTGGCATCGGTGGACGCATCGTTAAAACCATCTTCATGGATGAGTTTCCACTTCCTGTAGAAGTGATAGCCGATTATACTTTACCTGCCTATGTAAACGAAAAAACACTTGTTATCTTAGGTTCATACAGTGGCAATACCGAAGAAACACTGGCCATGTTTGATGAAGTAAAGAAAAGAGGTAGCCAAATGTTGGTGTTAACCAGCGGTGGCAAATTGGGCAAACATGTAGAAGAAAATAAGTTAAAGAGCTATTATATTGAACCTGGCTTTCAGCCGCGCATGGCGCTTGGTTTCTCGTTGAGTTACCTGGTGATGATTTTTGCCGAGCTAATGGGCAAAAGTGCTATCGATGAATTAAAGAATGTAGCTAGCTTATTTGAAGATTGCACGCCTTACCAAAACGATGCAGAGGAAGTATTCGAAGCCATTAAGAGCAAAGTTAACTCTAAGTATGTGGTTTTGTCTGATGCGCAGTTCGAAGCCGTTGCTACTCGTTTTGCACAACAAGTACAAGAAAATGCCAAGCACGAATGTTTTGTGCATGTGTTGCCAGAGCATAACCATAATGTGATTGAAAGCTACTATGGCACGTTAGACACCGTATTTTTCTTCCTAAACTCTAACAGCAATCCACGTGTTGGCTCTAGGTTTGAGTTCTTAAACGGATTGTTAGAAGTAGAATACCACAAAGTAGTAGAAATGGGCGTAGAGCAATTTAACCTAGCCTCTGTTTACCAAACCATCCACCGCTTAGATTGGATCAGCTTATTGGTGGCAGACCACAGAAGGGTTGATTCCTTAAACGTTCCAAATATTGCCTCATTAAAAGAATTCTTAGAGAAAGTATAGCCTTGTCTTTTTTTAGCAAATTATTCGGTTCTCAAAAAGGTGCAGAGCA
>CAYUDC010000168.1:0-2727 GCA_964443415.1 uncultured Chitinophaga sp. | reverse complement strand
GACGATGGCTTTGAAAAGAAAATAAGCACCGGCGAACTCCTTACCTTTGGCCCAAAAGGCAAACATATTTTGGTAGAACTGCCTTTTATGAGCGAACCTAGAAACCTCGCCTCTTCTCTATTCGAATTGCAAATTGCTGGCTATACTCCTATCCTAGCCCATCCAGAAAGATATTTATATTATAACGCCGAGAGAAGTCGCTTTCACGACTTAAAAGACCAAGGCATACTGTTTCAAATGAACATGCTTTCCTGCATTGGTTACTATTCTAAGCAAGTGCAAGATGCCGCCATCTATTTGGTTAACAACAACCTTGTAGACCTGGTTGGGTCAGACACCCACAATATTCGCCACCAAGAATTGCTTTTAGAGGTGCACCAAAACAAGACTTTCCAAAAGGTGTGCGAACAAGAATTATTAAATAATAATTTATAAACTGCCTCCTTACCTTTGTGTCATGAGAAAATTCTTATGCATGGGTTTGTTGTTATTGTTAAGCAATATCGGGTCGACCCAAACCAACGATTTTGCCGTAGCCGACTCCATGGGCAAACAAATCCTGAAGTACTTTGCCAGTGCTCAGTTTCAAAAAATCAGCGAGCTTAGAGATACTTTATATCTAAGCACTTATACCGACAAAACTTTTGAAGCCGATTGGAACGAACTGGTTGGCACCTACGGCGCCTTAGAAAGCACAAGGCCAATCTTTTATAGCAAATACGAACAATCTTATTTTATTAGTTACAAACTTTCGTTTGAGTCGCTACCCTTTGTGCTTAACCTAGGGTTTAACCCGCAAGGAAAGATCATGATGCTTAGCTTTATGCATGCCCATAAAGTATATGTATCGCCCGATTACGTAGATGTGAGCCAATACAACGAAAGGCATTTTAAAATTTACAATGGCATTTTTGAATTGCCTGGTATCTTTACTTCACCTAACAAGGCGGGTAAACACCCCTTGGTGATTATCTTACCAGAAGCTGGCCCCACCGATCGAGATGGCAGCTTTGGAGAAAACAGACCTTACCGCGATTTAGCAGGCGCCATGGCCAGCAATGGCTTTTGCACCTTTAGATACGACAAACGTTCTATTCATTTTGGCAATATCCTTATGTCGGCAAAAGCAGCCTACGAAAATTATACCTGCCGCGAAGAATACCTAGACGACCTCTACAAAGCCATGGATACTTTATTAACCTTACCAGATGTAGACCCAGAGCGCATTTACCTGCTAGGACACGGAGAAGGTGGCATGCTCTTGCCATTGGTTGCCAAAGAAAGAAAAGAGGTAAAAGGCATAGCTATGCTAGGCACCAACTACAAGCGCATGCAAGAAATGATGATGGATCAATACGATTATTTGGCAAAGGTTTCTCCCTATAAAAAAGATGAGTTTATGGAGCAAAAAGCCAAAGCGCTTTATAGCATGAATAAAAAGTTAAACCCATTAACAGAACACCACAAAATGCCTTATGAAGTGCAAGCTACCTACTGGATTTGGCTCAATAAATATAACCATATTGAAACGGCCAAGAAACTAAAAATCCCTATGCTGGTGATGCACGGCGATAGAGATTATCAGGTAAACTTAGAAAACCTTGAAGGTTGGAAAAAAGACTTTGGTAAGAACCCATTGATGACCATCAAAAATTACCCAAAACTCAATCACTTGTTCTATTCGGGAGGTGGCGAATCTACTTACTCAGAGTATTTTATGCTGGGAAATATTCCTGATTATGTCATCAAAGATTTACTCGACTGGCTACCAAAGCCTTAACATATTTGCTAATTTGTTATATTACCTGCTTTAAATGCGCGATTTTTCTATCTTCGCGGTTCGTTTACCGAACATAAAAGTATGGACCAATTTTCTTACCTCTCCAATGCAGATGTTTCTGCCATCGACCAATTACACCAGCAATACCTAAGTAATCCGGATTCTGTTGACTTCGGATGGAAGAAGTTTTTTGAAGGTTTTGACTTTGGCTACCACCAAAGATATGGCAATGGCAAACAAGGTGCAGTTGTTTCAGAAGATGTACTAAAAGAAATCAATGTACTAAACCTTATACACGGCTACAGAAGCAGGGGCCATTTGTTTACCAAAACTAACCCGGTGCGCGAGCGCAGAAAATATGAGCCAACTTTAGCTATAGAAAATTTCGGGTTGACCCAAGCCGACTTAGAGAAAACTTTTAACGCAGGTACAGAGGTTGGTATTGGGGCTGCCAAACTAAAAGACATCATTGCCTTGCTAGAACAAACCTATTGCCAGAGCATTGGTGCAGAGTTTATGTATGTGCGCGAACCTAAGAAAACCTCCTGGCTTAAAAAGAAAATGGAGGGCAGCAAAAACACGCCACAGCTAAGCATCGAACAAAAAAGACATGTATTGTCTAAGCTTAACCAAGCCACCGTGTTCGAAAACTTTTTGCATACCAAATTCGTAGGCCAGAAACGCTTTAGCTTAGAGGGATTAGAAACCTTAATACCAGCCTTAGATTCGGTAATAGAATATGGTGCCGACCTAGGTGTGGAAGAATTTGTATTAGGCATGGCCCATCGCGGTAGACTAAATGTTTTGGCCAATATTTTGGGCAAAACCTACGAAGATATCTTTAAAGAATTTGAAGGAAAAGCCGCAGAAGACGAAGGCATATTTGAAGGCGATGTAAAGTATCACTTAGGATACAGCTCAGACATTACCACCAGCAATGGCAAAAA
>CAYUDC010000167.1:0-4045 GCA_964443415.1 uncultured Chitinophaga sp. | reverse complement strand
AGCGGCGCAAACTCTTTGTATATGCCATCATATTGTTGCAACCTATCTTGATACACTTGCAAACGACCTTTAGATTCTTCGAGTTCTATTACTTTATTTAACCATTCGTTTAATAAGTTTTCTTGAGGCACCCATTCGATAGAATTATTAAACTCATAATAATCTCTCGCCTTTTCTTTTAAAGCCAACTTTATCTTATCCGCCTGATCTTGCAAAGAGCCAATACTTTCGGCATCATACTTAAAAATTTGCGCATTGGTAATTTTATAATTCAGTGTAGAAAGCTCTTGCCTAAGTTGCATCAACACATCGTTGGCAGAAACAAAATCACTGTAATTGTTCATTTTCTCTTCGATGCGAGCAATGGCATTTTGAGCAGCCTCTTGCTTCATCTTTTCTTTATAGTAATCGGTAGACAAATCTTCTTTAGACTCTGCCACAAACTTAGACTGCTCGTTGTAGTTGATGATTTTATTGTTTACCCCAAAGTCGCGCAACTTATTTTCTGAACCTTGCAGCCTCTCGAAAGCCTGATTTAATTGCTCTTCGAAGTACTTCACTACATTTACTGTTTCAGAACCTTTGATGTTTTTATACCGTGTAGAAAATGCTTCAATTAAAAATTTTAAGGTATGCAAACAAACAGCAGGGTCATTGGTCTTATAGCCAATCTCTAGCATGTCTGAGTTGCTTTTTCTGGCTACGGTTACATTACCAGAAATTTTGCTAATGGCATACGGACTGGCAACATCTGTTAATAGAAACTGCACCACATTTCTATTGCTGCTATCTTTAATAGAGTAAAGGCGTGCCACCGTCTTCTCAAAACTGCCAGGTACTATCAGCTTGGCAATTTCTCCCATGGTTAAAAATTTATGTAAATCTTCGTAACCTTTCTCCCCTAAAATATCTTTGTTGGGTTGCTTTAAAAGAATGTGTTGTGCAATTAACTTAATGGCCACTTCTTCCATGGTTTCCCTAGATTTTACCGTGGTAATTAAGTTGTCGAAGGCATTGTTTACGGCAAAGTAATCTACCTTCTCGGTACCATCATCTGTAATGTTATAGCCAGATGCCAAACCTGTATACACCGTAGCAGAAGATTGATATTCTTTAGGCATGTTTCTAGTGAGGTACATTACCATAATAGCCAACATGGATGGAAACAATACCAACCATTGCAGTTTATTAATGATAATCCTAAAAAAGCCTATTAACGTCATCTATCCTATTGTCCCTATTTCTTAAATTTACTTAATTTTCTACCTACCAACGACTCTAACTGATAATAGTAAATCATAAAGTCGCGCCTCGACATCTCTAAATTAGATTCGGCCAAGGCATGAATGTTCTTTAACCTAGATAATTCAGAGGGATGTATCTTACCTCGTTTCATCTCTACCATGGCAATTTCAACGGTGAGTTTGGCACTCTCTGTATCTTGCACCCTAATGTTCATTTGCTTTTGGGCATTTAACAAATTAAAGTAGGCCACTATCACCCTTTGCTCTAATTCTATTAAGCGCTCCTCGCGTTTCTGAATGGCCATCTCATGCTCAGACTTTAACTGTTTCATGCGGTTGGGTCTGCCAAAAAACTCGGTTAAAGGTATTACCACATTTACCCCATAACGGTATCCCAATCCTAGGCTGTTGTTTAGGATGGCAGAATTGTTGTCTACCGAGTTAAGGTTGGTTTGATTACCAAAACTATAATTGTAAAAACCTGTAATACCATTCATCCATAAATATCGGGTATACTTTAAATTGTACATGGCCTTCTCTATGGCTGCATCCTCAAATTTGAGGGAAGGCGAATACAAAATCGCATACTTTAATACAGAGTCTAATGGCTGCATTTGCTGACTTAAATCCTTGTCGAAATCAAACAAAATGGTGTCTACCGGAATGCTAGAAAATGGCACATATTGTTTGCCGTTCCAAACCAAAGAATCTTTTTTCTCGGTTTGACCCAACACCCCTTCTATACCTAGCAGGCAGCAAAAAAGTACGAATGCTATTTTGACCTTTAAAGACACTTTTCGGCTAATTAAGGTATCAAAGATATTAATTAACACCGAATGATGGGAACTAATAACCCACAAGTTTTCCGCCTTTTTGTGGATGATTTACCCAATTTGGTGGGTGCGTTAAACCTTTTTAAGTAGATCCTATCCAATGAGTATAAAGTTTAACATCATGAAAAATTCACTTCGTCTATTTAAGTTAATTTGCTTATTAGCTTTTAGCTTCTTCACAATCAATGCTTTTAGTCAAAACGGCGGCCCAAGAGCTGGCCAAGCTAAGGCCAACCTGCAAGAGAAACGCGACTCACTCAAGCTCATGCTAAAGTTAAGTGAAAGCCAATCTAAGCAATTTGATGAAATTACCGCCAAACACAGAGCAGAGGCTAAAACCAAAGCACAAAGCTTACCTGCAGATGCCTCACCCAAAGAAAAACGAGACATTATGAAAGCTGCTATGGAAAGTGCCGATGCCGAAATAATGGCCATGCTTACCCCAGAGCAACAAAAAATCTTTCAACAAGAAAAAGAGAAAATGAAGGCCCAAAGGCAATCTAAAGCAAAAGAAAAGCGAGGCAAAAAACCATAAGTGCTTTTGTTATATTGCAAGACCTTCTTACTTGCGTGTGAACAAAACTCAACTAACAGAAATCATCAAGCAGCATGCCCTTTCTTTGGGGTTTGCTGCTTGTGGCGTTTCTAAAGCCGCCTTTCTTGCATCCGAAGCCCCACGCCTAGAGCAATGGCTTAAAGAAGGCAGGCATGGCAACATGCAATACATGGAGAACTATTTTGATAAACGCCTCGACCCCACCCTCTTGGTGCCAGGCGCTAAATCGGTTATCTCTTTGTTGTTTAATTACCACAGTAAAGAAACCCTTCATCCAGATGGTTTTAAAATCTCAACCTATGCCTTTGGCGAAGATTATCATCGTGTGGTAAAAGATAAATTATTCGAACTACTGCAGTTTATCCAAGAAAATGTGGGCGATGTGCAAGGCCGCGCTTTTGTAGACTCTGCGCCAGTTTTAGAAAAAGCTTGGGCCATAAAAGCTGGCCTTGGATGGCAAGGTAAAAACGGAAACCTCATCCAAAAAAAAGCAGGTAGTTACTTTTTTTTGAGCGAGCTCATCATCGACTTAGACCTAGAATATGATTCGCCTACCACCGACCATTGTGGCGCTTGCACCGCCTGTATAGATGCTTGCCCCACCGAGGCAATCTATGAACCACAGAAAGTAGATGGTTCTAAATGCATCAGCTACTTTACCATCGAACTCAAAGAACAAATTCCGGCCGAACAAAAAAACACCTGGCAAGATTGGATCTTTGGCTGCGATGTATGCATGGATGTTTGCCCATGGAATCGCTTTGCTAAACCGCATCAAGAGCCTCGGTTCAACCCGAAACCAGAATTACTTAACATGAGCCGCAAAGATTGGATAGAACTTACCGAAGAAACCTTTGGCAAATTGTTTAAAAACTCCCCTCTTTCGAGGGCTAAATACAACGGAATCAAAAAAAATATTGACTTCCTTCTAAACCCATCATCATGAAAAAGCTTGCCCAACTCCTATTTCTAAGTTTTGTAGCCATTCAGTTAAATGCCCAAGGTGGCAAAGGTTATGAACCTAACTTTGGTATTTGCTTGCATGCCAACTTCCCAACCATCAAGCAATTAAATCCAGATTTATTAGGAAGAACATTGGGAGGCTTTGGAATTTTTTATCAAAGACCTATCTCGCCATACCATACCAACAGGTACTTTAACAGCCTAGATTTTACAGTAGAGGCAGGCTATAGCAGCATTGGTGCCCGCGACGAAAACATCGACAGAAGATACCGCGCCAACTACGCCGATATGAGCTTTTACTTGAATTATATTCCAGATAGAATGTCAGACGATTTACGCTTATACCTTGGCGTTAGGCCATCTTATCTGTTATACTCAGAAACACAAGCCTTGCAAGATGGGAGTTATATCATCTTAAATGGAGATGCCTTTAATCAAAACCAAGCAGG
>CAYUDC010000166.1:0-4205 GCA_964443415.1 uncultured Chitinophaga sp. | reverse complement strand
TGTTTGCTTTATGTTTACCTATCCTGAATTACTAGCGCAAGTCAACCAGAAAATTACAGAAACCTCTTACGGGCAAAAGCCTGCCGAACTATACGACCCTATTACCTATATGATGAGCCTAGGTGGCAAAAGATTGAGGCCTGTGCTTACCCTCATGGGTTGCAACCTGTTTACAGATAAGATAGACCAAGCCCTGCCCGCCGCCCTTGCCATAGAAGTGTTTCATAACTTTACCTTGGTGCACGACGATATTATGGACAACGCCCCCTTGCGCCGTGGCAAAGAAACTGTCTACAAAAAATGGAACATGCCCATTGCCATTTTAAGTGGCGACATGATGCTCATTAAAGCCATCGACTTTTTAGCCGAAACCAAAGACGTAGCTTTTAGCGAGCTCTTGCAAACCTTTAACAAAGCTGCTGCCGAGGTATGCGAAGGACAACAAATAGACATGAACTTCGAAACGCAAAAAGATGTTACCCATGCCGATTATATCGAGATGATTACCCTTAAAACAGCTGTGCTCTTGGGAGCCTCTCTAAAAATTGGCGCTCAGGTAGCCAATGCCTCCCCTGCCGATGCACAACATTTATACGAGTTTGGCAAGAACATTGGCATTGCCTTTCAAATTCAAGACGACATCCTCGACAGCTTTGGAGAAACGGCTGCCGTAGGCAAAATGATTGGCGGCGACATAGCTGCCAACAAAAAAACCTTACTCCTCATAGAACTTTTAGCCTCTGTGCACAAAGACGATAAAAAGCTTTTAGAACAATTGATGCAAGCCGAGCAAGACCAAAAGATTAAAGGGGTATTGGCTTTATATGGCAAATACCAAATCAGGGAATTTGCCGAAGCACAAAAGCAACAATATTTAGACCTAGCCTTCGAACATTTAGCGTCGGTGTCGGTTCAACCCGAAAGAAAAGAAGTGTTGAGCCAAACTGCCAAAGACCTCATGGAAAGAATGAGCTAAGAAATGCGCCCCCACTTGGCGTTGCGCTGATACAACTCGAAATACTGCAATAAGGTTTGATGCTCGGGCTTTTGTAAGTTTGGGTCAACCCGCAATAAATCTTGCGCTTGGTTTCTAGCCAAGGCCACAATGGGCGCGTCTTTACTTAAATCGCCAATCTTTAAATCTAAGATACCGCTTTGCGCAGTTCCTTCTAAATCGCCAGGACCACGCAGCTTAAGATCTGCTTCCGCTATCTTAAAGCCATCATTGGTTTCTACCATGGTGTTTAGCCTGAGCTTGGCGTCGTTGCTTAGCGTTACATCGGCCATGCTGATACAACTCGATTGATCGCCCCCTCGCCCCACCCGGCCGCGCAGCTGATGCAATTGCGATAAGCCAAACTTTTGCGCACTCTCTATAATCATCACCGTGGCATTGGGCACGTTTACCCCCACTTCTATCACCGTAGTGGCCACCATAATGTGTGCCTGTCCTTTTAAAAAGCGGGTCATTTCGCGCGCTTTCTCATCGGCTTTCATCTTTCCATGCAAGATGCAAACCTGATACTCGGGCTCTGGAAAATCGCGGCAGATCTGCTCGTAGCCGTCTACCAAGTTTTTGTAATCGAGCTTTTCTGACTCGGCAATCAATGGATATACAATATAAATCTGCCTGCCTTTCTTAATCTCTTGTTTCATGATGCCATTTACCGACAGCCGATGGGTATCGTACCTTAGCATGGTTTGAATGGGCTTGCGGCCTGCAGGCAACTCGTCTATCACCGAGGTATCTAAATCGCCGTATAATGTCATGGCCAAGGTACGCGGAATGGGCGTTGCCGTCATTACCAGCACATGTGGTGGCTTTACATTTTTCTTCCATAGGCGGGCACGTTGCTCTACCCCAAAGCGGTGCTGCTCGTCTATAATGGCCAAGCCTAAATTTTTAAACTGCACCACTTATTCTATAAGGGCATGGGTACCAATGATAATATGGATCTCGCCTTCGATGAGTTCTTTTAAAATGAGCTTGCGTTCTTTACTAAGGGTTGAGCCTCTTAATAGACGCACCTTCACAGGCATATCGCGCAGCATGGCCACAATGGTTTCGTAATGTTGTCCTGCCAAGATTTCGGTGGGCGCCATCATACAACTTTGGTAGCCGTTGTCGAGTGCCATGAGCATAGACATTAAGGCCACCACTGTTTTGCCACTGCCCACATCGCCTTGCACCAGGCGGTTCATCTGAATGCCGGTTTTAACATCTTGCCTTATCTCTTTCATCACCCGTTTTTGGGCATTGGTAAGCTCAAAAGGCAGGTAGTATTTAAAGAAGGTGTTAAAGTATTCGCCAATCACTTTTAGCTCTATGCCATTGCGCAGCTGATCGCGCTTTACCTTATAGCGCAGGAGTTTAAGCTGAATAAAAAAGAACTCTTCGAACTTTAGCCTAAACGCGGCGGCACTAAGCACAGCATCGCTTTGCGGAAAGTGAATTTGCATAAGGGCCGCTTGCCTTTGCATGAGTTTGTTTTGACCCAATATAGCGGCAGGTAAATTCTCTGGTACTTCAAAACGCGGATCGGTTAAGAGCGCATGCACCAGCTTCATCATGGCACGGGTGTCGAGGCCCCTGGCTTTCATTTTCTCGGTTACCGTGTACATGGGCATAATGTGCAGGTACTTTTTTTGCGCGGCCTCATCAGGGTCGTCCATGGTGGGGTGGGCAATGTTAATGGTGCCCGAAAACTCGGCAGGCTTGCCAAAGGCAATATACCATTTGCCGGGCACCAAACTTTCTTTTACCCACTTAATTCCCTGAAACCACACGAGCTCCATCACGCCACTCTCGTCGCGCAAATCGGCCACCAAGCGCTGCCCGCGATTTTTGCCAACCATGCGCAGGTTGCCTAAGATGCCCTTTACTTGCACATACGGCATATCGGCACGCAGCTCGCTAATCTTATAGATTTTGCTGCGGTCTACATGGCGGTAGGGCAAGTGAAAGAGCAAGTCGTTGAAGGTAAAAATCTGTAATTCTTTTTTCAACAGCTCTGCCCGCGAAGGCCCTACGCCTTTTAAAAACTCGATAGGTGTTTGCAGAAAGGAAGTCACCCTACAATTTTACCAATTTATCTGTATTTTGCAGCCATGCAAAAACTATGTTTATGGGTGTGTTTAATGTGGACAGTTAACCTAAACGCACAAAATCTTTTTCCGGTAGAAAAAAAAGGCAAGTGGGGATACATGGACGAGACCGGCAAAATGGTGATAGACTTTAAGTACGACCTTGCTCAGAAGTTTAATGAAGGGTATGCCTCGGTGGCTTTAGGCAACATGCCTTGCCTGATAGATGTGAACGAAAAAAGAATCGTAGATACTGGAATTTATCAGTTTATTGGCATGTATTCGGAGGGATTAGTATCGGTGATGGACTATAAATTTAAGCGCTATTACCTCAACAACAAAGGTGCGGTGGTATTAAGTTTACCCAAAGAGATTTATGATGCCCGCCCTTTTTATAAAGGATTGGCAAGGGTTGGCAAGAAGATAGACATTGTTCAAAACAAGTTTGGGTTTGACATTAGCAACCTAGGCTATAAGTTTGGCTATATGCGCAAAGACGGCAGCATGGCCACGGGCTTTGACTTTGACGATTGTGATGATTTTGAAGAAGGCGTGGCCAGGTTTTTACAAGGCACCAAGTTTGGGTTAATAGACAGCAGCGTTAAGGTTCGGGTTGAACCAAAATACCAAATGATTAGCGCCTTTAATGAAGGCATTGCGGTGGTGAATGTGATGGGGAAATTTGGATACATTGACCAACAAGGCAAAGAAATCATTGCGGCCAATTACGATTATGCCATGCCGTTTAACGAAGGCTTAGCAGCGGTAGAAGTGCAAGGCAAGTTAGGATTTATTAACCTAAGTGGCGAGTTGGTGATTCAGCCGCTGTATGATGATGTAAGGCCATTTTCTGCAGGCAGGGCTGGCGTATTGTATATGGGCAAATGGGCCTTTATAGATGCCAAAGGCAATTATATTTACCAGCCTTATTTTGAGGCGGTGGGTTATTTTAACGAAGGCGTTTGCCCGGTGAAGGTAAAAGGCAAGTGGGGCGCCATAGATTTGCAGGGCAAGATATTGGTGCCCTTTGAATTTGACAATGTAGGTATCTTTGAAAACGGCATTGCCGAGGTAATCTACCGCGACCTTAACCTCTACGTAAATAAGCGCGGAGAGCTGTT
>CAYUDC010000165.1:0-4213 GCA_964443415.1 uncultured Chitinophaga sp. | reverse complement strand
AGCAATATTTACCTTTCAGGAAACATCAACTATTGGATGTTGGGTCAACCCGAATATAAATTTAACCTTGGACCTGATAACAAGTATTACTTAACTGTGCCTAGAATAGAAGAAAAGTTGGTATTTAAACTCAACCGAGGCACTTGGGAGAGCATTGAAGCCGATGCCAACAATGGCGAAATTGAATCGAGGGAAATTGAGTTTGGCGATAAAGATACCGTGCACATTGCCATGCGCCATTGGATAGATTTGCCTTACAAAGAATCAATCTACAAAACCATCATTGTTAAAAACCTGCCACCCATGAAGCCCAGCCAGAAGATTTATCTATCGGGTAGTTTTAACAATTGGCATCCAAAAGACGAAACACGTACATTTAAGAAAAATGCCAAAGGGCAATACTTTGTAAATGTAACGCTCTCGCAAACCGAAGCTGTTTATTATAAAATTACCTTAGGTGGTTGGGAGCAACGAGAGCTAAAGGCCAATGGCAGCGAAATGAACAACAGGGTTTTATTAAAAACCGACCCAGATACAGTATACATTGAAATAAGCAGATGTGCTCAGAAAACGCAAAGCGCACAAAACCTACCCGGGATGACTGCTAATTCGCCTAAATCATTGGATAATATTGCCTTGCCACCCATACCCATAAAACCAGAAAATGCTGGTAAAACCCCTCTTAGAAAAGTGGTATTTATGATTGATAAAATGCCAGAACTGAGAAACAAGGAAGAAGGTATATACTTGGCTGGAGATTTTAACAATTGGCAAACAGATTTGCCTGCCTTTGAATTTAAGACTTTAAAAAATGGCAAACGGTATTATGTCTTAAACTTGTTTGATACCAAAGACCACTATTATAAAATTACCCGTGGCGATTGGACCAAAGAAGAAGCCGATGCCTACCGCAATAAAATGGGTAATAAACGAATTGCTGCTAATAAAACAAACGACACCATACATCTCAACATTCTTAATTGGGTGGATTATTACCCAGCTAAAAAGCTAACCGTGCAGCTCACAGAAGTTCCTGCTAATACCCCCTTGGGTTCAAATATTTATTTAACTGGCGACTTTAATGGGTGGCAGCCCAATGGAGAAGCCTATCGGTTTAAGAATGTCAATGGAAAGTGGCTTTTACACATCCCCTACTTTACAGAGGAATATGGTTATTTTAAAATCACACGTGGCGATTGGAGTAAAGAGTTCTCTCATAAAAACGGAAGGGTATTACCCGATCAAGCTTTTAGAAGATACATCATCAATGATACCCTAAAGTATAAGGTAGAGGGCTGGAAGGACTTAAAAAACTAATCTTTAACAAAAACTAAATGCTTGCTTATATAGTTGGCTTTTTCATGCAGCTCAGCCATGTTTTCTGCCATGATGGTAACATGGCCCATTTTGCGCATGGGTTTGCTTTCTTTTTTAGCATAAAGATGCACAAATACGCCTGGCAATTTAGATACTTCATCTAGCTTATGTAACTGATAACTGCCCGAGAAATCTTTGGCACCAAGCAAGTTAATCATGCCAGCAGTTTGTATCAGTTGGGTTGACCCTAAAGGCAAACCAACAAGAATTCGAGCTAATTGTTCGAACTGCGAGGTGTAACAAGCCTCGATGGTATGGTGCCCGCTATTGTGTGCGCGTGGAGCTACTTCATTTACCAATAACTCGCCCTCGGGCGTTAAGAACATTTCAACAGCAAATAAGCCAGGGCTATCAAAGGCTGCAATTAAATGACGGGCAATGGCCTCGGCTTGCTCTTCGATGATAGAGCCTACTTTAGCAGGGCTAAATAACAAAGTCACCAAGTTTGCTTCTGGGTCAAACTCCATTTCTATGCTAGGGTAAGATACCATATTACCTTGGCGATCGCGGGCTACAATTACAGCCAATTCTTTTTGACAAGGCACAAAAGCTTCGAGCAAACATGGGCCTTGGAATGGAATGGGTGCAAGTTTATTTTGAATATCATACTTACTTAAAATGGCCACTCCCTTGCCATCGTAGCCCCCTTTGCGGGTTTTGGCAACAAACTTTTCTCCAGGAAATTTATCGATAGCTGCATACCATTCGTCTTCGGTTTCAACCAAATAAAAGTCGCTGGTAGGAATCTGATGAGATTGGTAAAATTGTTTTTGAAGACCCTTATCTTGTATGATTTGCAATACAGACGGACGTGGGATAATTTCTTTACCTTCTGCTTCTAAAGCCAAGAGTGCATTTGTATTTACGTGCTCTATCTCCCAGGTTAACACATCAACTTGGGCAGCCAACTCCCTAATTTTGGTCTCGTCCATAAGGCTACCTTCAATAAAATGGTCGCATAATGCTGCACAAGGACAATCTTTATCGCTCTCTAAAATAGTATAGGACAGATTTAGCCTGAGGGTTTCTTCTATCATCATGCGGCCAAGTTGCCCGCCACCAAGAACACCAATTCTCTTTTTTAAGGGATTCATAGCAGCAAATTTGGGCTTATTGGGTCAAAGAAAAAAATATAAGAATACAAGCTGTAAGATTTATAGGTGGCAAACCAAAAAACCCATGATGCTACATAAAGGTAGGTAAAAATCTAAATCAACTTAGAAACTACACCAACATGTGCTAGGGTGTTGGTGTAGTTTTCTCCATTCAATTAAACTAAGGAAAGGTTTGGGTCAACCCCGATTATTTAGACTGCAATAAATGCAACATGGCCTCTTTCTCTAGATCATTGATAACAATAAACACTTCCGAATTTCTAAGTCCAAACAAAGTGCCCTTTGCCCAAACAACATCTTTGGCTTGATTGTTATAAATGGCATTAAGTGATTGCTCAAAATCAACCAATTCTTTTACTTGAGTTTGGTCTGTAGGTAACAAAACAGAGGTCACTAAATCGTTGGGCGGACTATCCAGAAGTTGCGCAACTTGATAGTTTTCATTTGTGTTTGCAATGCTTCTAAAAAGGTGACTTTTAAGTGCAACAGCACTCCATTTTAACGATTCGAACTTGGCTAGCTTTTGTTGGCCATTTTGGGTACTGTCTGAACCAAGGATTTGGCTACAGTAAATCTGCAATTGATTATTTGATTTTTCATTTTGTTGTAAAACCATCCAAGGAATTTGTTGAAGACTATGCGACAAACGAGTAGCGGTTAAAGAATACAGCATACCAGCGGCAGCCACAATTAAGATAACAGTAATAATCGCATTGGTTTGTTGGTCTTTGGTTCTAAAGCTATTGACCAAATACATGGGCACAAACACCAAGATGGTACCAAATACACTGATGTTTCCCAACATATTGGCATAGGGCCAATGCATGATTTTAAAGAGTACACTAAAACTAAAAGAAATGGATAATAAAGTCCCTAGCGACAATAGCCACTTTTGTGTTCCTACTGGATTTTCTTTGAGTTTAATAAAAAATAAAAGAGGTATAAATACCATAGACAAGAGCAAGGTTCCAATTAATATTAGAAATGATGCTCCTGGCCAATGCATGAATTTAAATAGATTACTTATAAACAATAAACCTGCACCAGCAATGCCGCTTAATAGCATGAATTTTTTCATTTGATAATAGTTTTTAAAGTTGATTAATAGATTTGTTTCCACCTCAATTTCGCTAAGCTCATTTTGATAGAATTGCTTGAGGTAACTTTGAAAACACTGCTCAAAATCTTCAATAGGTTCAGGCGAATTTTCGATGAGGCAGCAAACATGGTCGAGTATGCTATCACGAAGGCCTTCGTCGCTAATACCCTGCAGGGTAATTTGCTTTAGCATATATTCTATTTGTTGGCTGCTTATTTGATACATTATTGTACCTTTAGGGTGCCTAAATCTAAGTTTAACAATACGCGCATTGTTTCCATAAATTCTGCAAACTCATTTACTTTTTCGCTCGCCTTTGCTTTCCCTTGTTTGCTTACCGAATAATATTTTCTTACCCGTTTTCCAATATATTCGACCTCGGTTGTAAGCAAGCCTTCATTTTCCAATGCGTGCAAAGTTGGGTACAATGCACCTTCGGTCAATTGAATGCGACCTTGGGTTAAGTCTTTTACTTTTTGGGTAATTTCGTAGCCATACATCTTTTGCTGATCACACAAAAGTTTTAAAATGATGGTACGCAAAGTGCCCTTGATAAGTTCTGATGAATAAAGCATGATGTAATAATTTACCTCCACAAACATACATAAAACTCTTAGGTATT
>CAYUDC010000164.1:0-4218 GCA_964443415.1 uncultured Chitinophaga sp. | reverse complement strand
CAAACGCTGAGCTTCTATGTACCTGAATCTATTGCATCGGAGTGGGTTCAAACCGATAGAATAGGATTTGAACACAGGATGCTTTTGCCTAATGGCAAAGAAGTGTTTTTATTGCTAGAGAAAGATTTTGTTTGCTTAGACAATACCTTCGAAGACCAAAGCGATAACTATCCAAATCCAAACGGGCCTTGTTAATAGAAAAACATGGAAGAGCAAAAGAAGGTACATGCAGAGAATCCTGAGTCTTTATTAGATTTAAAACTCACCGAACCCAAGGAGGTAGCTGCAGGGATGCCAGCCGTGTTGAATGCCATTAAACATGTGTTTTCTGAAATGGATCCGGTGCGGGGCACCAAAGCGCTTTTAAAACTCAACCAAAAAGATGGTTTCGACTGCCCTGGTTGCGCTTGGCCAGACCCCGACGATGAGCGCTCTGCCATTGCAGAGTATTGCGAGAATGGGGCCAAAGCTATTGCCGAAGAAGCTACCAGCAAAAGATTGGATGCAGCTTTTTTTGAGCAGAACTCGGTGTACGAATTATCTTTATTAAATGATTACGAAATAGGTAAAAAAGGCCGAGTAGCCCAGCCCATGTACCTTGCAGCCAATGCTACGCATTATCGGGCGGTGACTTGGGATTTTGCCTATCAAAAAGTGGCTGAACATCTCAAAGATTTATCCTCCCCAGAGGAGGCTATTTTTTATACTTCTGGCCGAACCAGCAACGAGGCAGCATTTTTATACCAGCTATTTGTGCGGGCCTTTGGCACCAACAACTTGCCCGACTGTTCTAATATGTGCCACGAAAGCAGTGGCGTGGCTTTAAATGAAAGCTTGGGCATTGGCAAGGGCTCTGTTACTTTAGAAGATTTTTATGAGGCCGAAGCTATTATTATATTGGGTCAGAACCCCGGCACCAACCATCCACGCATGCTCACTGCTTTGCAAAAGGCCAGCGAAAAGGGATGCAAAATTATATCGGTAAACCCTTTGCCCGAAACGGGTTTGATTGCTTTTTCTAACCCTCAAACGCTTAAAGGGGCTTTGGGTATTAAAGCAAAGCTTACCGATTTGTTTTTACAAGTTAAGATTAATGGTGATTTGCCTTTGTTGCAAGCGCTTCAAAAGCGATTGTTTGAAGAAGAAGACATGCATCCTGGGACGGTGTTAGACAAAGATTTTATAGAACAGCACACCAAAGGTTTCGAAGCTTATCAAGCGCATATACAAGAGCAGTCTATTGATTATTTGTTAGAACAATGTGGCATTAGCAATGCGCAGTTAGAAGAATTGGTAGCCATCTTAAAGTCTCGCAAGAAAATCATCGCTTGTTGGGCCATGGGATTAACACAGCATAAGAATGCTGTAGATACCATTAAAGAGGTAGTAAACTTATTGCTTATAAAGGGCAGTATTGGTAAGCCTGGTGCTGGCACCTGCCCTGTGCGTGGCCATAGCAATGTACAAGGCGATAGAACCATGGGCATTTACGAAAAGCCTTCAGAGGCATTTTTGGCGCGCCTCGATAAGCACTATCATTTTACCACTCCAAGGGCACACGGCTATGATGTAGTGGATGCCATTCATGCCATGCATCAAAAGAAGGCAAAGGTGTTTTTTGCTATGGGAGGTAATTTTTTAAGTGCCACGCCCGATACAGTTTATACCGCGCAAGCTTTGCAACATTGTGCACTTACTGTGCAGGTTTCTACTAAACTTAACCGCAGTCATTTAATTACCGGCAAAGAGGCGCTAATCTTACCCACTTATGGCCGTAGTGATAAGGATATAGTAAATGGGGTAGAGCAATTTATTAGCTGCGAAAATTCTATGGGTGTTATTCAAATGAGTAAGGGGAATTTAAAACCTATTAGCAACGAATTACGCAGTGAGGCAGTAATTGTTTGCGAGCTGGCGCAAGCTGTTTTGGGTGATCGATACCAAATTCCATGGTCAACTTATGCCCAACATTATGATGCCATCAGAGAAGCTATTGAGGCCTGCATACCTGGCTTTGACAATTATAATCAAAGGGTGCGAAAGGCAGGGGGTTTTTACTTGCCCAACAGTGCCAGAGAAAATTCTTATCCCACCCTCACAGGCAAAGCAAATTTTAATATCGCTCGGTTTGAACCAAACGTCTTACAATCGCATGAATTGATGATGATGACCATCAGGAGTCATGATCAGTTTAATACCACCATCTATGGTTTAGACGATAGGTATCGCGGGGTGCTTAATGAACGACGCGTGATTTTTATGAACGCCGAGGATGTCAATGCAAGGGGCTTAGCAAAAGGCGATAAAGTAGATTTATATAACTACCATGGGGGCGTGGAGCGTGTGGCCAAAAACTTTATTGTAATCCCATTTTCTATTCCAAGACAATGCACTGCTACCTATTTTCCAGAAGCCAATGTATTGGTGCCCATCAACAGTGTGGCGCAAAAAAGTAATACGCCCACCAGCAAGTTTGTGGTGATAGAAGTTAAGAAAGCAGTTTAAAGCCGCGAAGAAATTCTTCTATTCCCATGCGTTTTTTAGACTCTTGTTGCAGTTCTAAGATATTGATGTAACCATCTGCACAAGCGATATGCAAGTAGGTTTTGCCATCGGTTTTTATGCTGCCAGGGGATAGTGCATGAGCTTGCTTTAGAAACTGTGCAGTATAAATTTTATGCGACTTCCCTTGAATCATACAAAAGGCAGCAGGGTAGGGGCTCATGCCTCGGATGAGGTTGTAGATTGTTTGCCCATCTTGTTGCCAATGAATTTCGCAATGAGTCTTAAAAATTTTGGGCGCTATTTTTTGGCTAGCTTGTCCTTGTGGGGTGCCTTGGGTTTTGCCTTGTTCGATGAGTTTTAAGGAGTCTACTATCACCTTAGCACCAAGATGCATCAGTTGGTCGTGCAGCTCACCGGCGGTGGTGGTTTCGCCAATAGGCATTTTTTCTTGCCACAAAATATCGCCAGTATCAATTTCATGCTTTAAGAAAAAGGTGCAAACACCACTTTCTTTTTCACCATTGATAATAGCCCAATTGATAGGTGCCGCCCCTCTATAATCGGGTAATAAAGAAGCATGCAGGTTAATGGTACCTAAGCGCGGCATTTGCCAAACCACTTCGGGTAGCATTCTAAAGGCAATCACTACTTGTAAATCTGCTTGTAAGGCTTTAAGCGCTTCTAAGAATTGTGGGTCTCTTAGCTTAACAGGTTGCAACACGGTTAAACCATTAGCAACCGCAAATTTTTTAACAGCAGATTGTTGCAATTGCATGCCTCTTCCAGCAGGTTTGTCGGGAGCGGTAACAACGCCTACTACATCGTATCCAGCCTCTACGATGGCCGCTAAACTTGCTACAGCAAAATCGGGAGTTCCAAGAAAAACAATGCGCATGTTTATATTCCCATTTCGCTTAAAAGATAATCTGCTTTGGCCACCTTTTTTATTACCCAAAGCACATACCTAATGTCTACAGCTACCGAGCGGCTATAAGCCTCATTCCACGCATAATCATTGATAGTTGCCGTATAGGCGCGGTCGAAGTTTACGCCCACCAAATTGCCATCGGCATCCATTACAGGCGAGCCGCTATTGCCACCAGTGGTGTCTAGGTTATAGAGGAAGTTAATAGGAAGGTCGTTTACCTCTGGGTGCATGTAAGGGCCAATATCTTTGGCGGCATATAGGTCTTTGATTACACTTAGCAATTCATAGTCTTTGCCATCTTCTTTTTCAATTACACCTCTTAGTGTGGTAAATGGAGCATTGTATTCGCCATCATTAGGGTAATAACCGCGCACATAACCGTAGGTGAATCGTAGAGTACCGTTGGCATCTGGAATAAATTGCTTTTGTTTAAAAGCGCTTTTAGCATCGGCATAACGACCTAATAATGCGTTTAACGAACCTTCTCTTGCCTTATCAATGGCATCGGCCTCGTTGATTTCTTTGTTAAGTGGAGAGGCAAATTGTTTTAATGGATCTTTTAAGAAGAAAATATCCGCGCTGCTATCGGCTAAGGCTTTAAGCATATATACTTTTTGATTGAGTTTGGTTTTGTTAAACCAGTTGGTGATTTCTTTTTCGCGGTCAGCTTCTGTAGGAAATTTCTTCACAAATTGTTGGATGGCTTTCACTTGATTTTTACCAGTAAGCCCAGCGCCATCATTGATCATTTTTAGCAAGGCTGCTTTTTCAAAGGCTGGGTCCAT
>CAYUDC010000163.1:0-4219 GCA_964443415.1 uncultured Chitinophaga sp. | reverse complement strand
CGCATCATCAAAGGAGAACAAGATGTGAATGGCAAAAACTCTATCAAAACCTTGGAAGAGGATTTGGCATCGGTTGAAACCAGAATAAAAGAGGTAGAAACCGAAATTGCCGAGCGTGAAGAGAAAATAAAAACCCCTGGCATGAAGAAGGGCGAAATTGGATTTAACCAAGCCCAAATAGATAAGTTAAAACAAGAACTTGGAGACCTCGAAGAACAAGCTAGGAACATCCCTCAATGGCTAAACAGTGCCAGAAACTTCGAGTATGGTAACGACCTTGGAGGTAGCGACGAAACCGTTATCACCCGCTTGTTTGATGTGCCTATCATGGTGTATAACTGGCCGCATGAGGTAAAAGCCTTTTACTTAAAACGCGATCCAGATAACTCAAAATTTGCAAGAGGGGTAGACGTACTTGCTCCTGAAGGTTATGGCGAAATTGTAGGTGGTGGCGAACGTGAAACCGATGTAAACTTGCTTACCGATAAAATTAACGAACATCAATTGCCAATGGAGGCTTTTGAATGGTATTTAGACCTGCGCAGATATGGAACTGTGCCTCACGCTGGTTTTGGTTTAGGGTTAGAACGCTTAGTTACTTGGTTATGTAAACTGCCTCATGTAAGAGAAAGTATTCCATTCCCACGTATGTACGGAAGGTTGCTTCCATAATGGGTTGTTACAAAAGGATATATTTTTTACTGATTTTGAGCTTGTGCTTAACACAAGCTCAAATATATGCCCAAGACAAAGGCAAACTAGAGCAATTAGTAGATCGTGTCTATAAAATTGTAGAAGGCGATTCTGCTAAACCACGCAGCAAATATTTTTTTGTGATACCTATTTGGGGTATTAGTCCAGAAACTGGTATTAAGTTAGGTGTGAGCGTGGGCTATGTGTTTAGAATGACAGAAGACGGAGAAACCAGGCCTTCTCTGTTGCGATTAAATACATCCTATACCCAAGAACAACAGTTTAACATCCGGCCATCTTTTGATATCTTCTTTAAGAAAAATCGATATAATCTTAAGGGGCAATATGTATTCAATGATTTTAATGAATACTATTGGGGTGTTGGCAATACAGCCCCAGAAAGTGCTAAAGAGCTCTACGATTTTAATCAGCACCGCTTTAATATTAGGTTAACCAGGCAAATCATTAAAGATGTTTACTTGGGAGCGCAATTGATGTATGAAAAAATTTACAAGAGCCGCTTTGCTACTAATAGTAGCGCACCAGCAAGCGCAGTTAATGGCATCAATGGATATGATGTGCTAGGTGCTGGATTGGCCTTTGCTTACGACAATCGGGACAATATCTACTTTCCACTCAGAGGTGCCTATTTAGAAATCAGTAATCACTTTTTTCAGCAACACGCCTTAAGTGATTTTAGGTTTAATGCCGTTACCATAGATTTACGAAAGTACTTTCCGCTATGGAAAGAAAATGTATTTGCCATCAATGGTATCGCTACCTTTAATGGTGGCCAAGTACCTTACAGGCAAATGGGAACCATTGGCAACGAAAACTTTATGCGAGGCTATTACAATGGCAGGTTTCGCGACCAACACATGTTTTCGGTTCAAGGAGAATTAAGAAAAACCATTTGGGGGCCATTAGGGATGGCTATTTTTGGGGGCGTAGGAAATGTGGGAAAAACCTTCGAAAATTTGGGTCAAAACCTAAAACCCAATTATGGTCTTGGTTTTAGGGCCATGGTTATTAGAAAAGAGCATATCAATGCCCGATTAGATATTGGCTTTGGCGAGAAAAATATTCGCGGCTTGTATTTTACCTTGTCTGAAGCTTTTTAAGACTTCTTTTCTTTGTATGGGCAATGCCTGCAACCATTCCCGCAACAGTATCCGCGTGCCAAATGATACGCCTCTGTAAATACCATAAAGCCATTCTCAAAATAATAGTGCTTGTCTTGCACCAATTCTTGCTTCTTTAGCGGTTTTTGTATTTGCTTAGGATCAACCTTATTCATTATTTTATACTAAATGATGACGTATTAATGCCAGCCCTAAAATTGCGCATCAATTGGCCTTTTTCGTTGTAAATCAATACCTCACTTTTTTGCACATAGTCTTTGGCATCCGATACCCACAATTGCTGTTGGTGAGTATCAAATCCCAAACCATAAAATACCCTTCCATTGGATGGTATCAATGCTTGTATGGGCAACAAAGTATCATTAATAGACATCTTCCAAACATGGTTATCTATCCAATATAGATGCTCTTTATTTTTATCGATACAAAGTTTTAAAGGGAGTTTATCAATGCCTAAACTATAGGTTTTAATTACCGCTTGTGCACTTGGATCAATGCAATGCAGATTCGCCCCAATCTTAGGATTGCTAGTGGTATTGCCAGTGGTTAATACCCATAGCTTATTGTATTTATCTGTTAAGATGCTAATGCCTCCATAGCCAATATAAATGCTATCTGTTATGGCATCGGTTTGTGGGTTGATAACATATACATAGGCACTGTATTTATTGCAAACAAACACTTTGTTTTCACTCAATATCATTTCTTCTGTCCAACCAGCACAAGCAATTTTACCACTTACTTGATAGCTTTCTAAGTTTATGATGGTAATGTTTTGCGCATATAAATCGCTCACATAAGCTTTATTTTCTGATACCGGCAACATATATCTTGGCGACTGTAAACCACTTATACTGGCTGTTTCTTTGAAGCTATGTTTGTTGATTACACTAATTTTTCCAGAGTTATTGAGCACTAAAAAAATCTGTTCCTTCCAAACTGTTATAGATTGTAATACATCTCCCAAAGGTTTTTTGTTAACCGTTTGATAGATGTCTTCATAAAGTTTGTTGCTACTATTATCCCAGAAATTCAATGTGGCATTGCCCCACTGAAAATTTCCTTCGCTTCCAATGAGCATACCAGTGCTTAAGCTATCGCCCGGAATGTCAATTGGCCTGGTCTCTGGAACTTTATCGCATGACATCCATAGAACACTTAAGCTTATCCATATGAGTAAGCTTAAGTGTTTAATATGAATTGTTTTTTGCATGATTACTGCTTAATTATTTTTTGGGTAAAATTACCATTTTCGGTTTGAACCAAAAGGACATACACACCGGCATTTAACTCAGCTAAACTTAGTTCTTTCGCCGTACTTTCTGCTACTAAAGCACCTTGAAGGGTATATAGTTTTAAGTTTATTTTTTCTAGACCAATGTTCACATACAATTTATCACTGGCGGGGTTTGGATATACTTGTAAACTCAAAGATTGCTTTTCGTTTAGCCCAACCGATACCTGCTCTAATCTATCCATACAAAAGTAAACAGGTGTGTTAATGCCAAAGTCGCCGGTATCCGATGAAGCAAAATTAAAGCCCAAACTGTCTACCATGCCAAGCGCACTTAAGTCAACATAAGTCCATGATTTAACAATATAATCTTTAGAGTTATCACTGTTTCTATAATCTGCTAAGTAAAATTCAATGGCTGTATCTGCCGGATTTCCGCCATCTTTCCATCCACTGATGATTACCTTTAAATAATCAGGATCGTTGCCACTGGCTCCACCAAATTTCTTCGAAAACTGGCTGCCATCTTTCATGTCGTAATAAGCATAAGTGGTATTACAAATAAAGAACCCAGTAAGTGGTAAGCTGGCATTCATACGAATCTTAGCATCTCCATATGCTACAGCATATTGGTTAGATTGATAACCCGAACCTGCTACACAGGCGTATTGATTCATAAATCCTTTGGTAACCGAATCTTTGATATTAGAAACAGCAAATCCTCCCCAACTTTCAAATCCAAAAGCAGTATCATATTCATTGACAAAGAAATTTGGTCCGCTGTTAAAGCCGCCTTTCCAATCGCTGCCATTGTAGTATCCCGATGCTGGGAGTTCAATGTCTTCGAAAGTAGAAACTTGTGAAATAGCATCAATGCTTATAAGTAGCATCATGCAAAGCATACTGGTAATGGTTTTTTTCATAATTGATAGTTTATTGATAGTTGATAATTTCTTAGTGGCATCGGTCGGTTTACCATCACTTGATAGGTTTCGTTTAGCAGATTATTAATCCCTAATTGAAAACTTAGCACATGGTTTTTTAGGTTCAAACCGTAACTTACTGCTACGTTATGCAGCTTATAAGGTGCTAACCAATTTTGATTGTCTGAGCTAGTAAATCTGTTTCCTACATAATTCCAAGTATACAA
>CAYUDC010000162.1:0-4285 GCA_964443415.1 uncultured Chitinophaga sp. | reverse complement strand
TGATAGCCTAGCCATTCAAGCCCAAGTACTTTACCCCTTTACAGAGTTTGGATCGAGCCAATTACCGCAGCAAGAAACATTTCTTTTTACCAATGTTACCCTTTGGACCAACGAAAGCATGGGTATAGCCAAAGAAATGGATGTGTTGGTTGCCAAGGGCAAAATTGCGGCTATAGGCAAAAGCTTAAAATTTCCTGGCGCCATGGTAATTGATGGAAAAGGAAAACACCTCACCAATGGTATCATAGACGAACATTCGCATATTGCCATTTATAGAGGCGTAAATGAATGTACCCAGAACATCACTGCCGAAGTGAGAATTGGCGATGTTGTAAATTCGGAGGACATTAATATTTACAGACAGTTGTCTGGTGGCGTAATTGCTTGCCAGCAATTGCATGGCTCTTGTAATCCTGTGGGTGGCCAAAGCAGTATCATAAAGTTAAGGTGGGGTATGGCGCCCGAAGAAATGAAAATAAAAGGTGCAGATGGTTTTATCAAATTTGCATTGGGCGAAAATGTAAAACAAAGTAATTGGGGTATAGAAACTTCACGCTATCCTCAAACCAGAATGGGGGTTGAACAGGTTTACTATGATGCATTTTTAAGGGCAAAAGAGTATGAAAAGAAAAGGAAAGAAAACCCACAATTAACCAGAAGAGATTTAGAGATGGATGCCTTGGTAGAAATACTTCAGAAGAAAAGATTTATTAGCTGCCATAGTTATGTGCAAAGCGAAATAAACATGCTGATGCATGTAGGCGATAGTTTAGGGTTTATTGTAAATACCTTTACCCATATTTTAGAAGGATATAAGGTGGCAGATAAAATGAAAGCTCATGGAGCCAGTGCCAGCACCTTTGCCGATTGGTGGGCTTATAAATATGAAGTAATTGAAGCCATTCCGCAAAATGCCGCCATATTAAATAAAATGGGTGTTGTTACCGCTGTAAATAGTGATGATGCAGAAATGGGTAGAAGGCTAAACCAAGAAGCAGCTAAGATGGTAAAGTATGGCAAGTTAAGTGAAGAGGATGCTTGGAAAATGGTTACCCTAAACCCCGCCAAAATGCTTCATCTCGATAAATTTACAGGTAGTATTGCCATTGGAAAAGACGCCGATTTGGTGTTATGGTCTGACAACCCATTGAGCATTTATGCCAAAGCAGAAATGACCCTTATTGATGGTATTTGTTATTATAGCCTTGAAAAAGATAAAGCCCTTAGAGCTTTTATAAATGCAGAAAGAGAGCGATTGATTCAAAAGATGATGGCGGCGAAACAAAAAGGTGAGCGTACCAGCCAATACACCCCAGAGATAGACGTAGATTACCATTGTGATACCGTTGAAACCTATTAATAAAATAGACATGAAAAAAATAGTAAGTATATTGAGTTTAGTGATGTTGTGCTTATTGGCTTTGGGTCAAACCAAAACCACGATCATACAAAATGCCACTTTACATATAGGCAATGGACAGGTAATAGAGAATGGTGTGCTAGTGCTAGAGCAAGGCAAAATTGCATTTGTAGGCAACAGCCTTCAAACACTTTATAAAAACGCAGAAGTAATTGATGCCAAAGGTAAACATGTATATCCTGGACTAATTGCCATGAATACCATATTGGGTTTAAATGAAATTGATGCCGTGAGAGCCACCAGAGATTTTTCTGAAACTGGATTGTTTAACCCCAATGTTCGTTCTTTAATTGCTTATAATACCGATTCGAAAATCCTACCTACGGCCACTTTCAATGGGATTCTCTATACCCAACCCGTTCCTTTAGGTGGGATTATTTCTGGTAGCAGTAGCCTCATGAAAACCCATGCTTGGAATTGGGAAGATGCTGCAGTGGCCACCGACGAAGGTGTGCATATTAACTGGCCGGGAATGAATGTTACCGCTCATGCCAGTGACGAAGCAGAGAAGCAGCAAAAGAGAATAGATGAAACCATTGCAAAAATTGAAGATTTCTTTTTAGCGGCACAGCAATATCATGCCGCTGCTTCCCCTGAGTTTAATGCCCGCTTGCAAGCCATGAAAGGAGTATTACTTGGTAAGCAAACCTTATACCTGCATGCAGATGAGGCCAAATCTATCATTGGCGGCATTCAATTTTTTAAGACCAAATTCCCTACGATTAAATTGGCCTTGGTGGGTGGTGCTGAAAGTTATTTGGTCATAGACTTTTTAAAGAGCCAAAATGTGCCCGTAATTTTAGGTAACCTGCATGCCTTGCCGCTTAAAAGAGCCGACGACGTAGACCAACCATTTAAAACACCTGCACAATTAATGGCGGCTGGTATTAAAGTGGTGCTCACCCGCGAGGGCAGTTGGGAAGCCAGAAATTTACCTTTTGTTGCCGGAACCGCTGCTGCTTATGGCATGGATAAAGAACAAGCCTTGCGTTGCATTACCCTGAATGCTGCCGAAGTATTAGGTGTTTCAGATAAAATTGGCAGCCTAGAAAAAGGCAAAGATGCCTCTATCGTTATTTGCGAAGGAGACATCTTAGACATGCGCACCAATGTAATGGTTTATGCTTTTTTATGTGGTGAGTTAATCGACTTAAAAAACGAGCAAGTGAAGCTCTCAGAGAAATACATGAAAAAGTACGGCTGGTAAACCTTATTTGTTAAAACGTTCCCAAGCAGCTTTAGATAAAAACTCTCTGTCGTCGGGGTGTGCAATGCTGGTAAGTAATTCGGCCCTTTGCTCCATATTCTTGCCATATAAGTTAACAGCACCATACTCGGTTACCACCCAATGAATATGTCCTCTGGTGGTTACTACTCCGCCTCCTACTTTAAGGGTAGGAGCTATCCTTGAGATGCCTTTGCCTGTGCGAGAAGGCAAGGCAATGATAGGTTTTCCTCCTTCGGATAATGAAGCACCTCTAATAAAATCCATTTGTCCGCCAATGCCACTGTATTGATACATGCCAATAGAATCGGCGCACACCTGGCCGGTGAGGTCTATTTCTATGGCACTGTTAATGGCCGTCACCTTTGGATTTTGCTTTACTACATGAGGGTCGTTTACGTAGCTTATGTCCATGCACTTCACAATAGGGTTATCGTCTACAAAGTCGTATAACCTTTTGGTGCCCACTAAAAACCCGCTTACACAATAGCCATTTACCTTGCGTTTCTTGCTGTTATTAATTACTCCTTTTTCTATTAAGTCTATGGCACCATCAGAGAACATTTCTGTATGCAAACCAAGGTTTCTGTGTGAGCCAAGGTTTCTTAACACATTATCGGGGATGTTGCCAATACCAAGCTGCAAAGTGGCCTCGTCTTCTACCAAAGCAGCTACATTTTTACCAATTTGCTCACATACCTCGTCTCTCGATTCTGAGTAACTTACGGTAGGTAGTGCTTCATTTACATATACAGCATAATCTATTTGTGAAATATGAATAAAAGCATCACCATGTGTTCTGGGCATGTTTGGGTTTATCTGGGCAATAAGCATCTTGGCCGTTTGTGCCGCAGCCCTTGCTACATCTACAGAAGTTCCTAAACTCACATACCCATGTTTGTCTGGCACCGAAACATGTAATAAGGCTACATCTAAAGGCAGAATTTGCTTTCTAAAAAATCCTGGAATCTCACTTAAGAACACAGGCACATAATCACCACGATTAGAATTTACCGCCTTTCTTACCGAATCTGATACAAACAATGAGTTGATAAAGAAGTGATCCGCTAAACTCTCGTCGTTTAGGTCGAACCCAATGGTACTAACACTTACTAGCTCTACTTTTTTAAGCTCACTTTTTCTGTTTAGCATCGCAGCGAGTAGCACGGTAGGCGTAGCCGCACTCCCATGAATAAACACACGCTGACCTGATAATATATGTTTAACAGCCTCGTCGGCACTTACGAATTTTGTTTGTTTTTGCATGCCACAAAGATATATGGCATTGTTGAGCTAAGATTAAATTCTATGCAGTTTTGATAAAAATCATAAGTTAGATTAAACCTTTGATAAAAAGTACTATCTTAGAATGGTAAGCCGTATGGAAGAACAGTCAACCGACAAATTTTTGATAGCCATGTTTAGGGTAGAGTCCTCTAGAAAAGAGGCTTTTCAAAAGCTATTGGCCAAGTATCAAAGAAAAGTTTATTGGCAAGTGAGACGTATTGTAATCAACCATGATGATGCAGATGATGTGGTTCAGAATACCTTTATAAAGGTTTGGGAGAAGCTGGATAGCTTTAGAGAAGATAGCCAATTCTATACTTGGCTGTTTAGAATAGCCACCAACGAAGCCTTGG
>CAYUDC010000161.1:0-4295 GCA_964443415.1 uncultured Chitinophaga sp. | reverse complement strand
TTGATAATGCCTAGCGATTTAAGTTCGTTTAAAATCCCCATCATTTGAATTTCATCAATTTCTTCGGTATAGCTGTATTCTAATTCGCTAAACCATTGTTTAGCATCTTCTAATTTTAGGTTATACCTCCAAGCTACCATTTGTGTGGCTTCTTGCTCATGGTATTTTAAATTGTAGCAGGCTTTATTCACAATGGATAATACTTGCCTTAACAATTCTGGATCTTGTTCAATTAATTGTTGGGTGGCCACCACTGCAAAACAAGGCCAAGGAGTGCTACACTCTCCTAAAAACTTAAACTCGCCAGCATCCACAAGGGGTTTGGTCATAAACTTTTCCCACATAAATACATCAGATTCAAGTGCTGCCAGCGATTTTCTAGCTCCTTCCATATTGCCTACTACCACAAAATCTGTTTCTGGATTGATAGTATAGCCAAGGTTACGGGCATTTACAAAAGACATTAAGTGTGAGCCCGACTTATAGCGACTGATAGCATATTTCTTTCCTTCAATGTCTTTTAGCGATTGAATGGGGTTTTTAACCGAAGTATAAATACCCCAGCGCAAGGGAGAATTTACATAAAACTGAACGATTTTTGCGGGATTACCTGCCAAAATATCGGCAACAATGCCTTCGGTAAGGGTAACCGCAATATCAAGTTCGCCCGCCCTAAGCGCGCTACACATGGCACCTGTACCACCCGGAACATCTTTCCAAACTATTTCAATTCCTTTTTCCGAAAACAATCCATTTTCGTTGGCCAAATGCCAAGCAAGGTTAAAGTGCTCTGGAACACCGCCCACGCGCACTACTTTTTTCATACTGTTTACTTCTAACATGGCTTTCAAAATTAATAAACGTATGATGTCAAAAAATGATTTTAGACAGCCTAATTAATTTGCAGCTTTTGACTCATCTGAAGGCTGATTGATATAAATAATTCTGTTTTCTTTGTCCACATTCTTCGCGTTCTTCTTAGCCTGACGCATGGCTTGGTCTACGGCCACATTTAAATCGTATCCCATTAATAAAATAAATGTGTTGATATAAATTAACATCATAATGACAATCAACACTCCAATCGAGCCATACACTTTGTTATAAGAATTAAAATTATTAACGTATTGAGAAAATCCGTAAGTGGTTATCAAAATGATGATGGTAGCAGAGAGTGAACCCGTTGATAAGAAATTCCAATTGGGTCTTTTGGCAGGCGCTATATAATAGATGGCACTTACAATACCCATCACAATTAAGCCCACAATTAATATGTTAAATCCAGAGATTAAAAAAGGCACAATGACCGATGGAAAGTACTTTACTTTTTCTAGGTAAGATATGAGGATGGTGCCTGTGGTAACCATTAATACCGACACCATAATCAAAATGGTAATAAAAAAAGCCAAGCCAATGGCCACTATTCTTTGTTTCCAGAATGGCCTGCTTTCTTGAATATGGCTGTATTTGTTTAACAAATTCATGAGGGTATGAAACCCGTTGGTGCTAAAATACATGGCCGACACAAAACCCAATGACAACAATCCACCCCTTTGATTTTTAAGAATGTCGTTTAAGGTTTCTTTGATGGTTTCGTAAACATTAGACGGAATAGATTCTGCAATAAAGAACAATATTTCGTCTGGGGTATAACTCAAGGGCAAATAGGCAATTAAGGTAAAGAAGAAAATAACCGTAGGAAACAAGGCCAGAAAAAAAGTAAATGACAAAGCAGAAGCCCTCAGGTTAAGTTCACTTTGTCCCATGTTTCGTATAAAAAACTCTAATACAGCATATACAGACACTTCTTTGTTTCCGGGCATGCTCATCACTGCGGTCTTCTTGTAAAGCCACCTTGCCGGTTTAGAAATTGTATGATGCAGTCCTTTCATAAATTAAGATTTAAAGAAAGGAAGAAGTTTTTGTAATAACATATCTGGGCAACTCACTGGTCTGTTGGTTTTCATATCAATAAAAACCAAGGTGGTTTCGCCTTCATGCAATAGGGTTCCCGCTTCATTAAACACCTCATAAAAAAAGAAAATTCTGGTACCAGGCACTTCCTTTATGGTGGTTCTTATGGTAAGTAAATCGTCGTATTTTGCAGGCTTTTTATACCTGCAATTAAGTTGTAAAACAGGCATCATGGTGCCACTGTCTTCAAACATTTTATAACTTAAACCCACTTGGCGCAGGGCCTCTACCCTAGCTACTTCGAAGTATTGAGCATAGTTTCCGTAATACACATAACCCATTTGGTCTGTTTCTGCATAACGCACCCTTATCTGACATTCTGATACAAACATATTTTACTCATTTAATGCCATTTGGGCAATGGTTGAACCAATACTTAAACTAGAGGTGGCAGCTGGCGAAGGTGCATTTAATATATGGATGGCATGCTTCTCATGAATAATTTTAAAATCATCCAATAAACCTCCAAATTTATCACAGGCTTGCGCCCTCACTCCTGCTTCGGCTGGCACCAAATCATCTTCCTGTATTTCGGGCACTAATTTTTGCAAAGCTTTGGTGAATGCTGCTTTAGAAAAAGAACGATAAAATTCTCCTAAACCAGTTTTATAATACTTGGCCATCACCTTTCTAAAGCCAGGCCATGCCAAAGACTCAAACATTTCTTGTAAGTCTACATCCCACATGTGGTACCCTTCTCTTTTAAAAGCAAACACAGCATTGGGTCCAGCCTCTATCCCTCCTCCCATCATGCGCGTAAAGTGTACCCCTAAAAATGGAAAGTTAGGATCTGGCACAGGGTAAATCAGGTGTTTCACTAAGAAGCGTTTTTCGGGCTTTAACATAAAGTATTCACCTCTAAACGGAATGATTCTGGTGTCTATATTAGGCTGCGTTAAACCTGCTATTTTATCGCAATACAGTCCAGCACAATTGATATAACGTGAAGTTTCAAAATTTCTTTGAGGGGTAGCTATCACAGCATAATCACTATACAAAGTAATGTCTTCTACTTTATGCCCTAGGTAAATTTCACCCCCCATCGACACTACCAGTTCGCCTAGTTTTAAGCAAACTTCTGTGTAATCTATGATACCGGTATAGGGCACTCTAATGCCTTTTACTACCTTTAAATGAGGCTCCACTTCATTGGCTTCAGCCTGTGTAATCAAACTTATTCGGTTCAAACCGTTTTCTAAACCTCGTTGGTAAAGTTTATCGAGTTCTGGTATTTCTGCTTCGCTGGTGGCTACAATTAATTTGCCGCATAACTCGTAAGGTACCTCATAGGTATTACAAAAATCTATGAGCATATTGTAACCTTCGATGCAATTCTTAGCTTTTAAACTCCCAGGTTTGTAGTAAATTCCACTATGAATAACGCCACTATTATGCCCAGTTTGATGGGCAGCCAATACCGTTTCTTTTTCTATAATGGCCAATTTTAATCCTGGCTTGCGTTTGAGCATTTGCCAAGCAGTGGCAAGGCCCACAATGCCGCCACCTACAATGATATAATCAAATCTTTTCATGTATTAATTCAAACGTTATAGCAACCATCCCCATTAAATTGTTTCACTAAGCCCAATCTTTGCCCTATTTCATCCATAAGCTGAGTGGCCTCTTCGCGGGTATTTTTAATCTTTCCATCCAAAATGGCTTCCCTTATTTCGGTTTTGATAAGCCCCACCGTTCTGTTTGGCTCAAGGTTAAAATAAGCCATGATGTCTTCGCCGCTGATAGGTGGTTGCCAGTTGCGCAAGGCATCGCGCTCTTCAACCTCTTTCACCAGGTGTTGAACCTTTAGCAAGTTAGAACGATACAAGGCAATTTTCTCTGGAAACCTGCTGGTCATATCTGCCCTACAAAGGGTAAATAAATCATCCAAATCATCTTCAGCATCCACAATCAACCTGCGAATGGCAGCATCTGTCACGCCATCTTCTGCCAGTACTTTAGGCCTATGATGCAGAGAAACTAACTTCTCTACATATTTCATTTTTTCGTTTAAAGGCAACTTTAGGTTCCTAAAGATTTTAGATACCATCCGAGCACCTTTGTCTTCGTGTCCGTGAAATGTCCAACCGCCTTGTTCTGGAATAAACCTCTTGGTAGCAGGTTTGCCTATGTCGTGCAGCAAAGTTGCCCAACGTAACCAAAGGTTGTCTGTTTCTTTACATACATTATCTACCACTTTTAAGGTATGAATAAAGTTGTCTTTATGAGCCTTGTTTTGAACAATATCAATGCCCGCCATGGCATGTAGCTCAGGAAAAAACAATTTAAGCAGGCCTGTCTCATAAAGCATTTGCAAACCAATC
>CAYUDC010000160.1:0-4350 GCA_964443415.1 uncultured Chitinophaga sp. | reverse complement strand
AAAACGAATATTTATTACCGGAGGGGCCGGATTTGTGGGTTCAACCCTCGCCATTGGATTAAAAAAAAGTAATCCCTCTTGGGAGCTAATTGCTTTTGATAATTTAAAGCGTAGAGGTTCGGAGTTAAATTTAAGCAGGTTAAAGGACCATGAAATTCAGTTTATACACGGAGATATTCGTAATCCAGAGGATTTTGAAGGCATTGAAGGCATTGATATCCTTATTGATGCGTCAGCCGACCCAAGTGTTTTGTCGGGCATAGATTCTCCTATCACCCCTTTGGTTCAAGCCAATTTAATGGGCACGGCCAATTGCTTAGAATTTGCGGCAAAAAACAAGGCAGCATTTATTTTTTTGTCTACTAGCCGAATTTATCCTATCCGAAACCTAGAGGAGGCTCATTTTGCCGAAACCCAAACAAGGTTTGAGTGGCTAAACGAACAGCCTTTGAGAGGTATCTCATCTAAGGGGGTTTCAGAAGATTTTCCTTTAGAAGGAAGCAGAAGTTTTTATGGCGCCACTAAATTGGCCTCCGAACTTTTAATCACAGAATATAACGAGCTAAAAGGTTTAAAAACCATCATTAATCGTTGTGGAGTTTTGAGCGGTCCATGGCAAATGGGTAAGGTAGACCAAGGCGTTTTGGTGTTGTGGTTAGCCCGTCATTATTTCAAAGGAAAGTTGTCGTATATTGGTTATGGTGGCACTGGAAAGCAAACGCGTGATGTTTTGCATGTGGATGATTTGTTGGATTTGGTGCAATTTCAAATTCAACATTTTGATTTATTTAATAACCAAACCATCAATGTAGGTGGGGGGAGAGATATTAGTTTTAGCCTGCAAGAACTTACTGTACTTTGCCAAGAAGTAACAGGTAATAAGATAGAAATTGGCAGTGTAACCGAAAATCGCAGTGCCGATGTAAGACTGTATTTAAGCGATTGTAGTAAGCTCAATCGTATTTGTGGCAGCCAATGGAGCCCAAAAAGAGATGTTAAACAATTGGTTTCTGAAACCTTTGATTGGCTGAGGGAAAATGAAGCTCAATTAAAAAATATTTTGAATTAGTAGAACATGAAAATTGCTTTAGTAACTGGAAGTAGCGGATTGATTGGTGGTGAGTCGGTAGAGTTTTTTACTGCAAAGTTTGATATGGTGATAGGAATTGACAATAACATGCGTTCCTACTTTTTTGGGGCGGATGGTTCTACCATTTGGAATAAGACTCGCTTAGAAGAGAAATTTACTAACTTTAAATCCTACGACGCCGATATCAGAGATTATACTGCACTTGAAAAAGTGTTTGCCATGTACGGTAAAGACATTTCACTTATTGTACATACAGCAGCACAACCTAGCCACGATTGGGCTGCTAAGGAACCACTCACCGATTTTGGAGTGAACGCTACTGGCACGCTCAACATGTTAGAATTAACGCGTTTATATTGCCCCGAAGCTGTGTTTATTTTCACGTCCACTAATAAAGTTTATGGTGATACACCTAATTATCTTCCATTGGTAGAATTAGAAAAGCGTTGGGAAATTTCTCAAGACCATGCGTTTTATCAATTTGGGATAGATGAAAGTATGAGTGTAGACCAAACTAAGCATAGTGTTTTTGGTGCAAGTAAAGTGGCTGCCGATATCATGGTGCAAGAATATGGACGTTATTTTGGAATGAAAACAGGTATTTTTAGAGGAGGTTGCTTAACGGGGCCTAACCACTCTGGAGCTCAATTGCACGGTTTTCTTGCTTATTTAATGAAATGTGCCATTACCGGAAATCATTATACCATATTTGGATACCAAGGTAAGCAGGTTCGCGACAACATTCATAGTTTCGACTTGGTAAATATGTTTTGGCATTTCTATCAAAATCCGCGTGCAGGAGAAGTTTACAATGCTGGTGGTGGAAGGCATGCCAATTGTTCTATGTTAGAAGCCATCGAATGGTGTGAAAAGATTTCTGGCAAAAAAATGAGTTATAGCTATAGCGAAACCAATAGAATTGGCGACCATATATGGTACATCAGTGATGTTTCTAAGTTCAAAAGTCATTATCCAACTTGGGATTGGACATTTAACCTTGAACAAACCCTTATCGAGATGCACGATAAAATGGATGAACGAATGAAAGTAAACGATTGCAACTAACATGAATTACGAAAGAATTTACGAATACAGGTTTCAAGGTGTGGATAGGAATAAAAAACTATCAACTTGGAAAATTATTGCCGAATTTATCTCGGCAAAATTGGGTCATCCTAAATCTATTATCGATCCTGCCGCTGGCGATTGTGAGTTTATCAATCAGGTGCCAGTTGCCGAGCGTTGGGCTGTGGATATGGGCGAACACACGCGCAAAATGGCTGACAAGGACGTAAAAGTGGTGATTGGCAATAACCTCACGGCAGATTTGCCGCTAAATTATTTTGAAGGGGTTTATGTTTCAAACTTTTTAGAGCATTTGTATAGCCAAGATGAGGTAGCAACCTTCTTGTCGCGCATGTTTGCAGTGCTAAAGCCAGGTGGTAAAATTGCGATCATGGGGCCTAATTTTAAATATTGTGCTAAGAACTATTTTGATTTTGCAGACCATACGGTAATCCTTACAGAATTAGGTGTTGCAGAGCATTTGTATGGTGCAGGTTTTGAAGTAAAAGAGGTGCATGGAAAGTTTTTACCCCTTTCGTTTAGAGGTAAAATTCCAGTAACAGATTTTTTGGTTCGCACCTACTTTAAGATACCATTTGCCTGGAATTTTATGGGTAAGCAGTTTTTATTAATCGCTCAAAAGCCATTGTAGTTTATTGTGAAGCTAAGTGTAGTAATACCTGCCTATAATGAGTCTGAAAGTATCAGCGAAACCTTGTTGCAGCTGTATGCCAAATTAAAGGATGCTGAAATCCCTCACGAAATTTTGGTAGTGAATGATAATTCTAAAGACAATACCCTTGAAGTGTTGGCTGGCTTACAATTGCAAATTCCAAGTTTGGTGGTGCATACCAATGCCGGACCTAATGGCTTTGGTTATGCGGTGCGTTACGGATTAGAAAGATTTTCTGGCGAGTGTGTTGCTATTATGATGGCCGATTTAAGTGACTCTCCTGATGATTTGTTGCGGTTCTATAGACAGATGTTGCAAGACAAAACAGATTGTGTTTTTGGTACCCGATGGAGCAAGGGAGGCAAAGTGGTAGATTACCCACCTCATAAGTTATGGCTCAACCGATTGTTTAATAATCTGGTAAGGATGCTCTTTGGTATTAAATACAACGATGTTACCAATGCATTTAAATTGTATAAAAGAGAAACCATAGAGGGCATTAAACCATTTCTTTCGCCTCATTTTAACCTTACTGTAGAAATTCCTTTAAAGGCCATTATTAGAGGGTATACCTACTCTGTGTTACCCAATATTTGGGTCAACCGTAAGCATGGTGTTTCTAATCTTAAGATAAAAGAAATGGGCAGCAGGTATTTCTTTATTTTGTTGTATTGCCTCATAGAGAAGTCTTTTTCTCGTGGCGATTTTAAAAAGAAATAACTTAAGGCGTTTTCCTTGCCACCATAAATCCGTCACGTACATCATTGGTTCTTAAAGTGACAGAATCTATCATATAATAACTTGCCGGAAATTGGTCCCAAAGGGTATTATTTATAGGCGAATAATAAAATTTAAAACCCTTAATTTCTTTTTGTTCTAAGGTGTTTTTTGGATACGGCTTTGGTTTTAGGTAAACATACTCCGACGGCGTATCTCTTAAGAGGGTATAAGCTAATAGCAAACCAACTCCAATTAAGAGTATCCAAAGTGTTTGCAAGGCTGGTTTCGGGTTGAACCGAATGGGCGTTGCATACAAAGCAAATGCTATGGTGCTCACCATATAGGCAAATAAAAACCGCGGATGTGGTCCGTTGATAAAAATAGTAAGATAGCCTAATAGTAAAAATAGGCAAACCCAAATGAGTTTAGGGTGCTTTATTAATCTAAAGCTTAAGTAGGGGAGAGATAAAAGATAAACAATCAATAAGGATTTGTTTAGAAAGTCTAAGTTGGCAAACCAAATTGGCAACCATTTTTGTAGCGGATATTGAGCAGTGAGGTAAACATCCTGTCCAGGAATTTTTGCCCAATTCTTGAGTATTACTTTATCTAATTCAAAAAAGTAAGCTGGCACTTTCCAATCTACCTCAAATAAATCAATTTGGTTGAAAGGGTAAAGTAAATACCCGCTTAGAAGAATGTTTCCTATGAAGTAGGGGATAAAAAATACCAAGGCAATCCCCGTAATTTTAAGTAGGTAGTTGAAATCTTTGTTTTTAAATAATTTCCATATCCATGGCAA
>CAYUDC010000159.1:0-4387 GCA_964443415.1 uncultured Chitinophaga sp. | reverse complement strand
ATACTGCCTTTGCTAACCATTCTGTCTAGGTTTTTGCCAATGGTTTCGATGGCTTTTTTTAATTGAGCTTCGTTTACGTCAATTAAATTTACTTTGTAATTGTTTTGGGCAAATACGTGAGCAATGCCGTTGCCCATTGTACCTGAGCCTATCACTGTGATGTTTTTCATATCGTTTGTAATGCGATTTTAAATTGCTGCGCAAATGTAAAAAAGGATGTTAGATAAAAAAGCAGCCTTTGAACTAAAAACCATAAAACTTTGTCTTATGTTTGATAAATATATGATGAAGCACCTTATTGTCTTGTGTTATAGTTTTTTAACTATTTCGGCTTTTGCTCAAAATAGCAATTGCCCTACTACCTTGTCGCCAGAGCAACTGCGTCGTTTAAAGCAATTTCAAATAAGTTTAGACGCAAATGGGATGCCTGCAAAATCGGCTGCCACCACTTATGTTCCTATAAAGTTTCATATCATAGGAAACAACGAGGGTAAAGGATATTATGCTGTAAGCTCCTTAATGCGCGCTTTTTGCGACCTTAACCAAGATTTTTTACCTTCTGGTTTGCAGTTCTACTTTGCAGACAGCATCTCTTATATCAATGACAATGAATTATATGCAGGAAATTCGGATGCCATTTGGTTTAGGTCTGAGGATTATAAAATGGCTGGCGCAGTAAATGTATTTTTTCATGGCGCGGGCATGCAATGGTGTGGGGTATATTTTCCGGGAGTGGATGTGGTGTTTGTTAAAAATTCTTGTCAAGGCAGCAATGCCACTACGCTAACCCATGAATTAGGACATTTCTTTGGCTTACCTCATACCTTTTATGGATGGGAGGGAGGCTCAAACCCAGGAAATGCAGAGCGCTTAGACGGATCCAACTGCCGCACTGCCGGAGATGGCTTTTGTGACACCAAAGCAGATTATGTAAGCCAACGTTGGAGTTGCCCCTTGCCTTGGAATTTAATCGACCCTACAGGTCAGCCTTTTAAGCCCGACAGCTCCATCTATATGAGCTACTCTTCAGACAATTGCCAGTCGAGGTTTAGCGAAGAACAAATGGCTGCCATGCGATTCGACGTTTCTCAAAGAAGCATCGGCAGGCTAACTGCAGATGTGAGGCCTTTACCCCCTCCAGCTTTGATGTTTCCTATATCCAATCAAAAAAATCTGCCGCCCCAAGAGGTTCCGTTGGTTTGGAAAAGTGTGCCTGGTGCCTTTGCCTACCATGTGCAAATTGCTAGGTTTGGCGATTGGAATTTCCTAAACTATGACGCACTGGTTTATGATACCACCACTCTGGTAAATTTATTTGGAACCTGGCCATACGCATGGCGAGTTAAAGCCATTACCAATGCCTTTACTTGTGCAGAATTTGGTCAAGCAGATACCTTTTCTACCAAAGAAGAGGCTACCAGCATAGGTAAAGCTACATTCATCGAAAACATCAGTATTTATCCAAATCCGAGCATGGCTGGAAGTAGTTTTACCATCCATGCCAAAGAATCTTCAGAAATGATCATCAGAGATATCAAGGGCAGCTTTATTATTGGGTTTCGGGTTGAACCAAACGAAACAAAAAGTATGGCTCTTGAAGTGCCCGGACTTTATACCATCGAGGTGCAACAAGGCCATAAGAGTTGGGTGAAAAAGCTGATCGTAAATTAAGTAAGTGGCTTAAAGCTTTGATAGTCTTCTGGCGTATCAAAGCTCTGAAGGTGCGAGGGATGCTCTACCACTATTTTTATGGCGTTTATAAACTGAAGCATCTTTAAAAGAGATTTCACTTGCTCCTGTTGATATAAATCCTGAATGGTTTTAAAGTCTTTTGGGTGAATACAACAAAGCATGGGTTCGAGCAGTTCATTCACCCCTTTGCTTAAAGCAACAGAACAGCCAAAAGTTTGGGTTGCATCTTTTAAGTATTGGATATATTCTGATGTTACATAAGGGTAATCGCAACCAATGATGATAATGGCTTGGTTGATATTTGTATCAAGCAAACTTAAAAGGCCACCCAGAGGTCCTGCATTTTCGTAGTGTATATCATCGTGTATTTGATCAAGGCTAGGATCAAACCAATTGGCTTGTTCTTTTTTGCAGGAGATGATTACTTTATTTACAAATGCATTTGCGAGCTTGTTAAGCCATAGATATTGTGGTAGCCCATGATAGTTTAGCAGGGCTTTGGGCTTATTCATGCGGCGGCCTTGGCCGCCGCATAAGAGTAGCAAACAAAAATCTGTAGGGGCACTTTCAAACTCCTTGTTTAGCTCCTTACTGCTGATTACACTGCTTGTGCCAAGTTGATAATGCATCCTTGCCTCGTCAAGTAAATAATCCCGTACTACTAAATAACATTTTCTTTGTTGTAGGGTGTTTGCTTCATTACTTACTATTCTACTGATGGCAGGCTCAAATCCATTTTGCTGCTTCATTTCTAGCTTTCCTACCTCGTCTATCAATAGGTTTAATTTAGCATCAGCATATGCCTCCATGAGTTTTTCTTGACCCAACAAAAATGATGGTCTTAAAAATGTAAACCTGCCAATAAAAAATAAGTCTTCTTCAGGATAGTCTTTGGCATATACCTCTAAAGGTATAATACTATTTAAGCTGCTAATGTATAAGGCTCTTTTTGAACCTAAGTCTGGCATTAACAAAGCAAACAAATTTTTTTGGCCAATTGCCCATTTAGCCAATCTAGAAGTTTTTCCAGAGCGCACAGGGTCGCTGATAAGGATAATATTACTTTGGCTCATTGGGGTATAAACTGATGGCCAACATCAATTCCATAAAATACCAAACCCTGCTAAATATGTTGCTTTTTATTTTAGATTGTTGCCAAATAAAATCAACCTGTTTGGCCATTTCTGAAACCTGTTCATTGATTAATCCAAAGGCATGTTCTTGTGCAAACTCTTTTGAGAACTTTCTAAGAAAATACCTTAACAATGGATTTAACACAAACATAAATACCATCAATACTGCCACGGTGCGCAACATAACATATATCCCTTTGTGCACATTGCCTTGCAACACACCAAAGGTTAAGGCAATAAATACCAAAGTAAATACAGTGGCTATCCACTTTAACTTAAAGTTGCTTCTGCTTGTTGGTATTTTTTCATCCTTTGGTTCAAACCGAGGCAAACTTTTAGATAATTGATAGAGCCTATGTGGAAGAAAATTTCCTTTATATCCCAAGAATAAACCCCAGATAAAATAAATACTGCTATATATCACAATGAGCCAATAGCTTAAAGAAAAATCTTCGGATAAGTTAAAGTCTTTTAAGAGATTTTGCGCAAACATATCTAAAGCCTGCCATACGCTTTTACCATAAATTAAAGTGGTGAGCAAGAACTTTTGCAAAGCCGACTCTAACAAGGCAATAGAAGCGAATGCCATACAAACGAATAAATTTTTGGGCAAAAGTCCCAGAAACAAATAGGCTAAAATTCCTTGAAATCCAACGGCTATGTAGGCAGGAAAAGGGGCTTGCGGACTAGCAGCAAACTTAATGGCCATTACCCAAAGTGTGGCTTTTAAAATTTGGTATGGTTTATGTTTAAACTGTTCAGACAACAATATTAAAATGATACAGGCAAACCCACCCACTATAAATCCAGTAAAAGGAAGTTTGATGGCGTGCAAAACCCCGCCTAGGCCGCTTTCGCAGAAGGCCCAAAGTGCTATCAGGTTTATTTGTTCTTTTGTATGTTGTTTCTCCAATTTTAATTATTTTAGCAAACCAATTTAAACCAAATGAGAAAGTTACTTTTCTTCCTTTTTATCGGAGCCCTTAGTTTAGGAAATGTTTCCGCACAAAAAGACGCTCAAACCATGCCATCTATCGTATTAAAAGACATGAATGGCAAACCCAAAAATATGGCAGATTATTCTAAAAATGGCAAAATAACTGTCATTAGCTTTTGGGCCACTTGGTGTTCACCTTGCAAAAAAGAACTAAACAATATTAGCGAATTATACGACGATTGGAAGAATAAATACGACTTAGTGGTGGTTGCCGTAAATACAGATAATGCTAGAAATACTCAAAAAGTTAAGCCTTACGTGGATGGTCAAGGTTGGGAGTACGACATCATCATGGATGTAAACCAAGACTTTCAAAGAGCCTTAAACATTGTTCAAATTCCACATACCTTTTTACTAGACCAAAATGGTCAAGTGGTTTACCAGCATAGCGGCTATGTAGAAGGCGATGAACTAGCCTTAGAAGAAAAAATAAAAGCTTTGCTTGCAAAAAAATAAATGCATCAACTCAAGTTGTTCATATTGTTAAACACCCTCTGCATCGGTTTTATATCCGGTCAGAGGGTTTTTAATGAAACCACACCGCCATACTTTTCTGATGATAGTG
>CAYUDC010000158.1:0-4506 GCA_964443415.1 uncultured Chitinophaga sp. | reverse complement strand
TTACAGTTACTGGGGTGCCAAAGCAGTTAAAGGTATCGCGGGCGGTAACGTCTACAGAAGGTGGAATAAACACAGAGTCTATAATAACATTGGGACAACCATTGGGCAAGGTGGGCGGAATGGCCGTGGTGGTAAGGTTAAGGCGTATTTTATGCCAGCCACCATTGATAAATTTATGATTGGTAACGGTGCTACCCGGATAGGCAGTGTACGAGTTAGAGGCAGGCGAATTTTCTACCTGAATATTGGTGTATGAAGTATTAAGAGGTACGGTATTGGTTTGGTTAAAGCTAAAATCATAGAACCCACAATTCTTATTAATTTTATTAATAGTGGCTTGAGGAATGGGCCTTACCACAATAGAAAAGGAACGAGTGGTTCTACCAGGAATATTGCAGGCGCGGTCGCGTGCATTGATGACAAAATAATAGGGAAGGTTACGTGCTACAGAGGCGGGCGGCGTCCAACAGAATTTAACACTATCAAACTTTGGCCCAAGGGTAGCGCGGGTATTGGGATTAAACAATCGGGTAATGGTACCTCCTGTGCTAAAAATTGGATTAGGATCTGGACCGCTAGCCACCTGAGGCCAATTGATGTCTGTGGTATCCCAACCAGCGGTATTATCCCAGGCAGAGATGATAAAGCAAAAAGGTTGACCCGCACAAACGCCATACACTAAATTTGGCTGAGGCGTAGAAAGGGTTCCATCTTCTTTATAGGTTCTAATGACTGGAGGATTATTGTTGGCACAGACTTGCGAGTAAAACTGAATATCGCGTCGGGTTACTCCCATGAGGGTATACACGCCATTGACCAGCTTCCATTGGAGCACTTCCACTACAAGGTTTGCCACAAAGGTGCCTAATGGGGTAAATCGGATATCACCCGACATAGGGTTGATAAATATTCCTAAGGGTGGCAATAATGGTGGAGATTGACCAGGGATACCAAGGTATGGGAAAGGTACAGCTGGGCTATACGGACTGGCATATGGAGCGCCTGCACCAGGGGCAACCAAAGATTGACCAAAACGATAACTTAACGAATCACCATCGGGGTCGATGGCACCTAGGTTATAGGCAAACTCTTGGCCAGCACAAGCTACAGCCACCGCGTCATTGGTAAAGGTTGGGGAGCTATTACAAGGGGTTGCACAACGGTTAATGAGGGTTTCTGTAAAAAAACCTAAAGAAGCTGGATTTTGAAGGGTAGTAATGGCATTGTTACGGCAACAAGTTTGCCAACCAATTCTAACCAAACAACAATTGGCTGGAACTGCCGATAAGTTTACCATGCCAGTAAACACATAAATTTCAATTCCTGGTGTAAAAGTACCAGGCGTGCGTGTACCGCAATTAGAACAAATGGTTCTAGACAAGGCACACAGCTGAATAACATCTAAGCCCGATACACCAGGTACCACTGTTAAAGAAGTATTACCAAAGTTTACCCCTGTGCAAGATTGTGGAGGGATATTGGCACCGGCAGGAATGGTAGCGCCAGTTATACCTACACTGATGGCACAAGAAGGGCTTAAACCATTGGGGCAACCTGGGCAAAGCTGAATACCTTGACAATCTCTGTATAGTTTAAAAGTAAGATTATAGTTACCAGAACCAAGGCAAGTGTAGGCTACGTCTGAGCCCACCACATGGTCGGCTTTAGTTTCGGTTTGAGCCAACACTAGGATCAGCCCGAAAAACAATAGACGTAAAAAATGAGTAAAATAAACTTTCATAGTTTCGAATTATGAGTCCAAAAATATAATCAATATTCCATAAGAAATACTTAAACCTTCAAGTATTTAAAGTTTTAAGTTCATTTTTATAAATTGCGGCCTCATTTAAAATTATGCGTGTATTTAAATTTGGTGGAGCTTCGGTTAAAAATGCCGAGGCAATTAAGAATGTTGGAAAAATATTAAATGAGTTTGGGGGGGAAGAAGTTCTAGTGGTGGTAAGCGCCATGGGCAAAACCACCAATGCTCTGGAAGAACTGGCCATGGCCTATTACCATAACGAGCCCACAAAGTATGAAAAGTATAAGGAAGTAAAACTATTTCACGACCAAATCATCAAAGACTTGCTCAATGGCAAAACAGATAGGGGTTATGATGATATAGAAAACTTATTTATTGAACTTGAATGCGAAATTGAAGGACAGCCGCAGTTTGGGTTCGACCAGGTATACGACCAAATAGTTAGCTATGGAGAGATATTTTCGTCGAGGATATTGAGCACTTATTTGAATGAAGCAGGCGTTAAAAACCGCTGGATGGACGCCCAAAACTTCATCAGTACTGATAATACTTACAGAGAAGGCAAAGTTAATTGGCAAAGAACTTCGCATTTAATTGGCTCTAAACTAATGCCTATCGTGAAAAAGCAAATGGTAGTTACCCAAGGATTTATTGGCAAAAACCAAGATAACTTTACAGTAACGCTAGGCAGAGAAGGCTCGGATTATTCTGCAGCCATTTTTGCCTACGGCTTAAATGCGGCTAATGTTACCATTTGGAAAGACGTAGCGGGGGTGATGAACGCAGATCCCAAGAAGTTTCCGGAGGCAGTAAAAATAGACAGCATCACCTATCCTAAAGCGATAGAAATGGCCTATTATGGTGCTACAGTGATCCATCCAAAAACCATTCAACCACTGCAAAGCAAGCATATTCCATTGTTTGTAAAATCTTTTGTTGACCCCGGTGCCGCCGGAACAGTGGTAGGTGCCGAAAAAGAACCTGAACACCCTTTGCCTACCTTAATTAGCAAAGGCAAACAGGTGTTATTGAGTTTTAGCACCAAAGACTTTTCTTTTATTGCCGAAGAAAATTTAAGCGTTTTGTTTAGGGTTTTTGCCTTGCATAAAATCCGCATCAATGTGATGCAAAGTTCGGCCATTAGCTTTAGTGTATGCGTTGACCACGAGGCAGAAAAAATAGAAGGTCTTAAAGAAGCCTTGCAGCAAGACTATAACTTAGCCCTTACAGAAAATGTAGAGCTGTTAACCCTCATCCATTACAGCAAAGAAAAGGTACAACAGCTATTAGGCGAAAGACCCATATTATTAGAGCAAAAGACACAAAACACCTTGCAATTGGTGGTGGGATAATCTTAGGATTATTGCTTACTTAATTTTAGAATTCTCTCTTCTTGCAGGCCTCCGCCAATATTTCTCTTTCCAACCAACCTCACTACAGTTTCTGAACTAGCTTGCACATTGTAAACCTGTCCTACCCAATCTACCTCAGAAATCAGCATGGTTTTGGCGGTGGTGTTATGGCTCCAGTTAATGGCATAATCGCCAGCGGTAACGCTTAGCACGCCAGTTTTATCTGCGTTAAACTTATATCGCCCAACATTGGCTTCTTCGCTTATGAGCGTGCGGTTTCCATTGCTTTCTATTTCGTAAACTACTACGCTGTCTCTATCCCAAGTACCAACAAAGTCAACCGAAATGTCGGCTGTTGGATCATCCGTAGCATCAGGCTCGCATGACACAAAAAGTGCTATGCATAAAGCTATTAGGAATTTATTTTTCATCGACTTCAAATCTACAGAAAAGGATGCTATTTCTTTTGGTATGTTTGCAACAAGATGTCTACCGCTTATATCCTCCTCGGATCAAACCAAAACCACCCACTGTTGCAACTAGAATTGGCCCTAAATGGCATAGACGATTTTATTTCACCCATTACAAAAGCTTCCTCCATTTACAAAACTGCTGCTTGGGGAAATACCCAACAACCTGCTTTTTATAACCAGGTAATTGAAGTTGCTTGCCACCAAAAACCCATGGAGCTGCTAGAGCAGTTGTTGTTGCTCGAAAGCCAAATGGGCAGGATAAGACAAACCAAATGGGAACCAAGAATCATAGATTTGGACATCTTGTTTTTTGATAAAATCATTTCCAATCAACCTCGTTTAAGTTTACCTCATCCTCACTTGCACGAACGTATGTTTACCTTGGTGCCCCTCAACGAAATTGCTCCTCAGCTCATTCATCCAAAGCTTGGTCTCAGCATCAACGATTTATTGCACTTATGTACCGACCCTTTAAAAGTGGAAAAAATCTGAACAGCTAACCAAAAGAATGCTGCATTTTTGAAGGCTTGATTCCAAAACATTCATATCCATACATTGCCATAGAAGGCAATATCGGTGCTGGCAAGTCTACCTTAGCCTCTATGCTTGCGCGCGATTGGAATACCCGATTGATTTTAGAAGAATTTGAAGACAACTCGTTTCTGCCAAAGTTTTATAAAGATGCCAGACGCTATGCTTTTCCGCTCGAAATGAGTTTTTTGGCGGCTCGGTTCAACCAACTAAAAAAACAACTTGCCGAGCAAGACCTCTTTTTAGAAAATGTAATTAGTGATTATATCATCACCAAATGCCTTTTGTTTTCTAAGGTAAATTTGGATGAAGATGAATTTGAGTTGTATGCCAAGTTGTTCAACATCATTCAGCTGCAATTGCCTAAGCCCGATTTATTGCTGTATTT
>CAYUDC010000157.1:0-4628 GCA_964443415.1 uncultured Chitinophaga sp. | reverse complement strand
TAAGGATGCCTTGGGCATATTGCGCTTGGGCTATGTCGTAGTTTTGGTAGGCCAGCTCTAAATTGTCTTCCTCAAAATTCCATAACTCTAAATTGGTTTGATAAATATTATAAGCTTGTTGCAAGCTTAACTCAAATCGCAAAAGCGAGTCTTTGTATGCCAAGTTACTGCTTTTTTCAGCGATGCGCGCCACGCTGCTTCTTCTGTTTACATCGTTGCCGTTAAATAAATTCCAACTTAAGCCCGCGCCATAATGGTAGCCATTGTTGCGGGCACTTTGCAAGAACCCAGCCTCCGAGTTAGAGGTATTATAATTATAGCCGCTCCTTAGCTGCAGGCTCGGCAGCCTTTCTGCCATAATCTCTTTGCTAAGCAACTCACTCACCTCTATATTGGCTTTGGCCATTTGTAAGGCTAAGTTATTACTTAAGCCCTCATTTTTTAAACTTTCTAACACCAGAGGCTTTTGCGGTTCTAAGCTATCTGCCACGTCAAAAGCATAACTTAGGGGTTGGGCCATCCATTGGTTCAACCCGAGTTTGGCATTTACATATTGGGTTTGCAGGCGTTTAAGGTTGGCAAGGTCTGCATTATAATATACCTTGGCTTTTAACCATTCAGAGCGGGCAGTTTTGCCATTTTGGTAGGCGGCCAAAGCTACTTCTACACGTTTGTTGCTAAGGCTTAAAAACTTTTCGGCCGTGCTCACTTGCAGTTTGCTCAAAGCTGCCTCATAGTAGGCGCGGCTCACGCGGGCCATCACTTGCTCCATCTGTTGCCTTAGCCTTAACTCGCCCATGGCCTCATATTCTGCCAGCTTGGCTTTGGTGGCAAACATTTTCATGCCGTTAAAGAGGGTCCAGCTCATCTCTACACTCGCGTTTAGCGAGCGCGATTTAGCCCCATCTCTGTTGTTCTCGTTGCCATTTAAAAAAGTCTGACGCGTATTGGTAACTTGATTGTCTTGGTTTACCACGCCATTAATGCTAGGCAACATGCCCGCGGCACCAAGGCTATTATTAATTTTGGCGGCGTTTAAATCGTTTTTCACCAAGGCAATAGAAAAGTTGTTTTCTATGGCCAAGGTAAGGGCATCTTTTAAAGTTAAGAGGGTTTGGGTTTTACCTATGCCGCTTAGTAAACTTAAGCAGATAAGTATCGCTAGTTTTTTCATGCGTTGTCTCCTTCCATTGGGTCGTGGGCATGTTTTCTCTTGCCAGAGAAAAACTGGTACACCACCGGAATTACATATAAGGTTAAAAATCCAGAGAAGAGCAAGCCTCCAATAATCACCATGCCCATGCTCACGCGGCTTTTGGCGCCTGCACCCAAGGCTAGGGCAATTGGCAAGGCTCCCAACATGGTGGCTAAGCTGGTCATCATAATAGGGCGTAACCTAGATACCGCGGCTTCTTTTACAGCCTCTAGCTTAGAGAGGCCCTGCTCGCGTTTTTGGTTGGCAAACTCTACGATTAAAATACCGTTTTTGGTCACCAGGCCTAGCAATACAATAATGCCAATCTGACTAAATATATTCATGCTTTGATCAAAGTACCACAACGTAATCAAGGCACCCGCCAAGGCCAATGGCACAGTAAACATGATGATGATGGGGTCTACAAAACTCTCAAACTGCGCAGCCAATACCAGGTAGATAAGCACCAAGGCTAGGATAAAGGCAAACATTGTATTAGAAGAGCTTTCGGCAAAGTCTCTCGAAGGGCCGCTCAGGTCGGTGGTAAAGCTATCGTCTAAAACCACTTTGCCAATGCGTTTCATTTCGTCTATGCCTTCGCCAAGGGTTCTGCCCGGTGCCAGTCCGGCCGACACCGTTGCCGCCTTATAGCGGTTATAATGGTACAATTGCGGAGGGCTGCTTTGCTCGGTGGCAGTTACAATATTGTCGAGCTGAATAAGTTCACCTTTGTCGTTGCGCACATACAAAGATTTTAGGTCTACTGGCGCATCGCGGTTAGCGCGGTCTACTTGGCCAATTACTTGGTATTGCTTGCCATTCATATTAAAGTAGCCATAGCGCACGCCGCCGTAGGCCAGTTGTAAGGTTTGGGCTACGGTTTGAACCGAAACGCCCAAGTTACGCGCCTTTTCACGGTCGATTTTAATTTCTAACTCGGGGCGGTTAAACTTTAGGTTTACATCTACCCCCATAAATACAGCGCTCTTGTTGGCCTCTTCTAAAAACTTAGGCAGCTTGTCTCTAATTTTAGCAAAGTCTTGGTTTTGCAAGATAAACTGCACAGGCAGCCCCGAGCGCGAGCCCCCGCTGCCGCTAATGGTTTGGTCTTGTATCACAAAGGTCTTTACGCCATTAATGCCACTCAGTTGTTTGCCTAGCTGGTTGGCAATTTGCTGTTGCGAGCGTTTGCGTTGTTCTTGTTCGGTAAGGATGATGCGCACAAAGCCGGTATTGGCGGCACCGCTACCAATAAAGCCTGGGGCGGTAACTTCTAGGGTCAGGCGTTTTTCGGGCACCGAGTCGTCTAGCACTTTAGAGATTTCGCCCATGTAGCGGTCGGTATACTCAAAAGAGGCACCTTCTGGGGCAGTAACGCTTAGGCGCATCCAGCCGCGGTCGTCGAGCGGAGAAAGCTCAGAAGGCAAGGCGCCACCTACTACAAAGATGATGATGATGCTAAGGCCTATCATCAGCCAAGCCAGCCATTTGTTGTCGAAAAATCGGTTCAAACTATTGGCATATCCTTGGTTGAGTTTCTCAAAATAAGGTTCGGTGCTTAGGTAAAGCTTGGTGTGTTTGTTGTCCTTGCGTTGCAGGTACACATTTAATACGGGTGTAAGCGTAAGCGATACAAATGCAGAGATGAGCACTGCCCCAGCCACCACCACGCCAAACTCTCTAAACAATCGTCCCACAAAACCTTCTATAAAGATAATGGGTAAGAACACTACAGCCAGGGTAATGGAAGTAGCAATAACGGCAAAGAAAATTTCATTGGTACCTTCTATAGCGGCCTTGCGTGGACTCATGCCAGCTTCTATCTTTTTAAAGATGTTTTCGGTTACCACAATGCCATCGTCTACCACCAAGCCGGTGGCTAATACAATGGCCAAAAGGGTAAGGATATTGATAGAAAATCCTGCGAGGTACATGATAAAAAAGGCACCAATAAGCGATACCGGAATGTCTACCAAGGGCCTAAAGGCAATGAGCCAATCTCTAAAGAAGATAAAGATAATCAACACTACCAACACAAAGGCAATGAGCAAGGTTTCTGCTACCTCGGTAATAGAGGTGCGCACAAAGCGGGTATTGTCTAGGGCAATATCCAGTTTAATGTCTTTGGGAACTTCGTTTTTAAACTGATCGTAACGCTTATAAAACTCATCGGCAATTTCTATGTAGTTGGCACCCGGCTGTGGCACCAAGCCTAAACCTATCATGGTAACCCCCGACGATTTAAGAATGGTCTCTTCGTTCTCGGCTCCTAATACGGCTCGGCCAACATCGCCAAGGCGCACGGTTTGGTTGCCCTCTGTTTTAAGGATAATTTGGTTAAACTCTGCTTCGGTAGAAAACCTGCCAAGGGTTTTAATGCTGAGTTCGGTATTGTCGCCAGAGAGTTTGCCACCCGGCAGTTCTACATTCTCTCTTTCTAGGATGCTACGCACATCTAGCGGCGTAAGGCCATAGGCGCTGAGTTTGGCGGGGTCTAACCACAAGCGCATGGCATAGCGTTTTTGCCCCCAAATCTGGATGCTGCTTACACCCGGAATGGTTTGCAAACGTTCCATCACCACATTTTCTGCATAGTCGTTTAGCTCTAGTTTAGAGCGGGTATCGCTTTGCAGGGTAAGTGATACAATGGCATCCGAGTTGGCATCGGCCTTGCTTACCACAGGCGGGGCATCTATGTCTTGCGGCAATTGCCTAATACTTTGCGAAACTTTGTCGCGCACATCATTGGCAGCTTCTTCTAGGTCTGACCCAAGCGTAAACTCCACCGTAATGATGCTACTGCCTTGGTTGCTGCTAGAAGAGATAGAGCGTATACCGGCAATGCCATTGATGGCTTTTTCTAGCGGCTCGGTAATTTGCGATTCGATGATATCGGGGTTGGCACCAGTATAGTTGGTTCGAACCGTAATAATAGGAGGGTCTATGCTGGGAAATTCTCTTACGCCAAGAAAGTTAAAAGAGATAACCCCAAACAAAATAATTAAGATAGAGAGCACAATGGCCAACACGGGCCTATTGATACTGGTACTGGCTAAACTCATGCTTATTTCCCTTTGCTGATGCTCACCTTGGCACCTTGTTTAACATACATGATACCATCTACTATTACTTGGTCGCCAATGCCAAGGCCTTCGGTAACCTCAATTTTGTCTTCTGACCGAAAGCCGGTTTTAATTTTCACCTCCATGGCAGAGTCGCCACGCACCACAAATACCTTTTGTCCCTTGAGTACCGGAATCACAGATTGGGTAGGAATTAAATGCGCTTGGGCATCCGAAGGAAAGTTGAGTTGGATATTGGCAAACAAGCCGGGGATGAGTTCGCTTTGGGCATTGCTGCAAATGGCACGCATGCCTATGGCGCGGGTTTGAGCCGAAAGCGCTGCATCGCGGGCATATACTTTGGCAGTATA
>CAYUDC010000156.1:1347-4715 GCA_964443415.1 uncultured Chitinophaga sp. | reverse complement strand
ACAAATACTCTCCGGCGTAAACTCCTTAATTTTTCTAAGGGACTGAACCGACATTTGTTCGAGTAGGGGTGGATTATCAATCATGGCTTGTAATTTTTCCAAATATAGTTCGTCGTCAAATAAAGGAATTAAAAAACCATTCACTTGATTGTCTATTAAATCCGAAGGCCCTGCTACACAATCATAAGAAATTACGGGAAGACCAGCAGACATAGCCTCACCCAAGACGTTGGGAAAGCCTTCCGAACTAGAGGTAAAGGCAAAAATCTTACTTCGTAAATAGTATGACTCCACATCCTTTTGCTTTCCGGCAAAAATTACTCGGTCTTCCACCCCTAATTCTTTGGCGAGGGCCTCCAATAATACTTGATTTTTCTGTTTCAAATGATCATAACCCACAATAATTAATTTCCAATCTTCTGCTCGTTGTAATTTTGCGAAAATCTTAATTAATGCATCATGATTTTTTGATTTAATTAACCTTCCAACTGATACAATAATATTTTCTTTTTTAATGCTCTCTTTTGGCTGTATTTCTCGAATTGGATTCCCAATAACCTTTATATTCTTATGATGGTAAAGCCTTGTGTATATCTCAAAAGCCTTTGTAGTTTGGGCAATAATTCCATAAGACTTTGGATAAAGAAACTTCCTTAAACGCTCATGAAAACTTCCTAAAGTTTTATCTGGTTGCGAACGGTCAGAAAGAACTACCTTGACTCCGGTTCCTAATGCGGCTAACATCACAAAATTATTCCATAATTCCCCAAAGCTTAAAACCCTATCTGGCCCCAATTTCTTTAATGTCTTACGTAAAAACCATAATGTTTTAATCGTACTAAGAAATCTTCTTTGGTTATTAAATTCAAAACTCGGCTTTATGATAGGTATGCTTGAATCTAGCTCATAAAAGACCTCTCTTGTAATTCCATATAAAACCAACTTTACATCATAATTAGGATTTTTTACTAGGTAATTGGCCACTTCAGTCATTACCCTTTCCATTCCCCCGGCTTGTAGAGAAGGTATTACTAAAACAATGTTCTTTTTCAATTTAAGAGGAGCGTTTGGTTAATGTAATTTTCTCACCAAGTTTATAATCCCATTCAATAGGCCTGATTTGGTCAAATCCGCCTCCATGATGATGGGTTACCTCGCCAAAGTATAATTTACCGTCCACATCATAAAAATCAACCCTAACATAATCATACAACTTGGCAATTTTCTCGGCAAATGCCAACATCTGCTGATAGCTTGCAGGTGGATCAATTTCTTCTCCTCTTATAGCACCTTTTTTTATTTTTTCTTTTCCAGCAAAAACAAAAGGAAGTGGTTGCCATTCTCTATCATATATGTTGCGTTTATTCTTGCCTTCGCGGTCAACCGAAACATATACAAACTCTACTTTCCCATTCATACAATGCAACTTGTAATCATTTGGGATTTTACCGTTTTTATCAAACAATAATTTCTCAACAATAATTTTTGGAACCATGTTCTTATACTGCCATTCCCTATCCAAAAAATAATAGTTAAAAGACATCCACCATTTTAAATCCACTTGTAATTTTTTCCAATCAATTGTCGATTTATCACGCACAATTTGGTAATGTCCAGAATCATGGTTACACTTTACAATAAATGGATAATCTGGCAGGTTTTCCGGAATTATTTCCTTAGGGTTATGAGTAACCAATACCAATGGAATCAAATATTCCTCACCAAATTCACGCTTTATATAATCTCTAACTCCATACTTGTCGGCTAAGATGGTATTAATGTCCCTTCTGTCATGAATTTTAAGCCACTGGATTTTTTCGTTTAGTGACCTAGGTTCTTCTAGGTTTAGTTCATAATCCTGTGCTTTGGGGAATTTTCTCTTTAAATACACCTCGTCCGAAAAGCGATTATACCTTATAAATCGATAGGTTTTATACGCAAACAAAACCAGGTAAAAAAATATACCATTCTGGTATTTTAAATCTTCAATCTTCATTGCCAAATTATTTGTTCGAAATTTCTTTTTTCTGCCCAACCTTGAGAATATCTCTTAGAAACTGCAACCGGATATGTGACATGTTCTAAGATGGGTAAATCTGTAATGCTATCTGTATAACAATAAGTTTGATTAACCTCCAATTTATGTTCTTTAATAAGGTTTTTAAACCTTTCTACCTTTTCGCCAAACATACAGTCTTCACCTTCCATAAATCCGCTTACTTTATGGTTTTTTATTTCAATTCTCGACCCTAATATATAATCAAAAGCCATGATATGCTTAAATTCATTTAAGTAGGGCTCATACCCCCCAGAGATTAATACCAAACAATGCCCATTAGCTTTGTGCCAATGTAGCTTTTCAATTAATTCGGGTATTATATCATTATTGATTTCAAGGGCATATAACCTTGCTAAAGAAAATAGTTCCTCTTCTCCTACCCCCCTCAGAGAAAGTAATTTCATTCTTTTTCCAAAATTCAACTTCGGAAAAAACTTACCCATAAAAATACTCAGATATCTATTCCTTAAGATTTTAGAAATAAAAGGCCAAGTATGTCTTTTGACCTTTCTATTGGCTAAAACAAAATCTATAAATTTATCAGCTGTTTGATATTGTATAAGTGTTTCACAAAAGTCAAATATCGCTACAATCATATCAAACTTGTATGTAGTATCTTGGCTACACGTTCCATTTGTGATTTGGTTCCAACAGTAATTCTTAAACAATTAATCAAATGTTTGCTGTGGGTTAAATTTCTAACAAAGATATTATGGTTAGATAGTTGATTAAACAACTTCATTTTCACTTCAAAACTGCTAAATTCTACCAACAAGAAATTCCCATGGCTATCAAACACATTTTTTATAAATGGCATGGTTTGCAATTCATTTTTAAAGTATTCCCTTGCCAATAGAACCTCCTCCACATAGTTCTTCATGTAATCAACGTCTTCAAGGGCAGCCTTTACCGCAACTTGGGCAAAAGAGGTAAAGTTCTTAGCATTCCTAAGTTTAGAAACCTGCTGAATGTTGTTCTCATTAGAAAGCAAATATCCCGCTCTAAAATTGGCTAATGCAAATGCCTTAGAGAAGGTACGAGAAACAAAAAGGTTATCATAATTTAAGACATAATGGGCCATGGTTAGCTTGCTAAACTCATAATATGCTTCATCCACTAATACTACAGAATCTTTGCATTTATCAAGTATCTGCCTAATAAAACTAACGCTCAATAAATTACCAGAAGGATTGTTAGGATTGCATAAATAAATCATTGAAGGAGAAGTACTATCAATCATTTGGATCAAACCTTCTTCATTTAACGAGAAGTCTTCATTATAGTCATAAAAATAAACCACGCCTCCTTG
>CAYUDC010000156.1:0-1247 GCA_964443415.1 uncultured Chitinophaga sp. | reverse complement strand
GCTTCCTTCACTTTTGGTGAGGGCGGGATACTTGCCTCATTCCAGTCTAATTTTAAAATGTTTTTACGTTCTTCGGAGCTCACTTCCCATACTTTATGTGAAGCCACTTTATAAGGAGAAAGATTTCTTAAGTACTTGTTTATAAATTTCATATTAGCTTAATTTTTGATATAATTTACCTAGTTGTTCTGTGTTCATAAACTGCACACTCGGCCATTTCTTTAATATCTTTTTTATTAAATGTTCGAATATTTGTAAGTTTTCGTCTCTATTTTTTACACTTAAACCTGAAACAAAGTTAAGCCTATGGGTTGAAATAACAGCAGGTTGATTAAAAAGGAAGGCAACTTCAATCTCATCAAGACACCTCTTCAAAGTCTCCTCTTTGGTTATTCGCCTAAAGCTTGGCTCAAAAATACCATTCCGCACAATACTTATTAGACCTTCTTCGAGGGTGCCCGCAAATCGCTTTTTCTGAAGGCGAGTCCCTTGGTAGATAGGAGATGATTGAATTCTAACACCTTGTAAATATTTCACGCCTAGCGCTTTAAGTAAATGATTATTTTGTTGATCCCAAACATAGTTGTTAGGAATAAAGGATGCAGATGGATACCCAAAAATAGTTTCAAATAGTTTCAATCCTTCTGTAATGCACGGCTCTAAATAAGGTGAAGAAGAATCAAGTTCAAAACTCACTTGAACATTTCGCTTTTGATTTTCCAAGGCAGCTGTTTGAATTCCAAAAAACTGGTAGTCGAATGCTTTTAAAAAAGCCGGATCTTTATCTTTTAGTACTTCTAGCCATAAAGGTATATTTACATGTTCTCTGCCATGAAACTGCGGATAGAATAAGCCAGAGGCCATTCCCTCTTTGACGGTTTCCAAGATTCGGTTCGACCCAAAATACCTTTGATAGGTTTCTGGAAAAGGTTCATAATAGTAAGTACTAAATGAGGAAGCTTTTATCTCTTCAAAAAGCGGATTGGCCATCACAAAATTAGCCGTAATAGTAGGATGATTTCCTTTATAGTCTTTATATAGAGATAATAGTTCAAATAAATTTGTCAAATCTTGCTCATTCTCCAAGGTATCAACCTCAAGATAGGCTGGCTCTGAGGTATAAGCACTCAACTTTTTAACTTCCTCTGCAGCTTCTAAACTCGGGGTTCTAATGCTACCCCAATCATCAGACTCAAAAACCACAATTTTGTCTGAAAGCGAAACACTTTTACCTGTGTTGATAGCAG
>CAYUDC010000155.1:0-4731 GCA_964443415.1 uncultured Chitinophaga sp. | reverse complement strand
ATTGGCTTTTGGAAGCCAGGTGCAGGTATCATTCACCAAGTGGTATTGGAAAACTATGCCTTCCCCGGAGGCATGATGATTGGTACCGATTCTCACACAGTTAACGCTGGTGGTTTAGGAATGGTGGCCATTGGTGTGGGTGGTGCAGATGCTTGTGATGTAATGGCAGGTTTACCATGGGAACTTAAATTCCCAAAACTGATAGGTGTTAAACTTACAGGTAAATTAAACGGCTGGACCGCCCCTAAAGATGTGATTTTAAAAGTAGCTGGTATCCTTACCGTAAAAGGTGGAACAGGTGCTATTGTAGAATATTTTGGCGATGGTGCCACCAGCATGAGCTGTACAGGTAAAGGTACTATTTGTAACATGGGTGCAGAGATAGGTGCTACCACCTCTACCTTTGGTTACGACGAAAGCATGGAGCGCTACTTACGCGCCACCGGCAGAAATGAAGTGGCCGATTTAGCCAATGGCATCAGAGAGCATTTAACTGGCGACCCAGAAGTGTATGCCAACCCAAGTGCTTACTTCGACCAAGTAATTGAAATTAATTTAGACGAACTTACTCCGCACTTAAACGGACCATTTACGCCAGATTTGGCAACGCCAGTGGCTGAAATGAAAGAAGCTGCTGCTAAAAATGGCTGGCCATTAAAAGTAGAATGGGGATTGATAGGTTCTTGTACCAACTCTTCTTATGAAGACTTATCGAGAGCGGCTTCAATTGCGCGCCAAGCCATTGAAAAAGGATTGAGCACGAAAGCAGAATTTGGTATCAACCCTGGCTCTGAACAAGTAAGATATACAGCTGATAGAGATGGTTTGTTAAAAACCTTTACCGACCTTAACGCAAGTATCTTTACCAATGCATGCGGACCATGTATTGGGATGTGGGATCGCGTGGGTGCAGAGAAAGCAGAGAAAAACACTATCGTGCATTCTTTCAATAGAAACTTTGCTAAGCGTGCAGATGGTAACCCAAATACTTACGCATTTGTGGCGTCACCAGAAATGGTAGCAGCCATTGCCATTGCCGGAGATTTATCATTTAACCCTATTACCGATACCTTAACCAACAACAAAGGCGAGCAAGTAAAACTTGATCCACCGGTGGGCGATGAATTGCCAAACAAAGGCTTTGCCGTAGAAGATGCAGGATATTTAGCACCAGCCGCAGATGGCAGTGGTGTTCAGGTAGCAGTATCTCCTACTTCTGATCGTTTGCAATTGTTAGACCCATTTGCCGCTTGGGAAGGTACCGATTTAAAAGGTTTGAAACTCTTAATTAAAGCCAAAGGAAAATGTACCACAGACCATATTTCGATGGCTGGACCATGGTTAAAATACCGCGGACATTTAGATAACATTTCTAATAACATGTTGATTGGTGCGGTTAACTACTTTAACGAGAAAACAGACAGCGTTAAAAATCAGTTGACCGGCGAATACCAATCGGTACCTAAAGTACAACGTCAGTACAAAGCACAAGGAATAGGTTCTATTGTGGTGGGTGACGAGAACTATGGCGAAGGATCGAGCCGCGAGCATGCAGCGATGGAGCCACGTCATTTAGGGGTACGTGCGGTATTGGTAAAATCATTTGCCCGTATCCACGAGACTAACTTAAAGAAGCAAGGGATGTTGGCCTTAACGTTTGCAGACAAGGCAGACTATGACAAATTTCAAGAAGACGACACCATTGATATCTTAGGCTTAACCAGCTTTGCGCCTAATAAGCCATTGAGTTTGGTATTAACCCATAAAGATGGTACGAGCGATACCATTGAGGTAAACCATACTTACAATGAGCAACAAATTGAGTGGTTCAAGGCAGGAGGAGCTTTAAATATCATTCGTGCCCAAGTAGGAGCATAAGATGTGTAAAGCGTCATAAAAAAAGCCCCGCCAGTCGGGGCTTTTTTTATGGGCTGAAGTTGAAGGAATCTTATTTGTAGGAAAATTTAAACACTTAAAACAACTAATTATAAATTAATTAGCTATTTTTGATTGACTAAAAATGTTGGCTTATGAATGATGCATCTGAACTAAAGAAAAACCTGATTCATAGAATCAATCAAACAAACGATGTTGGTTTTTTAAATACACTTCAAGCTATCATTAATTCATCAGAACCATCCCATTATAAACTCTCTAGCGAGCAAGAATTACTCCTTGAACAAGGTCGTTCTGAGGTGAAGAATGGATCATTTATTAAAAATGAAGCGGTGTTGAATGATTTGAAGCAATGGCTGAAAAAGAAATAGTTTGGTCTGAATTAGCAAAACTTCAGTTAACGAACATACTTGATTTCTACATTCAAAGGAATGGGAATTCGAGGTATAGTTTATCATTATTAAATGAATTAGAAAGTTTATTATTCATCCTATCTAAACATGAACAAATAGGAAGAATAACATCTAACAATATTACACGAGTAATACCCATGAAAGTATACCTTATATTTTATGAGGTAAATGGTAATCAAATAGAAATCTTATCCATTTGGGATAATAGACAGGATATTGAAAATCGCAAAATCAAATAAGAAAAATTGCTTTAGCCATCATGCTGCATACCTTCACAAGTAAGGTTTCGGTTTGAACCAAACAATTCGTTTGTAAACGATTATAATCGTTTAATTACGACTAGTCATTTTATAAGAAAGAAATTGCGCGATATAATTATATCACGCTATGTCAAATCGAATTATTCTCAGTCATATTGTTTGGAAAAACAAATCTTGGATTCGAATAAAACCAGAGGGGTATGTAGAAAGACTGTCCTCGCTAATCAAAAATATCAAAGGATGGGCTTATCATAAAGAGACAGGTTGGAGAGTGCCCTACGAAAAAGAAGCCTACCAGAATTTACGAATCCAATTAGCTAATCTAGAAATCATTATTCAAAGTGAAAAACAGGTAATTGAAACTGTAAAAGAGAAATTCCCTACCAAGATAGATTTAGCAGAGGAAGAGAAAATAGCCATTTGGAAGTTAATCGAAAAACTTACACTAAAAAGGTATAGTCAAAATACCATTAGGACTTACAAAAGTTGTCTAGAGTATTTCTTCATGACACGAAAAAAGGAATTAAACGCTTTGGATGCTGAAGAGATTCGACTCTTTGTACTAACGCAACTCAAAGAAAAAAAATGGAGCGAGGCAACTCAAAACAGCTATATCAATTCAATTAAGTTTTATGTTGAGCACTTTACGAATCTTAATGTCAACTGGAAAGACTTCCGACCTAAAGAGCCCAAAAAACTCCCAGGTGTACTTTCGGAAGAAGAAGTTGTGAAGTTGTTTCAGGCATGTGCCAATACCAAACACAAAACCATTCTTATGTTGATTTATTCAGCAGGGTTGCGGCTTAATGAGCTCATTCAATTGCGAATTGATGATTTAAATATTGAGAGAAAAGAAATTTTTATACATTCGGGTAAAGGAAAAAAAGATAGAATGACTATCTTAGCTGATAAGATGACTACCCAATTAAAGACCTATTTGAAGGAATACCAGCCCAAATATTGGCTTATTGAAGGGGCGGATGGTGGAATATATTCTGCAAGAAGTGTACAGGCCATTCTGAGGAAAGCGGTAAAAGATGCAGGAATAAATCCTTTTGCGACCGTGCATACCTTAAGACATAGTTTCGCCACCCACCTATTGGAAAAAGGAACAGATATTCGATATATCCAAGAGCTGTTGGGTCATAGCTCTATTAAAACCACCGAAATATACACCCATATTACCCACAAAGGAGGCAAGAAGATCCAAAGCCCATTGGATCAAATGGATTGCGCACCTAAGGAAATTATACGCAACTGAGTTGCGTAAAGAAATAAGTTAGTGCCAATGCTATGACGACAGACACGAAAGACATAGAACTTGAAGCAGCTTGTAGTTTGACAGAACGACAAGCAAGAGAGATTTTGGCTCGTGACAAAACTTGGCTCGACAATATTATTAGTGGAAATAATGACATAAAATTCAGTTTCAACCAAAACGACCTACTTTCCTACCTTAGACAAAGACCCGAACTGTGTGAAAAAATCTTGCAGTTTTCTTATGACAAGAGATGTTCACCAGCGACATTTATAGAAGAACACGAAAACGCTTATAGAGTTGGTTGGTTTGACAAAGACCGTGAGAAAACAAAGACTTTTGACAAATTGTATGAAGCAGCAACGGACTTTGTGCTGTTCTCTTGGAATTTAGGAAGACTTGAAAGAGAAGAATACAGACTTCCAAAACAAATAAGAGAAAGAGCCATAGAAAGCGGAAACGAATTTGGTTGGAAACAACAGGACTTCAAAAATGTGGTTGAGGCTGCTCGACAAGTTCCAATGGCAGTTGTAGGTGGACAAGTTCAATATGTTTTTAATGATGGAATTTGTGAACTTTATTGGCTCTCTTACGACCCAGACGAAAGACAGGAAAATGAAGATTGGATTGCATACTGCAACAGGACAGCAAATCAAGTAAACCAGAAGTTCGACAAACTAATTAATCAGACAGACTTTGAAAGGGAAGCCCAGACTTTTGAGTTTCTAAAAGAAAAGAAAAACAAGGGAGTTCACATTGACGAACACAAGATTTTTGTAATTTGCTTGAACGACAATGAAACTGATCTTTGGACGAAATAAAAAAAGCACTGGCACTAACACGGGTTTTGCGTCAGGCGGGCTGACGTACAAACTTGGAGCTTTGTGCTTCTAATGAACTTTAG